>NZ_JBQEQF010000013.1:0-150520 GCF_052046035.1 Paenarthrobacter sp. 22069 | reverse complement strand
GCCGAGGAACTCAAACACACCGCCCGGCTCGCCAAAGCCCTCGGCGTGGACACCGTCGTCGGGTTCACCGGCTCCTCCATCTGGCAATACGTCGCCATGTTCCCGCCCGTCCCCGAGAAAGTCATCGACGCCGGCTACCAGGACTTCGCCGACCGCTGGAACCCCATCCTGGACGTCTTCGACGAAAACGGCGTCCGCTTCGCCCACGAAGTCCACCCCTCCGAAATCGCCTACGACTACTGGACCACCGTCCGCACCCTCGAAGCCATCGGCCACCGCGAAGCGTTCGGCCTGAACTGGGACCCCTCCCACATGCTGTGGCAGGGCATCGACCCCGTCTCCTTCATCTGGGACTTCAAGGACCGGATCTACCACGTGGACTGCAAGGACACCAAGATCCGCCAAACCGGACGCAACACCGTCCTCGGCTCCCACCTGCCCTGGGGCGACCCCCGCCGCGGCTGGGACTTCGTCTCCGCAGGCCGCGGCGACGTCCCCTGGGAAGCCTCCTTCCGGGCCCTGGCCGCCATCGGCTACGACGGACCCATCAGCATCGAATGGGAAGACGCCGGCATGGACCGCCTCCACGGCGCGCCCGAAGCCCTCGCCAACCTCAAAAAGTTCGACTTCCCCGCCTCACAAACCAGCTTCGACGCCGCCTTCAGCAGCAAGGACTGATCCACGCCGTGCGCCTCCTGCGGCCAGGCCAGCAGTGAGAACTCTGGCTTGCCTCAGGGGATGATGGGCATATCTACCGGGCGTCCCCTGCCGGCGGGCTGGCCACGCGGATCATGGACGACGACGTGTGGTTCCCCCGGGCACCAGGACGGGACCCGGGGGTACTGCTAGGGCGTCCGGGCAGACTCCTGCCCGAGGACCACGTCGTACGCCTCCACGCGCCGGTCCGTGACGGTGGTGGGTGACTCCAGATGGACCGCACCCGAGGGCAGGATGCCCGCCCCGCCGTACCGTTCCATCACCCGCCACTGCGCCACGACGTCCTCGCCGGCGTGGTCGGCCGGAAGGCTTGTCCAGAAGCGGAAGCCGCCGGCGTCGTTCAGCGCCTCCCTGCGGTACAGGACGCAGCCACCCAGCCACGCCACACGGTAGGGCACCCACTCGCCCGGCTGCAGCGACAGGTCCGCACCGAGGTGGCTGAGATTGGCAGCGCTGTGCAGCGGCCACCGCTCAAAACCCGGGTCACCGGGCCGGATGCGCTCAGGGACCACCGGGCCCTGCCACGCCTCGAAGGGGGCGGTCTGTTCCGGCCTCCGGTCGTCCAGGAAGGACAACCCCTGCGGGGCCATGCCGACAAAGCCGCATTGCAGCCGGTCCAGTGCCCCGCTCAGCCGCTCCAGCGCTCCCGGCTCCAGCCACACATCATCGTCCAGGAAGAGGCACTGGCCGGCCGTGGACTGGTCCAACAGGAACTGCCGGTGTTCGGCCAGTCCGCGCCGGGGCAGGTGCCGCAGCAGCGTCACGGGACGGCCCTGCGCCTCCAGCACCCGCACCATGGCGGCGGCGGCAGGGTGTTCCCAAGCGGGCTGGCCCGCGGACTGGTCACTGACCAGGACGGCGAACGACGGCTCCGACTGCGCGGCCAGTCCCGCGAGGGTGACCGCGAGCTCCGCCGGACGGTTGCAGGTGGGTATCAGGACGTCCACCGCCACTTTGTCCGGCCGGTCCTGGTGCCGCGCCCACTGTTCCGAAGTTCTCCTGGCCACAGTCCACCCTCCCGGCAACGAAGTTGGCACCGGCAGGCAGCACCCGGTGCATGCTGCTGCCCGTTTCCCGGCACGTTGGTATTGCATATTCCGTACCCAGCCGGGCAGGATCTATTCCCCCTCCGATACCCCGGAAACAGCAAACCCCTGCTGCCGCTGCCGGGAGGGCAGTGGCGGCAGGGGCCGGCTGATCGGGCCCTTTTTAGCCGGCGTCGAAGTTCTCGCCGTCGTCGTTGGGCGACTTTTCCTGCGGCAGGTCATTTCCGCTGCCGTCCGGGATGCCCGTGGCCTCCTGGCCGGACTCGGACGACACCGGCGCCGAGCCCTGGGAATCGTCATTGGACTCATCGATCTCGGCTGCGCTGGAGGGAAGGTCCATGTCATGCGGAACGGGCTCCTGGCCCGTTCCGGACTGCGGGTCGTTGGTGTCCACGCCGGCGGAAGAAGTGCCGCCGCTGGACTGCTGTCCCTGGCCGCCCTGAGCTCCGGCCGCCTCCTGCTCGGCCGTGGGGGTGCCGTAGCCGCCGGGAGCGGCCCCGGGTTCAGCCTGCTGGTTTTCCTGCGTCATGCTTCCTCCTGTTGTTCGTTGCCGATATTGCTGGTCTTTGTGGTTTCTCCTGCGCCTTCACAGTCCCTTGCCGCCGGTGACGGGGAGGACGGCGCCTGAGATGTAGGAACCATCCTCGGAGGCGAGCAGCACATAGGCGGCGGCGAGTTCCGCGGGCTGCCCTGCCCGTTCCAGGGGTGTGTCCTGGCCGAAGGACGGGAGCTTGTCCGGCCACTCTGTGGCAGGAATCAGGGGCGTCCAGATGGGACCCGGCGCCACCGCGTTCACGCGGATCCCCTTGGGCCCGAGTTCCTGCGCGAGGGCTTTGGTGAAGGCCACCTGCGCGGCTTTGGTCATGGCGTAGTCGATGAGACCCGGCGAGGGGTTGAAGGCCTGGATGGAGGCCGTGGTGATGATGGACGCGCCGGCCTTCAGGTGCGGTACCGCTGCGCGCGCAGACCACAGCAGCGAGTACAGGTTGGTTCGGAAGACGCGGTCGAACTCTTCGGTGGGGAGGGTTTGCAGGCTCTCACGGTTTTTTTGGTAGGCCGCGTTCAGGACCAGGATGTCGAGGCGGCCGAATTCGGCTGCGGCCTCCTCCACGATGCGCGTGCTGAACTCCTCCTCCCGTCCGTCACCGGGAAGAAGCAGTGCCCGGCGTCCTGCTTTGCGGATCCATTCGGCGGTGTCCTGCGCGTCGTCCTCCTCTTCGGGGAGGTAGGAGATGGCGACGTCGGCACCTTCCCGGGCGAAGGCGATGGCCGCTGCCTTGCCGATGCCGGAGTCACCCCCGGTAATCAGCGCGCCCTTTCCGGCGAGTTTGCCATGGCCCTCGTAACTGAACTCCCCATGGTCAGGTTTGGGATCCATGGGCCCGGTCAGGCCGGGCTGCTTCTGTTCCTGCTCGGGGAATGGGCCTGAGTGGTAGCCGCCGCGAGGATCCTTCGGCTGGTCTGTCTGCTTGTCACTGTCGCTCATAGTCCGCCTGCCTGTGTCGGTTGACCTGTGTCGGTTGGAAAAGGCTCCGCCATGTCCCGGCCCTTTGAAGCTATCCCGGGCAGCGGAGCAAGTCCACCACTTCGGGTAATAATCAGTAAACTTATCAAATGTGGTGGCGCGCGCAACGGCCAGCCTTGTTTCTGGGTATGGGAGGAGTAGAAAGAAGGCCTGGGCCCTGGGCGGAAAGGAAGGAGCGCACATGTCCGAAGTTGAGGACTACACCGGCAGGACGGGGCGGAATGAAACCCGTGAGGAGCAGCTGGACCGGAACTGGGCGGAACTCCTTCAGGAATTGCGCGTACTGCAGACCGGGGTGCAGATCCTGGCCGGCTTCCTGCTGACGCTGCCGTTCCAGCAGCGGTTCGAAAAGCTGGACGGCTGGGAGGTGGGGCTGTATCTCACCAATGTCGTCATCGCCGCGTTGACTACCGCCTTCATCCTGCTACCGGTCAGCGTGCACCGCCGGCTCTTCCGCAAACGGCTTAAGGAAACACTTGTATCCAGTGCAGACAGCATTACCAAAATTGCCCTTGGCGGCATCGCCCTGCTGAGTGCAGGCACGGCCGCCCTGGTGTTCGACGTCGCTGCGGGCCGCTCCGCGGGCGTTACCGCAGGCGGGGCGCTGCTGGGCGTCATGGTGGTCATGCTGGTTTTTGTGCCGCTCCGCCTGAACAAGCGGGCATCAGGCCGGATGCTCCCGCCCCAATCTGAGAAGGAGTAAAGACATGCGCAGATGGGCAAAAGAGCACGGACTGCTGCTGGCCAACGCCGGCCTTTTCCTGGCGTTTTTCGTGGGCATGATCCCGTCCGGAGCCGCCTCCTACAGCGAGGACCAGCAGGCGCACGGGGAGCCTGCGGTCTCGATCCTCCAGTTCCTGGGCACGGGCGCCTTCGTGGAAGCCACCTTTGAGAACTGGGAATCCGAGTTCCTTCAGATGGCCATGTACGTCGTATTGACAGTGTTCCTATTCCAGAAGGGCTCGTCCGAATCCAAGCCCATGGGCAAGAAGGCCCCGCAGGATGAGGATCCGCGCGACGCCAACATCAGCAGGGCCACGCCGTGGCCGATCCGGCGGGGCGGGGCGGCGCTCAAGCTCTACGAGCACTCACTGTCGATCCTGCTCTTCGCGTTATTCCTGGCCTCGTTCCTCCTGCACGCCGCCGGGGGCGTGGACGAGTACAACCAGGACCAGCAAAGCCACGGCCAGCCCAGCATCACCTTCGTGCAGTACCTGGGCTCCAGCCGCTTCTGGTTCGAGTCCTTCCAGAACTGGCAGAGCGAGTTCCTGTCCGTTGCCGTCCTGGTCGGCGCATCGGTGTACCTGCGGGAAAAGGGGTCCCCTGAGTCCAAGCCCGTTGCCGAGCCGCACTACGAAACCGGAACTTGAGAGCCTGCACTCTCCGCCAGCCCCATCCGCGAGGAGAGACTGCATGCGAACGTTCCTGCGAACCACCCTTCCGGCCCACCTGGTCTTCCGGCGCCGCCGCAACACCACGATCGTGGGCTAGCACAAAGTACGGCTAGGCCCCTTCGAGTACCTGGGTTGTGGCCCAGGCCAGGTACTTGCCGGCGTTAGCGACGGCGTCGTCGGGGCCAGCTGCGACATCCAGCAGCTGCGCCGCTGCCACCACGCCGTGCGCCGCGAGGTCCTCGAAGGTCACGAGGATCCTTCCGGCCACCACGATGACGGGAATACCACGCTCCCGGGCAGCTTCCGCGAGCGCGATCGGGGCCTTTCCGGTGAGTGACTGCGCATCCATCGATCCTTCACCGGTGATCACCAGGTCTGCCTGGTCCAGCTGCCCGGCCAGCCCGGTCAGCCCGGCCACCAGCGCGAAGCCGCCTTCCAGGCTGGCGTTGGTGAAAGCAAGGAACGACGCCGGGAAGCCACCGGCGGCGCCGGCGCCCGGGACGTTCACGTCCCGGCCCGTTGTTTCCCGCAGCACTGACGCCCAGTTGCGCAGCCCGGCGTCGAGCCTTTCCACACTGTCCTGGTCCGCGCCCTTTTGGGGACCGAAAACGTGCGCCGCGCCGGACGGACCATACAGCGGATTGCGAACGTCCACGGCGATGCGGAAGGTGGTGCCGGTAAGGCGCGGATCCAGCGCGCTTGTGTCCAAGGCGACGACGTCAGCCAGCGAGCCGCCACCCAGCGGCACCATGTTCCCGGCCGCATCCAGGGGCTTCAGGCCAAGGGCGCGCAACGCGCCGCTGCCGCCGTCGGTCATCGCCGATCCGCCCAGTCCCAGGACGATCTCCGTGGCCCCGGCGTCCAGGGCGGCAGCGATGAGCTGGCCGCACCCGTAGCTGTGCGCGCGCAGCGCGTTTTCGGGGGTCGGCTCCATGTCGGCCAGACCCGACGCCTGGGCGGTCTCGATCACTGCCGTTACCTTGCCGCCGGCCGCTTTGTGGATGGCCCAAGCGGCCCCGAGCGGAGCAAGGATGGGACCCACCACGGCATTCAACCGCTCTTCATAGCCTGCCGCGACGGCCGCCTCAAGGGTGCCTTCCCCGCCGTCGGCGATGGGGAACTGGGTGGCTACGGCGTCCGGATAGACCCGCAACGCCCCCTCCGCCATGGCGGCGGCGGCCTCGACTGCCGTCAGGGACCCCTTGAACTTGTCCGGAGCGATAAGAATGCGCATGCGCTCCATCATGCCAGCAACGCGCCGGAAAGCGCTTACCAACAGAGGAACCGGCGCCTATATGACTGTCATCCGGCGGCGCTGACCGACGGGCCGCCGCTCTCCACGAGCTGCCTACGCTTCGCGCCAATCGTTGCCGGTGATGTGTGAGCCCGCCTGCGGTCCCATCTGCAACATCCCCCCGTCCACCACCCAGGCCGCACCGGTGACGTAGCTGGACGCGGGCGAGGCCAGGAACGCAATGACGTCCGCGATTTCCCACGCGTTCCCGGGACGCCCGAGAGGCACTCCGGGCCGTTGCGTTGCCGTCGGGTCCTGGTCCTCCTGCCCGGTCATCGGCGTGGCGATTTCACCGGGAGCAACAGTGTTGGCTGTGATGCCGTGCTGGCCGAGTTCCAGGGCCATGGTCTTCATCAGGCCGCCAAGGCCGTGCTTGGACGCATCATATGCGGACGAGCCGACGCGGGGCTGGAATTCGTGAACGCTGGACACCGCGATGAGGCGACCGCCGGTTCCGGCCTGGACCATCCGCCTGGCCGCCGCCTGCAGGCAGACAAACGCTCCATTGAGGTTCGTGTCCAGGATCCGCATCCAGTCGTCAATGCCCATGTCCAGGAATCCGGTACTGGCGCCCGTCCCCGCGTTGTTCACGAAGACGTCCAGGCCGCCCAGTTCTGCGGCGAGGTCATCGATGACGCCGGCAGCAGAGCGGAGTTCGGTGGTGTCCAGGTGCAGGACCACGGCCTTGCGCCCCAGTCCGCGGATCTCGCTGGCTGTCTTTTCCGCACCCTCCTCGTCCGAATGCCATGTCACGCCGACATCCATTCCGGCGCGGGCAAGGGCCACGGCGGTGGCCTTGCCGATCCCTGAGTCGGAGGCGGTCACGATGGCAGTGGAGGGCGTGAAGTTGCTGGTGTCCGGCATGATGGGGCCTTTCGGAAGGTGCGGAGGGCAATTGCGTCCCGCCGGCACTGAGGGCCGGCGGGCCAGGATCAGGCAGCCTTTATGTCAGGCAGGGCGGCGGAGTTCCGGCTCGTACTCGTCAGCAGGAGCGTGGGAGGGACGGGGGCCTGCCGCTTCGGCCTCCCGCGGCGGTCCGGGGACGGCCATCAACGGGACCGCAAAAGTCACCACGGGCCGGCCGGCCGAGTCGTCCGCCGAGCGGACGGTCAGGCTCCTGGTGCCGGGCGGAACCGATGGGGTGAACACCTGGAGGTTGCGGGAACCCACGGTGGCAGACTCCTGCAGGGTGTATTCGGTCCCGAAGTGGTCCTGGAGCGTAATCCGGGGCTGGGGCGCGTCATCCGAGGGAAGGTGGATATTCACCACCAGCCCGGATGCCCACACCTCTACGGAGAGGATGGTGAATTCGGTATTCGAGGTGACGTGCCGTCCGTACGTTGGGGGAAGCAGCATCCGGCGGAGTGCCCCGGATGGAATGAGGTTGCTCATGATTGGTCCTGGAGGTCTTGCGCCGGCGGCCGGGGCCAGCTCCGGAGGATGATCCGGCGCCGGCTGGACGCTGGGGCGCGGGTGCGGCTCAGGCGTCTTCGCGGTTGGGATTCTCCAACCGGAAGAAGTTCGATTGTGTGCCGTCGCTGCGCTGTTCCTGGTAGATGAAATTCAGTTTTCGGGAGTCAAAAGTGTGGAACCATTCCTCCCAGCTGATGTGGCGGAGCTTGTCGTCCTTGCCACCGAAGTCGATCCTCAGCACGCCGAGATGGTCGCCGTGCCCGGTGCCTTCCACCGTGGCAGGAACGCCATTGCACTCCTCCGCCCACTGTCTAATCACTTCGTGGTGGGTGGTGGCAAGGCTCCGGCCTTCGCGTTCCGGCTCGTCCTCGGTGGAGGTGACTTCCTGCGAATACTTCAGGGATTTCGAGGAGTCCGGTCCGCGCCGGATCTTGCCGCCTTCGGGCCCAGCGCCCAGGTCCCCGCGGTCCCTGCCTTCATCCGCTTCACGGCTCTTGGTGTCTTTATTCCCTGCCATAGCGGACCTCCTCTCCCTCCCCCGGCTAACTAGTAAGTCTACTTACCATGTAGCCTCGGGACCCGCCCCTGTGTCAAGGGCAGGGCAGTGACCCTGCGGACGGCGTGCGGAACTGCGGGGAATCTGCGTGGGAGTGGAAGGACTGGACCGCTGCAGCGCTAGCGGCGGGGGCGGACAACGGCGAAATATCCCGGCACCTGGTCCTGGCCGGGGACTCCCGTCGCGGGATTGGTATCGATGGTCACGTGGCCATCCTCAAGGAGTTCCCAGGACGATGCCGGGAAGGCGCGCCCGCGCTCCTGGGGGCCGAAGTGCCCCGGCATGGGGAGTCCTCGGATGGCCAGTTCCAACGGCGCCGGAATGGCTTTGGTGGTGGCACCCAGATGGGACACGTACTCAACCGCGTTCCCCTGGAAGTTGGTTTCGGCCATGAAAACAGTGCCTCGGCGTCCGGTCAGGGTCCGCAGGTTTTCCACCAGCGCCGCCTGGTGGGCGGGGTCCAGGACGTGGAGCACGCCGCGGATGAAGACATTGGCACCCTCGTCCTTGGAGGTGATGGACTCCCCCAAGGCTGCGCCTGCGCCTTCCGCCGTCATGTCCCGTGCTTCGAATGTTGTGTTGGCAGTCCCGGCAGACTCGGCCCGAGCTTTGGCGACGGCATGGGGTGAGACGTCCACACCGACCACCCGTGGAAAGATCCCTGCCAGCGCACGGGTGAAGCTACCGTGGCCGCAGCCGGCGTCCACGACGGGAAGCCCGGGATCAAGGTGGCGCAGGAGGCTGTCCTTGTAGCCCAGGAACTCATGGTCGTTGCCCGAGTCCCAGAGGACCTCGCCGCCCGGGCCGGTGGCGGTGATGCGTTCCCAATAGCTGTCCCACGCAGCGTTGCGGTCCTTGGGAGCGCTCCGCGAGAGCCTGACGAGCTTGGGGATCATCAGGTACTTCTGCCAGGCGGAACGCGGCGGCTTTGTCGGGTAGGGCACGGCTCAAATATATGTTCCCCCGGGCGCAGCGGGTGCACCCTTGCGGTGCATTACGGCGCGCCATGTCCCCGGGCCGCGCATCAGTCGGTGGCTTCGACGTCCGTCAACTGTGGACCTGCGCAGTCCGCATCCCCCTAGAATGTACTCAACTGGGAGGGAAGGGAGCACTGTGACGGCTGTGCCGAGTGACGCGCGCCTGCCCCGGACCGCCGTCGTCGCCGATCCCGACGCCCGCCGGCTGGCACGCAACGCACAGGCACTGCGCGATGCCGGATACACCGTCCTGGAAGCGGCCGATGCCGGCACCTTGGCCGCCGCACTGCTGGCCGGCGAACCATCCGTCATCGTCGCGGACGCCTTCCTCTCCTCCGTCAAGTCCCAAGCCCCCATCCTGGTCATGGTGGACCTGGACAGCCCCGCCGAAATAGCAGCGGCCAAGCCGCCGGGCATCCACGACTGCATCACCAAGCCGCCGGCGCCCAAGGAACTGGTCCACCGTGCGACCGTCCTCATTGAACAGGTATCCCGGCGCCAGGCCTCGCGGCAGGAGGCCGAGGGGCTCCGCGAACAGCTGCGAGAAGTATCCGCTGCGGTGCGCGCCACCAACGATCCGCAGGAAATCGCCAACCACGTGGTTTCGGGCTTCGGCCGCACCTTCAAGGCCGACCACGTGGTCCTCTGCACCTTCGAGGACCACCGTGTGCCCGTCATCACGGCCACCTGGCACCGGCCCGGCCTTTCGGAACTGCCCCCCGGCGCCCTGCCCTGCGAGGACGAGGCACGCGCCACGGCCGACGCCCTCTGGGCCGGAACGGAGACGCTCTCCGCTGATGGCGGCGACACCGATGCAGGGGCCGACGACAAGCGGGCGCCCGCCGTCGCCGGAGCGGCCTCGACCCTGGCCGTGCCCATCGGCGAAGGAAATTCCTCGCTGGGCATCATCCTGATCGCCACGATGGACAAACAGCGCACCTGGTCCAGCGCAGAACTGGGGCTGATCCGGCACGTGGCGGGGAACGCCGCCTATGGGCTCATCCAAAGCCACCTGATCAACAGCCAGCAGCAGGTGGTGAAGCAGCTGCGGGAACTCGACAAGGCCAAGACCGATTTCCTGGCAACGGTGAACCACGAGCTGCGCACCCCACTGACCTCGATCATGGCCTACCTGGACATGATCCAGGAAAGCACCGAACACCCGGTGTCCAACGAGGTCCACCAGATGCTCGACATCGTGGTCCGCAACACCGAACGGCTCCGGACGCTCATCGAAGACATGCTCAGCGTCTCGCGCGGCGGCCTGGACAACACCGCAATGCAGCTGGCACCCGTCCGTTTGGGACAGACCCTGGACCTGGTGGCCGCGGCGCTCCGCCCGCTGGCCACGCTCCAAAACGTCACCATCGACGTGGACCCCGTTCCTGAGGATCCGGAAATACTCGCCGATGAGGTGCAGCTGCAGCAGGTCTTCACCAACCTGGTGTCCAACGCCATCAAGTTCACGCCAAGCGGCGGCCGGATCGAAGTCGGCAGCGAATCGCACGCCACGGCCGACGGTTCCAAGTGGGCCACCGTCCGGATCGCCGACACCGGCATCGGCATTTCGAGCGATGAAATCAACCATGTCTTCACCAGGTTCTACCGGGCCTCCAACGCCATGAACGGTGCCATCCCGGGAACCGGCCTGGGACTGGCCATCTCCAAGGACATTGTGGACCGCCACGGCGGCCGCATCGACGTCGCCTCCACCCTGGGTGCCGGGACCACGGTCACGGTCAGCCTTCCCCTCGGCACTGACCGCGCCCAGGCCAACTAGGCGCCGAAGGAGGACTGGCCATGTTTGCCGACGACGACCCCCGGCTCTCCCAGCTACTGGAAGGCATTGTGCGGCTTGCTTCCGGGGACCTCACCTCGCGAATCGAGGTCTCGCCTGCACGGGACGAGCTCGACGCGATCATCATGGGCACCAACCTGCTGGCCGAGGACCTGCAGATCATTTACGGCGAACTTGAGCAGCGGGTCCAGATCCGCACCCAGCTCCTGCACGAAGCACACCTCGAGATGCAGAAGATGGCCATGCAGGACCCGTTGACCGGGCTGGCCAACCGCTCGGCGCTGCTGGACGCGCTCCGCACCGCACTCGAAGGGCAGCCGGGAGCCGACGGCGAGGCGGCCCAGGATGGCCCGGCCATCCTGCTCCTTGACCTGGACGCCTTTAAATCCATCAACGACAGCCTGGGGCATACTGCCGGCGACCAGGTGCTGGTGACCGTTGGCGAAAGGCTGCGGACCGCGGTCCGGACGTCCGACGTCGTGGCCCGCCTGGGCGGTGACGAATTCGCCATTGTCATGCCGTCCGCGTCGGCGGACCAGGCTGAAGTCGTGGCGCACCGGATCCTGGCCTCCCTCAAGGACCCCGTTGAACTGCCCGGGCGGAGCGTGCGCTGCGGGGCCAGCATCGGGCTCAGCGTGGCCGGCGACGGCCAAAGCCCGGAGGACATGCTGATGGAGGCGGACGTTGCCATGTACGCCTCCAAGGCCGAGGGGCAAAACAAACTGCACCGGTTCGAGCCCGCCCTGCTCCTGATGCGGCGGCTCCGCAGCCAGCTGGTGGAGGACCTGCGCGCCGCCATCAAGGATGACGCGCTGACACTGCACTACCAGCCCGTGGTGGAACTTGGCACCGGCAGGATCGAAGGCGTGGAGGCACTGGTCCGCTGGAACCATCCCACGCGGGGTTTCATCATGCCGGACGAGTTCATTCCCCTCGCCGAGGAGGCAGGGCTGATCTCGGAGCTGGGGCTGTGGGTCCTTCGGACGGCAGTACGGCAACTGCGGGCGTGGCTCGACGCCGCCCTGGTGGACGGCACGTTCTCGGTCCGCATCAACATTTCGGCCACCGACCTGCAGAGCCTGCAGTTCATCGAGGACGTGCGGAACACGCTCCAGGAGACCGGCGTAAAGCCGGAGCAGGTAGTGCTGGAACTGACGGAAGTTGCGATCGTCAAAGGCAACGAGCTGGACCGCTATTCGCTTGGCGGGCTCCGCGGCCTGGGCGTGGGCATCGAAATTGACGACTTCGGCACGGGTTACTCGTCCATCAGCTACCTGCGGCGGCTGCCCGTGGACCGGGTCAAAGTGGACCGGTCGCTGATCACTGGGCTGGAGACGGATCCCAGCCAGCCGGCCCTGGTGGCTGCTGTCCTTCAGCTGGTTCGGGCCTGCGGGCTGGAGGCCGTATGGGAGGGCGTGGAGACGGCGGAGCAGGCCGCCATCCTGCGCGACCTGGGCTGCCGCAGCGCGCAGGGCTACTACTTCAGCCGCCCGGTTCCGCCGGAGCAGATCCCGGAACTGCTGGCTGACCAGCAGGAAAGCGCTAACCAGTAACGTAAAAACTACTGCGCTTTTCCGGCCGCCGTTATACGATCAGCGTGCGGTGTCTGGTTTTTCGCCGCCGAGGAATTCAGGTCTGGCAGCACCGTACTTTTATAAGGCGTTTGGACATTTGAACATTATTGGGCCATCGGGTCATTACTTCGTCAACTGGGGGCGTTGCTAATGTCGGTTCGGGTACAGGCATGGGGAATTATCGCCGCCGTACTTGCGGATACGGATCCTTCGGGAGCCGCAATTCGGCAGAGGCTGAGCAACAGCCTCGATGAGAATCCCGGCGTGCCCGAGCGGGCCCTGCTGGAGTATCTTCTCGAGACCAGGCGCAGCGACACCAGTATGGTGGAAACGCTGGAGGCCAGGGACATGCTCCTGGGGCGGCCCGCGTTGCCGCCACAGTTCGCGGAGCAACTGGACGCGATCCGCAGCATCTCCCGGATTGGGGCCCTGCTGCAGAACCAGATGGTCATGACCGCGTTCCAGCCCATCTACGGGCTGGAGGGAAAGACCGTGGTCGGGGCCGAAGCCCTTTCCCGCTTTGTCAGCGACGACGGCGCCGCCGCCGAACTGTGGTTCGCCGAGGCAGCGGCGGTGGGCCTTGGCGCAAACCTCGAATTCGCGGCTCTGGGCTCCGCGGCCGCCGCCGCCCAGGACCTGCCGGAAGACCTTTACGTTTCCCTCAATATTTCCCCGACGTCCTGCCTGGATCCGCGACTGCCGGAACTGTTCGAGCACATCGAACTGCCCATCGACCGGGTGGTGCTCGAGCTGACCGAAGACATTCCGGAAGAGGAATACCTGCAGTTTATTTCCGCCATAAACCCGCTTCGCGAACAAGGGCTGCGGATCGCCGTCGATGATACCCACACCGGTGCCGGTTCCCTCAGCCGGATGATCCATCTCCAGCCTGATTTCCTCAAGGTGGGCCGCAACGTTATCGGGGACGTGGACAAGGACGGCCTTCAGCGGGCGCTGGCCGCCTGCCTGGTGGACTTTACGGAACAGGCAGGCATCACCCTCGTGGCGGAGGGCATCGAGACGGTGGGCGAACTCAAGGTCCTCACCGAACTGGGCATCAGCGCCGGGCAGGGCTACCTGCTGGGCCGGCCGTCTGTGCGTCCCGAGGACTGGACCAACTGGAACACCCGCCTGGACGTTGACGGCCTGGAGCGCCAGTTGGCGGGCCCGGGCGATTCCCCCACGGTCTCCCGCGGCAGAAAATCGCCCTGACCCCCGCCTCTCCGGGAGCTATTCCGAGTGCCCCTGGTCCCTGCTCATCTGGCCTTCTGCCGGCGGAGTCTCGCCGGGGGGCACTCCCCCGCCAGGCTCCAGCCCGGTGACGTTCCCCTCCGCGGGGTCCGGATTGGGTGAACCGGCAGACTCCCTGCTGCGCTGCTTGTCCAGGTGCGGCTGGGCGGCGCCCACCTCTTCCTGTCCCGGCCGGTCGGGGTTGGCGGGATCATTTTCCGGATGATAAGTGCTCACGCTGGTCTTCCTTCCTCTCCGGCTGCGGTCTGATTCCCCAGCACTGGACTAATTGTAAGCATGCTGATAATTCTGGAGGAGTAGGGCCGGTATGCCGCTGGGGCGCCGGCACGCAAGCCGGAAGGAGCAGTCACATGGGAATCGGCGACAGCATTGGCAAGGCAGCGGAAAACGCCATGGAGGACCTGGCCGGGACATCAAAGCCAACGGAGAAGATGGATGTGCCCGATCCCACCGACCCCAACGACGACGTGGAGGTCCACTCGTCGTTGAGCGAAGGTTCCAACGCCATGTCGGCGGAAAAGCAGAAGGCTCCCGGCTTGAAGACCGGAGCCGCGCCCGCCCCGGTGTCCAATAGTCCACTCGGCGGGGACGTCGACGAGACGGACAACGACGGCGACGCCAACGACAGGGACACCGGCGGCTCGGACGACGGCGGCCTGGCCGGGGATGCCACGGCACCCACCGGTCGCGGGGGAACATCAGCGGGACCTGCGGGACTTCCGGACAGCAATCCTGATCAATTGCGGGCAGACCCGACCGAAGGCGACCAGGATCCATCCACCAGCACGGGCCGGGGTTAGTCTTCCGGCCGGTGCGGCCACTGGCCGCGGGCCAGCAGCACGTCACGCAGCAGGTCCGCCCGGTCAGTGACGATGCCATCCACCCCCAGTTCGAGGAGCCGGTGCATCTCGTCGCTGTCGTTGATGGTCCACACGTGCACCACCAGGCCAAGGGCATGGGCGCGCCGGAGAAAGCCGGAAGTAACAACACGGACGCGCCCATAACGCACGGGAACCTGCAGGGCGTGGACGTCCCGAAGGACCGGGCGCATCAACAGCCGGAACACCGGGCGCGGGAGCACGGGGCCCAGCAGGGTGAAAAGTGCCGTTGAGCCGACTCCCGCAGAGGAGGCCACCGGCCGGCTGAGCAGCTTCAGCACCGCCCGCCGCCGCCGGTCCGAAAAACTGGTCACCAGCACCCGGTGGTGCACCTGGTGCCGCTCGATGGCGGCTGCGGTGCTGTGCACCGAGCCCCAGTCCTTGACGTCGAGGTTCAGCCGGGCCTCGGGAAGTGCGGTGACCAGTTCATCGAACGTGGGGATGGGCTCGCGGCCGTTGATCCGGGCCCTTGCCACGTCCGCGGCCGGCAGGTCCGCCACCCGCCCCCGGCCGTCCGTCACCCGGTCCAGGGTTTCGTCGTGGAAGAGCAGCAGTACGCCGTCGGAGGTGGTGTGCACGTCGGTTTCGAGGTACCGGAAGCCCAGGCTGACGCCGGAACGGAACGCGGCCATGGAGTTCTCCAGCCCCTCCGTCGAGAACCCGCGGTGGGCCATGGCGATGGGAAGCTGCCGCCCGGCGTGGTCTTGATGCTCGAAAAAGGGCAGGGTCACACTGCGAGCGTACCGCCAGCGGCACGGGGATCAGGCCTGCGCGGTCATTCCCGGCAGTCCGTCTCCCCACACGCAACGATGTCCACGCCATCACCGCAGTGCAGCAGGGTCCTGCCGCGGCCGCCCTCCAGGTGGACCCACACCGCAGTGTGATCCGGCGTGATGGTGTCCACTACGCCGCCTGCCTCAAAGCCGGGCGCGAACAGGACCCGGACGCGGTCGCCCTGCCGCAGCTGCTTCCAGTGCGGAGCCGGCATCGCAGTGCGCAGCGGTGCATCGGCCAGGTGCTGCTTGACGTTCCTTGCCATGGTTGCCCCCTAAGAGCCGGCGTAAGAGGTGCCTGCTTTCCACGGTTGACGGTACCGCGGAAAGGTAAACGCCAGGTGAGCGGGAGCTGGGAGTTTGGGGCGGAAATCAGGAAAACTGGACGCCAAGGGAAGCCAGCCTGGCCTCCAAAACCTGGGCTACGCCGTCGTCGTCAAAATGGGGCGCCTGCTGCCCTGCTGCCCGGATGGCTTCCGGATGGCCGCTGGCCATGGCATAACCGTGGCCCGCCCAGCGGAGCATCTCAATGTCATTGGGCATGTCGCCAAAGGCCACCACGTCGGCGGCGTCGATTCCCAGCGCTGCGGCATATTCAGCCAGGGTAACCGCCTTGTTGACGCCGGGCAGGGATAGCTCCAGCATGGCAACACCGGGCGAGGAGTGCGTGGCGGCCGCCAGGTGCGCGACGGCGGGCGCCACCTCCGCGAGGAAGTCATCCGGCGTTCCGTCGCGGACGATGGCGAGGAACTTCACCACCGAATCGTCATCGGTGAGCGTGTCCTTCAGCGGCGCGGGAGTGAACTCGGCAAGCAGTTCACTGGACTCGTTTTCGATGAAGCCAGGCTCGAGGTGGAATCCGGTGAGCGTTTCGGCGGCGAACAGCGCGGCGGGCCGGAGTTCCTTGATGATGCGGCGGAGTTCCAGGACTGTCCCGATGGCGAGGGCGCGGGCGGAGACCAGGCGGTCCGCCTCAAGGTCCCAGACGACGGCACCATTGGAGCAGATCACCCGCCCGGTGTGGCCGAGCTGCTCCTCGAGCGGGTGCAGCCACCGCGGCGGCCGGCCGGTGACGAAGACAAGTTCGACGCCGGCCTCCCGGCAGGCGTGGAAGGCGCGGATGGTGCGGGGGCTGATTTTTCCATCGTGCCCAAGGATTGTTCCATCGATATCGCTTGCAACCAGCCGCATCCTGCCAGTCTACGTGGGCGTTCGGTCCCGGTGCGCAGCGTGGAGCCTGGCCTGGGGTGGCTTTGGGAATCTGCGGGCGGTCGCTGCTTCCTGCTAAGGACCGACGGCGTGCTGAACCTTGTGCCTGATTTCCCTTCCGGCTTTGCGGGCCTGGGCCGGCCGGGGAAAGGCGCCCGGCGAGTAGGCCATGAAGTAGTCCACCGGCTGCACAGCCCTCCACCGCCATCCCTCCGAACTTCGGAAGATTTCGAAGGTGGCACTGGCGGCGGCTGCCTTAAAGGCGGCTGCCTCACGTTCGGCGAAGGCCATCGATGCGAAATACCGCCCCGGCCATGCCAGCAGTTCACCGTTTTCGGAGAGCCACCAGGACGGCCCTTGGCCACGGTCCGCGACTTCAAATTTCACCACAGGTCCTTTCCTCGATCCAGCCGGGCAGCTGGCCGCCCAGCTGCCCGCAGGGCGGCAACCACCCAGGCTCAGGATGGGGGATGAAGCACAAGGACGCGGCCTGATCCGGTAAAGAATGGCTCAAGAACAGTGGACGACGGCTGCAGCCCTTCGTTAGCTGCGGACCCTTCGCCGCCTGGCAGGGGGAGTGCCCGTTGTCAGCCACCGGCGCTACACTGAAACTATCGAACATATTTTCGAATAAAGGTGTGTTGTGGGCGTTACTGTCGGTCCCCGCGTGATAGATGCGGGCGCCTCCCTGTTCTCGGTGCTGATCTCCCCCGTGGCGGTGGCAGCGGGCTTCCCGTCGCCGGCACAGGACTACTTCGATGGCCGCATTGACCTCAATGCACACCTGATCAAGGACATCACCAGCACCTTTGTGGTCCGGGTAACCGGTGATTCCATGGAGGGCGCCGGCATCAGCGACGGTGATGAACTGATCGTGAACCGGGCGCTGGAGCCCCGCGATGGATCCGTGGTGATCGCTGTGCTGGATGGAGAACTGACAGTGAAGCGGCTCCGCATCACCCGCACAGGCGTGGTACTGCAGGCAGAGAACCCGAAGTATCCGGACATCCACGTTCCTGCCCTGTCCGAGTTGACCATCTGGGGCGTCGCCACCAGGTGCCTCCACCATGTGTAAGGAGCAGCATGGCTAAGCCCGCCCTGATGCGGCGGATGCCGCAGATTGCCCACGTGGACGTCAACTGCTTCTACGCCTCGGCCGAGCGGGCTTTCGATCCCTCACTGGAGGGACGGCCGCTGGTGGTGCTGTCCAACAATGACGGCTGCGCGGTGACCCGCTCCCCTGAGGCGAAGGCCCTGGGCATCTCCACCGGCGAGCCCTGGTTCAAGCTTGCGCCGCGGGCCAAGGAATGGGGCCTTGTGGCGAAGTCCAGCAACTATGAGCTCTACGGGGACATCAGCGCCCGGGTGATGGAACTGCTGGGCAGGTACTCTGCATGGCTTGAGGTCTACAGCATCGACGAGGCGTTCCTGGGTGTGAAGGGCGGGCCGGAAGAGCTGCTGGCTTTGGGCCGCCGGATGAAGGACGCCGTGCGGCGGCATGTGGGGGTGCCGGTGTGCCTTGGCATTGCCCCCACTAAGACCCTGGCCAAGCTCTGCAACAAGTGGGCCAAGAACAATGCAGCTTTCGGCGGAGTCTGCCTGTGGGACGCCGTCCCGCAGGAGGTGCGGGAGGCATTGCTGGCCCGCTTGCCCGTGGACGAGATCTGGGGCATCGCCGGGCGGCTCACCCGGCGGCTCAATGTCCTGGGAATCTTCACCGTCCTGGACCTGGTCCGCGCGGACCCCGTCATGATCAGGGACAGGTTCTCGGTGGTGGTGATGCGGACGGTCCTGGAGTTGCGGGGAACCCCCTGCATCCCCATGGAGGAGGAGCGGATCGGCCGCGACCAGCTGATCTTTTCCCGCTCCTTCGCTACCCCCGTCACAACAGCGGCAGGCCTGCGCGAGGTGCTCAGCATCTATGGACAGCAGGCGAGCGCCCGGCTATCCAAGCACGGGTTGCAGGCGAAGGTCCTGACGGCGTTCGCTGCCACGTCCCCCTTCAGGAACCACGAACAGGCGTATCCATCCGTGTGCGTCGCGCTTCCGATGCCCACGGCGGATCCGGTCCTGCTCACCAGGGCCGCCCACGCGCTCCTGCCCCACATCCGGGACGGACTCAAATACGCCAAGGCCGGCCTCATGCTCACCGACCTCCGTCCCACAGGGAACCAGCCGCCGCTGGAGCCGTTCGTGAACCCGCACGAGGACCGCGGAATAGGGCCCCTTCTTGAGGACGTGGGCAAGAAGTTTGGCCGGAGCTCCATTGGGTTGGGGCACGCCGGCATCAGGTCGGGACTGGACTGGACCATGAAACGCGACATGCGCTCGCCCCGCTACACCACGCATTGGGACGAACTGCCGTTGGTAAAGGCTGCGTGAACCACCGCTCCCGCCGCCGGGCTGCCGGCCGGCGGCGGGAGCGGCAGCTTGCTAGACGCGGGACCTGCCCCGGACGAAGTGGATGATCAGGACCACGACTGCGACGACCAGGAGAATGTGGATCAGGCCGCCGCCAATGTTCGCGAGCAGTCCAAGAAGCCACAGAACGGCGATGATGATGGCAATCCAAAGCAACATGAGTGTGTCCTTTCCTAGTTTTTACAGAATCCCCATGCGGTGTAGGTACCCACCGGGCAAGGGGGCGAATCAGGGCCCACACCTGCTGGCCACAGGCTTGGCCGCTGCCGGGCGGCCCCAGCCACCGGTTGGAGACGCCGCGCGACGATTTTTGACGCCGCGCTACGCCGCGTTGAGCGTTCGCGTCGCCGCGTGAACGCCCGCTACGGGATTGATTGTGGGGGTGGCGGGCGCTCCGTAATCTCGTCTCAGCATCCGCCCCAGCAAAGGATTTCCCCATGGCAAACCAGCAGGACAAGAACCCGCACGTCCAGTCCTCAACCCGCATCGTCGCCGGACAGTCAGCGAAACCCAAGCGCCCCCTCGGCCTGAAGATCGGCATCGCGGCAGCCGTCCTGGCCCTCGTCGGCGGGGGTGCCGCCGTCGCCTCCGCCGTCAACAACGGCAGCGCGGCACCGGCAGCCGAGGCGGCTCCGTCGGGCAATCCTGCCGCCGAGCTGAAACTCGGCTACTTCGGCAATGTCACGCACGCCCCGGCCCTGGTGGGGGTCAGCAAAGGCTTCATCGCCGATGCACTGGGCAGCACGAAGCTCAGCACCCAGGTGTTCAACGCCGGCCCCGCGGCCATCGAGGCGCTGAACGCGGGGGCTATCGACGCCACCTACATCGGCCCGAACCCGGCCATCAACTCGTTCGTCAAGAGCGGCGGCGAGTCGATCAACATCATCGCCGGCGCTGCGGCCGGCGGGGCGCAGCTGGTGGTCAAGCCGGAGATCAACTCGGCGGCTGACCTCAAGGGCAAGACGCTCGCCTCGCCCCAGCTCGGCGGTACGCAGGACGTGGCACTGCGCGCCTGGCTTTCCTCCCAGGGTTACAAAACCAACGTGGACGGCAGCGGCGATGTCGCCATCAACCCGACGGAAAACGCCCAGACCCTGAAGCTGTTCCAGGACGGAAAGCTCGACGGCGCGTGGCTGCCTGAGCCGTGGGCGTCCCGCCTGGTCCTGAATGCCGGGGCCAAGGTGCTGGTGGACGAGAAGGACCTGTGGGACGGCTCGCTCTCCGGCAAGCCGGGTGAGTTCCCCACCACCATCCTGATCGTGAACCAGAAGTTCGCCGCCGACCACCCGGACACCGTCAAGGCACTGCTGAAGGGCCACGTGAAGTCGGTCGACTGGCTGAACCAGGCCTCCGCCGCGGAGAAGGCCACGGTCATCAATGCGGCATTGAAGGACGCGGCCGGCGCGGAGCTCAAGGCGGACGTAATCGACCGGTCCCTGAAGAACATCGTCTTCACCGTGGACCCGCTCGCGGGAACCTACAAGAAACTCCTGGCCGACGGCGTGACCGCCGGCACCACCAAGCAGGCGGACATCAACGGCATCTTCGACCTGCGCGCGCTCAACAGCGTCTCGGGCGGGAAGACCTCCGCAGCCGGGCTGGGCAAGGAGTAGCTTTCAGCGGCACCACCCAGGACGCCAGCTCACATGATGCACCCTTTCGACCAACGCCCGCTCACTTTCCCCAGAAAGTGAGCGGGCGTTTGCGGTTTAAGCACAGGAAATGAGCGGGCGTTGCAGCCAAGTGGTATCAGCTTCATGGATATCTGATATCGAAAAAGTCGTCTTCCCCGAATATATGAAGTGCCTCACAGTGGTTACAGGACCTGCACCAATCAGACCGCAGCCAGTAGCCAAAAGGACTTCACCGTGGAAACTCCCCTCTCCCATCTTGCCCACCTCGAGATCACCAGCCCGGACGTCGAAGCCTCGGCCAGGTTCTACGAGGAAAAGTTCGGCATGCGCATCATCGACCGCGTGGACGGCAACGTCTACCTCCGCTGCTGGGGCGACTACTACCGCTACAGCCTGGTGGTCACCGAAGGACCGGAAGCGTCCCTGGGCCGGATGGCCTGGCGCACCAACTCGCAGGCAGCCCTGGAAGCCGCCGCACAGCGCATCGAAGCGACCGGCGTGCAGGGCACCTGGACCGCCGGCGGGCACGGCTACGGCAAGGCCTACGAATTCACCGGCCCCTACGGCCACCACATGCGCCTCTTCTACGACGTGGATAAGTTCGTGGCCGAACCCGGCTTCGAGTCCACCTACCCGGACCGGCCCGAGCGGCGCAGCAGCCACGCGGCAGCACCCCGTTTCCTGGACCACGTCACGGTGGCAACGCAGGATGTCCGCGGCTTTGCCAAGTGGTACAACGAAGCCCTGGGCTTCCGCGTCATGGCCTTCGTGGACCTGGACGAAGCCCCCATCACCGTCTTCTCCGTCCTGACCACCAACGAAAAGTCCCACGACCTCGGCGTCGTGCTGGACACCTCCAACCGCCCCGGCCGCGTCAACCACATCGCCTTCTGGGTGGACACCACCGAGGACCTGCTCCGCACGGCGGACGTGATGATGGAAAACGGCACCCCCATGGAATACGGCCCGTCCATCCACGGCGTGGGCGAACAGAACTTCCTGTACTTCCGCGAGCCGTCCGGCCTGCGCGTGGAGCTGAACTCCGGCGGCTACCGCAACTACGTCCCGGACTGGGAAGCCAACACCTGGAAGCCCTCGCTCGGTTCCAACAACTTCTATAAGAACGGTGCCATGCCGCACTCCATGACCGAGTCGTTCCCGCCCGCCGAGGGCTTCACCGCCACAGAGGAAGGCGCGTCCCCGGAAATGAAGGAAGCGCTCCTGAACCCGTACGCCAAGCAGGGCCGGGGCTAAGACACCATGGCCGAAACCACCTACGCACTGGTCCGGTTCCAGGAGCCCGGCGACAGCAAGGCCCGCGCAGGCCTGCTGGTCAACGAGCGGATCCTGCCGCTGGACGGGGACATTAACTCCCTGATCGAGCACTGGGACACCACCGAAAGCCAGCTCGACGCACTCGCCGCCTCCGCAGGCGCGGACACCGGCCTGCCGCGGGCCGCCGTCGAAATCCTCGCCCCCGTGGAACCTGCCCAGGTCCTGCAGACCGGGGCCAACTACCGCAAGCACGTCATCGACCTTGCCGCCGCCCACCGCGAACCCGGCGAGGACGAGGAGGAAGTTCGCGCCAAAACCGCCGCGATGATGGACAAGCGCGCAGGCCAGGGCAGGCCGTACTTCTTCATCGGACTCCCGACGGCGATCGCGTCCGCCACGGACGACCTCACCCTGCCGGCCTACTCGAAATCCCACGACTGGGAACTGGAACTGGCGACAGTGATCGGCAAGACCGCGTTCCGGGTCACCCCCGAGGAGGCACTGGACCACGTCTTCGGCTACACGATGGTCAACGACATCACCACCCGCGAATACGTGTTCCGCAAGGACATGCCCGCTATCGGTTCCGACTGGTACCGGGCCAAGAATGCCCCCGGCTTCCTGCCCACCGGCCCGCTCCTGGTTCCCGCCAAGTTTTTCGGCGACCCACAGGACGTGCAGGTGACCCTGAAGCTCAACGGCAAGGCCATGCAGGACGAGTCCACGCAGGACATGATCTTCGGCGTGGCCAAGCTGGTCAGCGAAGCCTCGCAGATCATGCCGCTGCGCCCGGGCGACCTGGTGCTCACCGGCAGCCCGGCCGGCAATGGCCAGCACTGGGGACGGCTCCTCCAGGACGGCGACGTCATGGAAGGCACCATCACCGGCCTGGGCACCCAGCTGATCCACTGCAAGGACGAAGTGGCAACCGAAAGCAGCAAACCGTGACCACGCAGGACACAACCCGCATCACCGGAACCGGGGGCTCAACTGATTCCCCGGTGATCCGGCGCGACGACCCGCTGGGCAGCATCCGGGCCATGGCGCGGGCCCACAACAACTGGGGACGCTGGGGCCAAGACGATGTCCTGGGCACGCTGAACTTCATCGACGACGCGAAACGCGTCGAAGCGGCGGCCCGGGTCAGAACCGGCGAGGCGTTCTCGCTGTCCCAGCCCTTCGACACCAACGGTCCGCAAAAGGGGTGGCGCCGGCGCACCAACCCGGTCCACACCATGACGGACACCGGCGTGGACGCCGAACGCGGCAACCAGGGCTTCCCGCATGGCTTCGGCGGGGCGGACGACGTGATCGCCATGCCCCTGCAGTGCTCCACGCAGTGGGACGGGCTGGGACACATCTTCGACCAGGGCAAGGCCTGGAACGGCCGCGCTGCCGGGGACGTGGTCACCTCCGAGGGTGATCTGGTCACCGGCATTGAAACGGCTGCGGCCAAGATCGTCACCCGGGGCGTCCTGCTCGACGTCGGACGTGCGCTCGGACCGGAGCTGGGACGGGACGACGGCGAACTGCCGGACGGATTCGCCATCACCCCCGAACACCTCGAGCGGATCATCGCACTCCAGGGCCCCAGTTCCGAAGTGCGGCGCGGGGACATCGTGGTGATCCGCACCGGCCAGTACAGCCGGGTCCGCCGCGACGGCTGGGGCGACTACGCAGGCGGAGCGGCCCCGGGGCTGTCGTTCAGCGCGGCGCCGTGGCTGCACCGCAGCGAAATCGCCGGCATCGCCACGGACACGTGGGGCTTCGAGGTCCGGCCGAATGAGTTCGACGGCGCCTTCCAGCCCCTCCACCAGATCGCCATCCCCAACCTTGGCCTGTTCCTGGGCGAAATGTGGGACCCGGACGGACTGGCGGAGGCATGCGCCTCGGACGGCAGGTACGACTTCCTGCTCACGGCCGCGCCCCTCCCCATCACCGGGGCCGTCGGATCACCGGTCAACCCGATCGCCGTCAGGTAATTTTTTCCCTTAGACAACAGCAGAACCGCCGTCAATACAAAGGAGTCAGCGATGGCAGCAGTACAGAACGTCGGAATCGTGGGGGCGGGAGCCGCGGGACTGGCCGCCGCCATCCTCCTGGCCGACGCCGGAGTCCAGGTGGAAGTCCTGGAAAAGGCAACCGAACCTCAGACCCTGGGATCCGGAATCACCCTGCAGGGGAACGCCCTGCGGGTCCTTCGCCAGCTCGGTGTCTGGGACCAGGTGGCAGCCAAAGGCTACGGCTTCAGCACGCTGGGCCTGCGCGCCCCCGACCCCGCAGGCACGGTCATCGCGGTCCTGGAGGACATCCGCACCGGCGGCGACGACCTTCCCGCCACCATGGGCATGTACCGGCCTGACCTGACCTCCATCCTCCGGGAACGGGCCGAACAGGCGGGAGCCCGGATCAGCTACGGGAAGACCGTCACGGGGATAACAGACGACGGCGGGTCCGTCACCGTCAGCACGGCCGACGGCGGCACCGCGACCTATGACCTCCTGATCGGCGCCGACGGCCTGCACTCCGCTGTCCGCAAGGCCATCGGTATCGACGTGGAACCCCGGCCCACGGGCATGGGCATCTGGCGGGCCTTCGTGGAACGGCCCGAAGAGGTGGTCCGCACCGACCTCACCTACGGCGGCCCCTGCTTCATTGCCGGGTACTGCCCCACCGGCCCCGACACCATATACGCCTACCTGGTGGAAAAGGCGCAGGAGCGCAAGCACGAGGACGGGCCCCGCATCATGGCCGGGCTCGCCGCGGCTTACGGCGGCCCGTGGAAGGAGATCCGGGAAAACCTGGACCACAGCGCGCGCATTAACTACACCTGGTTCACCACTCACCTGGTGGATGGCCCCTGGAACCGGGGACGCACGGTCATCATCGGCGACGCTGCCCACAGCTGCCCGCCCACGGTGGCCCAAGGCGCCGCCATGGCACTGGAGGACGCGGCCGTACTGGCCGAACTCCTGGTCGAGGCCGACGACGTCACCGAGACCCTGTTCAAGGAATTCACCGACCGCCGGCTGGACCGGGCCAGGGCAGTGGTCAATGCCTCCGTCCAGCTGGGCCAGTGGATGCTTGACGGCGTCCGGGACGCCGACGTGCCCGGTCTGATGCACGGCCTCTCCGTCATGTTGAAGGAACCCGCATGAGTCCCCGCCCGTCTGAAAACCCCGTCCTGGACGTCCATGCGCACATCCTGCTCCCGGCCCTGCAGCAGCTCGTGGCCGACGCTGACCCCGACGGCTTCGCCGCGCTGCAGGCCCTGGAGGTGCGGCGCAACGGGCCCGGGTCCATGGCTGCCTCGGGGAAGATGATCAAGGAACGCTGGCCGCAGCTGACGGACCTGGACCGCAGGCTGGCAGACATGGACGCGCAGGGCGTGGACGTGCAGCTGGTTTCGCCCTCGCCGTCGCATTTCTACTACTTCGCCGGTGAAGAACTGGCCCTCGAAGTGGCCCGGCAGGCGAACCATGCCGTACGGGAGTTCGTGGACCGTGCGCCGGAACGGCTCAACGGCCTGGGCCTGGTCCCACTCCAGCACCCGCACCTGATGGTGCAGGCGTTGGAGCACGCGGTGCTGGAGTGCGGACTGCTGGGCGTGGAGATCGGCTCCTACGCCGCCACTCCCGGCGATTCAGACCGCAGCACGGTGGAGCTTTCGGACCCCCGGCTGGAACCGTTCTGGAGCCGCTGCGAAGAGCTCGGCGCGGTGGTGTTCCTGCATCCCTTCGGCTGCTCCCTGGATGAACGGCTGGACCGCTTCTACCTGGCCAACACCGTGTCCCAGCCAGCCGAAAACGCCGTTGCCCTGTCGCACCTGATCTTCAGCGGCGTCCTGGACCAGCACCCGGCCCTGAAGGTCGTGGCTGCGCACGGCGGCGGCTACCTCCCCAGCACGCTGGGCCGCTCGGACCATGCCTGGAAGGTACGGCCCGAGGCACACGGCTGCGCCCAGCCGCCGTCGTCCTATCTGCAAAAGCTCTACTTCGACTCCCTGGTGCACAGCCCGGCCGAACTGCGGGCGCTCGTGGCGGCCGCCGGTCCGGAGCAGGTGCTGCTCGGCTCGGACTACCCGTTCGACATGGGCTCCGACCTTCCCGTGGACGAGGTCCAGGCAGCCGGACTTCCGGCCGGCGACGAGGCCCGCGTCCTGGGCGGCAACGCCCGGAGGCTGGGAATCACCGCGGCTGCCGCCCTCACCACCCGACCTACCGCTTAAGGAGGCTCCGAATGGTCAAGATTGCACGCTGGAATGACGACGGCGGGACGCAGTCCGGCTTTGTGGACGGCGGCGCTTGTTTCGCCCTCCCCCAGGGACAGGACGTGCAGACACTGCTGGACGCCGGACTCGAGGAGACACTGGCCACCGCCCGGCGGGTCATCGGGTCCGGTCCGGCGGTCCGGCTCGCGGACGTGCAGCTGCTCGCCCCGCTGGTGCCCGCCACCATCCGGGACTTCGTGGCGTTCGAGGAGCACGTGGAGGGCGTCCGGAAGAGCATCGACGGCGAAGCCGGCGTGGTGCCGGAATGGTATGAGGCACCCACGTTCTACTTCACCAACCCGCACACGGTGACCGGGACCGGCGAGGTGATCGGCATTCCGGCAGGCTGCACGGACCTGGACTTCGAGACCGAGGTGGCCGCCGTCGTCGGACGCGTCCCCGGCAGCGACGGCAGCAACCTGACGGCGGAAGAGGCCCACCGGCACATCTTCGGCTACACCATCCTCAACGACTGGTCCGCCCGGGACCTGCAGCGCCGCGAGATGAAAGTCAGCCTCGGCCCGTGCAAGGGCAAGGACTTCGCCAACACCCTGGGGCCCTGGATTGTCACGGCGGACGAGTTCGAGGACCGGCACGACGCCGGGGGCTTCCTGCCCATCTCCATGGCGGTGAAGGTCAACGGCGAGCCGATCGGCCAGGACCTGCTCTCCAACATGGGCTGGCCGTTCGCGGAGCTGGTGGCCTACGCGTCGCAGGATTCGATGGTACGGCCCGGCGACGTGCTGGGATCCGGCACGTGCGGCAGCGGCTGCCTCGCCGAGCTCTGGGGACGCAACGGCGCACAGACTCCCCCACCATTGAAGACCGGCGACGTGGTTCGGATGACCGTGGAAGGCATCGGAACCATCGAGAACACTGTTGGCACCCGGCGCGAAGCCGTGACCCGGGTGGCAGCCCGGACCCGCCCACGCAACCGGACTGTCCAGCCGGCGTCCGCCGGATCCTGAGGTGGTTTCCCTCCAGCTCGAGGGCCGTACGGTGGTGGTCACCGGGGCCGGCCAGGGCCAGGGCGCTGCAGAGGCACGGATGCTGGCCGAAGCCGGGGCGCGGGTCGTCGCCACCGACCTCGCCGCCGGCATCCCCGCAGGGCTGGCCGGGGTGGTTCCGTCCGCGGACGGATGCCTCGTGTACCGGCAGCTTGACGTATCGGATGCCGCGGCGTGGGCGCGCCTTGGGGACTGGATCCGCTCCGAGGGGTGGACCGTACACGGCCTGGTGAACAACGCCGGCATCACCCAGCGCAGCCGCCTGCTGGACGTGTCTCCCGCTGACCTGCACAAGGTCTACGGGGTCAACGTGGCGGGGAGCCTGCTGGGTATCCAGACCCTGGCACCGCACATGGCCAGGGCTGCCTCGATCGTGAACGTCGGCTCCGTGGCCGGCCTGACGGCCCACTATCCAGTGGCCTACACCGCGAGCAAGTGGGCGCTGCGCGGGCTGTCGCAGGTGGCCGCCATGGAACTCGGTCCGCGCGGTATCCGGGTGAACACCGTTCATCCCGGCTTCATCGAAACTCCCATGACGCAGGGAGCCAAACCGGAGTTCCGGCAGGCCACGCTGGCCGAAACCCCGCTCGGCCGCACCGGCAGCGTGGAGGAGGTGGCCGGTGTCGTGCTCTTCCTCCTCAGTCCGCTGTCCTCTTTCGTGACGGGCGCAGAGATCCCGGTGGACGGCGGCCAGTCCGGCCACGGCGGCGCCAAGTCGGTCTCCGACGCCCTGCGCTGAAATTCCCTGACCGGTCAGCCGGGCAGCACGGCCGACCAGCCGCCGTCGACCATCAGGTTGGCCCCGGTGACGTACGAGGCCTCGTCCGAGGCGAGGAACAGCGCACAGTTGGCCACTTCCTCCGGCGCACCGATCCTGCCCAGGGGAATGCTTCCGGCAATGGTCCGCATGGGGTGGTCGGCGGCGAGGAGGTTGCCCTCGGTGGCGGCGGTGCGGATCATCCCGGGGCTGACCGCGTTGACGCGGAGCCCGAATGGCGCACCCTCGGCAGCGAGCTGCCTGGTCATGGCCACCACCGCGCCCTTGGTGGCGGTGTGGGCCAGCCGCCCGTTGGTCATCGAGCCGGTCACCCCCGCCGTGGAGCCCACCAGGACAATGGCGGCGTTCGGCGCCGCGATCAGCTGCGGCCAGAAGTACTTCACCGGCAGGAACACCACATCCATCTCGTGCTCCACGTTCCACTTCCAGTCCGCGTACGTGAGGTGCTCCACCGGCGCGAAGCGCGTGACGGCGGCGTTGGCGTACAGGATGTGCACCTCCCCATGGACGTCCACGACGTCCTGGGCCCACGACGCCACGGCAGCCTCATCCGTGAGGTCTACCCGGTTGCTGCTCATCCGGCCACCGGCGGCGGTGACCTGCGCGACCGTGGCGGCAGCGCCGTCGTCGTCCATGTCGCAGCCCACCACCACGGCCCCTGCCGCAGCGAACGCGAGCGCGGCGGCCCTGCCCTGGCCGCTGGCCGTCCCGGTGATAACAGTTGTCTTGCCGGCCAGGCGCGGGCTGGAAACGGGCATGGAAAATCCTTCCGGACGTGTGTTTCTCGACTTTCGCAGGGGTGGACCGGAAGGGGAACAGCGTTTTAGGACTAGGTGGTATCTGCCGCGCGGATAGTCCCTCAGATAGTCAGGGCGACGGGCTCAGCCGTTTTCCGCGGCAGTGCCGGCGGCAGGTGCCGCGGCGTCTGCGGCGAGGGCCTTGCGCCGGCGGGCCACCTGGATTGCGATGGCGGTGGGGATCACGGCCAAAGCGGTAATGCGCATCCAGGGCCGGTCCAGGACGTGGCCGCTGAGCG
Source organism: Paenarthrobacter sp. 22069 (assembly GCF_052046035.1). NCBI lineage: Bacteria > Bacillati > Actinomycetota > Actinomycetes > Micrococcales > Micrococcaceae > Paenarthrobacter > Paenarthrobacter sp. 22069. Next base: position 121,694 of record NZ_JBQEQF010000013.1, on the reverse strand, counting down.
CGTCCAGGGAGTATGGTCCGGAGCCGCCGATGGTGAAGGCGGCGGCGGCCAGGCCCAGCACGGCCGGATACTCGAGGCCGCCCTCCTGGGCGAAGAAACCGTTGGGGGCATGGACGCTTGCCGCCACGCCCATGGTGGTTGCAGCAGCGGCGCCGGCGGCTGGCGTCGCCAGACCCAGGGCCAAGGCAAGCCCGGCTCCCGCTTCACCTACGCCCGCGAGGACGGCGCTTGTCTTGGCGGGGCGGAACCCCATGGCGTGCATGCCCTTGCTGGTGCCTTCGACGCCTCCCCCGCCGAACCAGCCGAAGAGTTTTTGGGATCCGTGGGCCACGAGCACTCCTCCCAGAGCCACCCTGAACAGGGTTTGCGCCGCTGCCGCCGCCCCAGGGCTGGTGGTTCCATTGCTCATAACAGTCCTCCTTGGTTGGTTGAGTCGCTGCACGGCTCGGGTCAGCAAGAGTCTACGACCGGGCAACGACACCGTCACGGGCGCCGAACAAGCCTTGGGCCTACGGGCTGTCTGCTTACGGGCTGACTGCCTCGTGGATAGCCACCGGATGGGTGCTCACGGGGAAGAGCTCGTGGAGCCGGGCGCAGGAGCGCTGGACCACGGACCGGAGCCATACGCTTGCCGGATCTTCCGCCTGGGAGGGGTGCCAGTACATGGCCTCCACCAGGGACGCCTCGGTCCCGCCGGAGAATTCCAGCACCGCAATGTCCGCACCCCGCTGGGCCCGGGCCGCCAGCATCCCCGGCACCAGCGCCACAAGGTCCGTCCCCTCCACCAGCAGCGGCAGGGACAGGAAGCCGGCCACCACGGCAGCCACCCGGCGCTTGATGCCGCGTGCCTCGAACAGTTTGTCAGCGGGGGTGCTGATGCCCTCGCCGAAATAGCCGACGGCGTGCGGAACGGTGGCGAGATCCGCCAGGGTCAGCCGGGGCTGCTGGAGCAGCGGGTTGCCGGCGTCGGCAACGGCCATGAAGCTGTCCCGGAACAACTGCCTGCTGGCGCCCTGCATCTGGTAGCCCGTGGGGCCCACCAGCAGGTCGATCTTCGAGTAGTCGGCCATCTGGCCCTGAATACCGGATTTTGCCGTAGGGACGAAGTCCACGGATACGCCGGGGGCTTCGTCCCGCAGGATGCCCCGCAGCGGGCCGACGATCAGCGCGGCTGCGTAGTCGGAGGCTGCGATGACGAACTCCCGTTCGCTGGTGGCCGGGTCGAAACCGGACCGCACACGGGTGGCGCGCTGGATGTGGAGCATGGCTTCGTCCACCAGCGGGACCAGGGACTGGGCGAAGGGGGTGAGGTCATAGGTGCGGCCGTTGCGGACCAGGAGTTCGTCGTCGAAATGGCGCCTGAGCCTCGCCATCGCCGCGCTCGTGGCCGGCTGGCTGAGCTGCAGCCGCTCCGCCGCCCGGGAGATGTTGCGCAGTTCCAGCAGGACCTGCAGGTGGGGCAGCAGGTTCAGGTCCAGGTTCTTCATACCCACAGGTTAGCCGTGCCCGCGGTGCGGTCTTCCAGTGCAGTAGGGCTAAGGGTTGACGGGGACTGCCCGCGGTCCACGGACCAGGACGGCGAGGAGGGCCACCGTGCATGCGATTCCCAGGGCGCCCAGGGCGAACCCGAGGCTGCCCAGCGCCGCTGCAGCCGCGCCGAGGACGATGGGAGTCAGGAACTGGCCGATGAACAGGGTTCCGGTCCAGATGCCGGTGCCGCGACCGCGCTGCTGGTATTCGAGTCCGTTGACGGCCCAGGTCAGGAGGGTGGGCAGCAGGACACCGGTTCCCGCACTGGCAATGACAGCACCGGCGATCGCCAGCGGAACATTCCCTGCGACGGAGACGAGCGAAAGTCCCACGGCGGCCAGTCCGAACGCGAGCGCCAGCAGGTTCTTCGTGCCCAGCTTCGCCAGGAAGCGGAAAGAGATGGCGCCTGCTGCCGTGGCCAGGGATGCGATGGCCGCGGCGAGGCCGATGAGTGCCGCGTCGGCAACGCCGAGGCTGGTGATGACGTACGGCAGGTGCACGATGAGGGCGTAAAACACTATCCCGCCGAACAGCGTCACTGCGGCCGGGGCGCCTATCTGCCGCCAGGGCACTGGCGTGCGGACAGGCTCCGTGCGCTGGCTCTTTGCCGGTTCCCACAGTTTGAAGATCATGGGGATAACGATCACGGCACTGGCCGCGTATAGCCAGAACGGCGTCCGCCAGCTGATGCTGCCCAGGGCACCGCCGAGCGCGAAGAACGCTGTGGCGGCGAGCGCGCTGACCATGGTTTGCAGGCCCAGGTATTTGTTCCGCTGTTCGCCCTGGTAGTAGTCCGTGAGGAGGGTGGTGCAGCAGGTCATGATGGCGGCTTCCGCGATGCCGACGCCCACGCGTGACACGGCAATGGACTCCAGGCTGGTGAGCCACAGCGGTGCTGTGCCGAAGGTTGCGTAGGCCAGCATGGCGAAGACCAGGAGCTGCTTGCGCCCCACCCTGTCGGCAACATAGCCGGCCAGTGGGGAGAAGAGGGCCACGAACAACGCCGGCAGTGTCAGGGTGAGCGGCACCAGGATGGCCACGCCGGGCGTACCCGCAAACACCTGGCTTAGCGTCGGCAGGATGGGTGCCAGCAGAACGGCGCCCAGCACCGGCATGCAGCTGCCGGCAACAAGCAGGGCCGCCTGGAACCGCCCGGCCGGACGCGTCACCACCGGGCCGGGTGTCCCGTTCCCGGCAGTACCCGCGAGCTGAATATTCTCCATTGAATCTTCCTTAGCCTCTTGATGGTCACGGAGGGGACGGTACCGCCGGGGCACCGAAAGTGACTTCCCTCACTGTGACAACACCTGGGCTATCGCGGAATCATGGATTTGGGATAGCTGGTATCCACGGGACGGATGGATGCCCAGCTGCAGACCCTGATGTGACGGCTGACCGGAAGTGTCAGGCCCCCAGGTCCTCCGCCACCTTCCGCGCCCCGCGCACAGCGATGGCCACGCTCATCAGGGTGGGGTTCATCGCCGTCGCCGTCGGAATCAGCGCATTGCCGCCCACCACCAGGTTCTCGTAACCCCACACCCGGGACCACGGATCCGCCACGGAGGTGCCGTCGTCGGCCGCACCCATCCGCATGGTGCCCTGGTAGTGCAGGCTGGAGCCGTTGGGCATCAGCCTGGGCTCGGCAACAAAGACGCCAAGGGCTTTGCCGGCCCGGCGGAGCCGTTCCGTGGCCTGGGCGATTTCCGTTTCCTCCCTCTCAGTGAGCGCATACTCGATGGTCATGTTCGGGAAGCCGCGGTAGTCCTGTTCGTTGTCGTCAAACGTGACGGCGTCCTCGTAGCGCGGGTGCTTGCGCATGCCGTACCCCATGTTCACGTAGCCCCACGGGTTCTCCGAGTACGGCGTGCCGGGCTCCATGGGGAACGGCGTGGTTTCGGTGTACATCACCTGGACGGAGAACGGGTGCTCCGGCTCGGAGAACGGGATGCGGTTTACCGCCGCCACCGGATCGGCGGGATTCAGCGCACGGCGTGCGTGTTCGGCTTTGAGGTCTTCCTCGGTGGCGAACCGCTGCATCTTGTCCGCGTCGAGCGCCACGGTGGAGATCACCACCGGGTGTTCGGTGAGGTAGTGGCCCAGTGCCTGCGGCCGGACGTCCGAGGCCCACAGGAGCTGCGGCGAGCGGAAGGCATCCGCAGCGACCACCACCGCATCGGCGGCCACGAAGGATTCCTCACCCGTGCGCAGGTCCTGGACGGTAACGCCGGTGGCGCGCTGCCCCTCCAGTTCCACGCGGCGGACCAGGGTGAGGCCGCGCAGTTCGAACTGCTTCGAAAGCGGGTTTTCCTTGTCGATCAACGGTCCGAGGACGACGTCGGCACCCGCCCAGCGCACGGAACCATCCGGCTGCGGGTCCCCCGCCACGGGAAGCGTGCCCACCCCGTAGCCCGCCGGCAGTTCGGCGCCGAACTCTTCGTCCAGCAGGGATCGGATCGCCTCACCCACCTTTGAATCCGCGAAGGCGGCACTGTGGACGTGCAGCAGCTGCTTGGCCTCCTCAATCAGGCCGTCCCACTCGTCGTCGGCGATGAACGGAATCTTTTCGCTGAAGGCGGGCGACGGAGTCGCACAGGTCCAGTGCGCGCCCTGGCCGCCCACATTGGTGGCCGCAGCCGCCGCCGGAAAGGAGGGTGCATGCGCTGAGCCTTCGCCGCCGAAATCGAGCAGGTGGGTGCCTTGGCGCGCGGTGAACATGCCTTCGGTAACGGTTCCGGCGGGGATGCCCAGGGACTCGCGGTAGGCGCCTGCCTGCGGACCCTGGGACATCTCGCGGGCACGCGCCTTTTCGGCGGGGTCCGGGATGTTGCGGACGCTCTCGCCGGGGACGGCGGTGAGCTGGGGCCCGGCTTCGAACATCACCACGCGGGCGGTGGGGATCTGTTCCAGCAGGACCCGTGCGTAGGTGGAACCGATGGGTCCGCTGCCGACGATGGCAACAGTGAAAGTGGACATGATGTCTCCTTTGGGATCAGGCCGGGAGGGATTCGGACGAAGGGCGGGGAGCGGGAACGGGTTCATCGGAGAGCCTGCCGTGCGGGAGCAGCAACGCCGCGACGATTCCCACGGCGTAGGCGGCGGCCAGGGCGATGAAGATGGGGGTGAAAACTGAGCTGTAGATCTGTGCGACGTCCGCCTGGACCGCCGGTGCCGCCGCATGGACCAACTGCGGGGTCAGGGTGGATGCTTCGAGCCGTGCCGGCAGCCTGGCGGCGACGGCGGATCCGATCACCCCGCCGATGATGGCGGTGGCAACCGTCGATCCCACCTGCCGCACCAGGTTGATGGTGGCGGTGATGGTGCCGGTCTGGCTGGGTGGTGCGGCGCCCTGGACAACGGCGACGATGAGGCTCATGAAGGCCCCCGTGCCCATCCCGACAACGCCCATCACGATCATGGGCACCCACAGCGGAAGACCCGCGGGGAGCGAAGCCATGACCAGCAGTCCGGCGGCCCCCAGCATGGTGCCGATGATCGGAAATATCCTGTAGCGTCCGCTGCGGCTTGCCAGCCAGCCGGTGAGCAGGTTGCTGAGCAGCATGCCGAACACGGTGGCGATGGGCACCAGGCCGGACACCGTAGCCGTGGTCCGGTATGCCATCTGGAAGTACGTGGGCAGGTATGCGGTGATGGAGAAAAGGCCGACGCCGATGATCGCCGAGAGTGCCGTGCATGCGGCAATAGTGCGGTTGGCGAAGAAGTGCAGCGGCACGACGGGCTCCGGCGCGCGCCGCTCGATCAGGAAGAAGGCGGTGAAGCCCACCAGGCAGATGCCGCCGGCGGCCAGGGTGGCAGCACCGGCGTTCCGTTCCGCGATCCAGGAGGCTGCCAGGACGAGCGCCACCAGCGAGGTGGTGAACACGGCTGCACCGGCGATGTCGAAGCCGCGGGGCGCGGGTCCCGGTTCGAGGTGCGGAACGGCAGCCAGCGCAAGGGCCAGGGCGGCGGCGCCTACCGGAATGTTGATCCAGAACACCAACTGCCAGCCCCAGTAGTCGGTAATTGCCCCGCCGAGGACGGGGCCCACCAGGATGGCGATGGGGAAGGCCGCCCCGATTATTGCCATGTAGCGGGGCCGTTCACGCTGGGTGGTGACGCGGGCAATGATGGTCTGCGACATCAGTTGGAGGCCCGCGGAACTCATTCCCTGCAGGACGCGGGCGGCAATCAGCCACCGCATATCCGTGGCGAAGCCACAGATGAGTGACGCGGCGAGGAACATCACGAGGGAAGCCAGGAAGACCCGGCGCGCGCCCAGGACGTCGCCGAGTTTGCCCAGCACGGGCAGCAGGACGGTGCTGGCAAGGGTATATCCCACCACCACCCAGCTCATGAGCTGCAGCGCTCCCAGTTCGCCGGCGATAGTGGCCAGGGACGTGGATACCACGGTGTGGTCCAGTGCCCCGAGGAAAGAGACAGTCAAAAGGGAGGCGACGAGGAAACGAAGCCTTACACGCGAGAGTGGCATAGTAGTCTGCCCGAACGATCGGGCCGTCGACGCGACGTGGTGTGCCTCCGATGCGGCATCACGCCGGAGAACGGGTCCGGAAGGGACCCCGGCGCCACTCATCAGCATACCCGCACTTTTGCGTTAAAACAACATAAGTAAGCGAGGCTTTGACCTAAGCGCTGCGGATGGGCACCCATTCGGTTCACAACGCCGCGATACCTGCCGCGACGGCCATGTCCGCCAGCAGGTCGGCCAGATCGTCCGCCGGTTGACCGGATACGCACGCCTCCATGGCCCGGCGGAGCGCGAGGCGCGCAGGGGCCTCATAGCGAAGGGGCGCCCGGAAGACACCCTCCCCGGTACTGGTCTCGATGCATACCAAGCCCGCCGGCTGGTCGATGGTCACTTCTGTCCTGACTTCGCCGTGGGCCACAACACGGATCAACCCGCCAGGGCGGCGGCCGCCCGTGCGGGTCGCCATGAGGGTCACCGGCGTCGCCATGCCATCCACTCCCCACCCCTCGAGAAGCGCCATCGTTGCCCCCGTCGTTGACGCGCCGGAACAAAGCTTCAGCCCGGCCCCCATCAGGGAACGGGCCCAACCGATACCGTCCAGGACGACGCCGGCCATACCTGCCGCCGGGGCGGCGCAGTCAATGGTGAGCATTCGCGGCTGACTGGATTGCCGTGCCTGCGCGGCGTCGGCGACGACGTCTGCACGCAGGCCGGGACGGTCAACGATGACAGGAATATCCCTGGGCCATGGACTGCCGTCCACCGCACCCCGAGGAAGCATCCCCGGATCAGCCAGGACCACGGCCAGCGCTCCTCCTGCACGGGCCGCCAACACGCCCTGCCACCAGTCGCCGGAACCCGGCACCACCGCAACTCCACCGCGTACATCGTCCGCGGGCCCCGCGCTGACCGGAAGCTGGGCGAGGGCGGCCCGGTACCGGGGCAGCCGGGTGGAGACAGTGAACCTGCGGCCCGCAGCGTTCATGGCCGCGCCCCTTCACGAAGCTTGGTTGCGGCGGCATCGGCGAGGTCGATGGCATAGTGCGCGTCGGCCAGGAGTTCGTCGTACTCCACCGGGACTGCACCCTGCAGGAGCGAGACCAGCAGCCGCCACTCTGCCTCATAACCGTCTTCGACGTCCCTGGGGTAGGTCACCCATTGCCCGTCAACATTGCGCACCCGGACGGTGGCGCTTCCCGCCTGGACGAAGGCAGGCGGAAAGTCCACCTCCACTCGGTCGTGCGTGGTGGCGATGCCCATCCGCCACAAGGCATCCGGCCCCCCGGGCAGCATGGTGAGCGCCAGTTGGACCAGCACGCCACCGGCGCGGTAGCCCACCAGGTACCCCACCGGCGAGGCAACCCGGACGTACACCACCTCGTCAATGGCGGGCGCGATGTCCCGCACCGCCGGAAGATCGTGGATCGCCAGGCCCGTCAACAGCTGGCGCAGAACGCCGGCAGCGACGGCAGGATCATCGAGGTCAGGCCGTCCACGGCGGGCCGCCACGAATGGGCCACCCTCGGCCACCAGTTGGTGGTATCTGTCGTTCGGCGGGAGTGCCAGTGTGACGGAGATGGCCTGCACCTGCCCCTGGAGGGCAACAAGGTGGTGCCTTGCCCTGCCCCAGGCGGAATCGAAAAGATGGTTGGTGCCTACCATCAGGACGGCTCCCGCGGCCCGGCAGGCGGCAACGGCCTCGTCGGCCTCCCCGCGACTGGTGGCGAGCGGCTTTTCGCAGAAGATGGCGCGTTTTCCGGCCTCCACCGAAGCGATGACCTGGCGGGAGTGTTCGGCCGGCGGGGTGCAGATTGCCACGACGTCCACATCCTGGTCGGCCAGCAGGTCACCTTCGCCCGTCGACCAATTGGCACCGAAGCCGCTTGCCAGGTCCCGGGCGCATCCGCTTCCCGCGTCGGCTATGTGCTTCACGGTGAACAGGTCCCCCAGGCGGCCCAACACCGGCAGGTGCAGTGCCGCCACTCCGGGTCCGGCTCCAAGAATCCCTACGTTCCAAGGCATCGGCGCCTCCCCTCTTATGTCTTTATTATTCATAAGTTTGGAAGCTTCTGGCTATAGTCGCGCCCAACTGCACCTTAGTGGCCGTAGATGTGTGAGAATTGAGGGCATGTCGACAGAGTCCACCCTCCGCTTCGGAGCCCAGACCGATGAAGTGACGAGCCTCCTGCGGATCGTCAACCTGGTGCGGACGGGTGAGGCCACCACCCGCCCGGAGATTGGCAAAGTCACCGGCCTGGGCCGGGGCGTTGTCAGCCAGCGCGTGGACCAGGCCATCCAGATCGGATTCCTCGGCGATGGCGAGTTCGGCGCCTCATCCGGCGGCCGGGCGCCCCGGACCCTCCGCTTCCGTGCAGAGCAGGGACGAATCGTCATCTGCGCCCTTGGCGCCGCCCACATCCGGGTTGGCATCACCGCCCTCGACGGCGACATCCTGGAACACACGCACCGGGCCTGGGACATCGGACAGGGGCCGGAGAAGACCATCGCCGCCGTGATGACCCTGGTGGACGAAGTACTGGCAAAAGACTCCAAAGTTCCCGTCTGGGCTGTCGTGGTGGGCCTTCCCGGCCCGGTTGACTTCAACTCCGGACAGCCGGTGTCCCCGCCGATCATGCCCGGCTGGAACGGCTTCGATGTTCGAACCCCCTTCGAGGAGCGCTTCAATGCGCCGGTCTGGGTGGATAACGACGTCAACCTGCTGGCCCTTGGCGAACGTGCGCGCCGCCGCGATGCCCTTGCCGACCTCATCTACTGCAAGATTGGTTCCGGAATCGGGGCGGGGCTGCTGTCCCAGGGCCGGATCCACCGCGGCGCCAATGGTGCTGCCGGTGACATCGGCCATGTCCGCGTCCTGGATTCCACGGCCGTTTGCCGCTGCGGAAAGATCGGCTGCCTGGAAGCCGTGGCCAGTGGCTGGGCGCTGGTCCGAGATGTTGAGCAGGCCGTCAAGGAGGGCGCCAGCACCTCCATGGCTCCGATTGCCGAGAAGGGGAAACTGACGCTCGAGGAGATCACCCTCGCGGTCCGGTCCGGCGACCCGCTGGCCATCATGCTGGTCCAGAAGTCAGCGCGCGTTGTGGGGGAGACAATTTCTGCCCTTGTGAACATGTTCAATCCCGCAGTCATCGTCATCGGCGGTGCCATCGGGTCCGCCGGGGAGGTGTTCCTGGCGGAAGTGAGGCAGCGGGTCTACGAACTGTCGCTGCCGCTTGCTACCCGGGATTTGATCATCACGATGTCCGTAAACGATGAACGCGAACCCCTCCGCGGCGGTGCCGAGCTGGCGCGCGAGCAGCTGTTCGATGTCACTTTCCCGCGCTGGTTCGCCGAGGGCCGGCCTTCACCAGAACGGACCGCGGTCCCCGCCTAGGCTTCCGCGGGGACGCAGGGCCCCGTCCGGTCAGCACTGTCTGGTCAGGCCACGTCCCGGGATACAGACGGCACCGGCGCCGCGTCCAGTTCCAGCCGGGCCTCCAGGTGGAACGGCAGGACCAGGGGAGAACCCGGCCGCGCCTGCAGGTAGGGCACCATCAGCTGGAAGTCGACGGCGACGTCGTGCCCGCCGGCCGAGAGCGCGCCCCGGCCGGCAAGGACCAGCCGGTCCTGCACGAACCACCAGCCCCGCTCCGCCTCCAGGGCATGCGGCTGCACGCGCCGCGAGCCCAGCACCACCATCAGGCCGCCCCCAGCCAGCGAACGCCCGTCCACCTCCACGGTGAGTCCGGTAATGCCCGACAGGGGCATGGAGCGGATCCACGGCAGGCCGACCCGGAGTTCAAAACCTTCCGGGGTGGTGGTCAGCGCATCTTCGCGCACCGCGGTTTCCAACATCAAGACCATCCTTTATCCTGATACAGACATAAGTTTGTCATAAACAATCATATAGGGGAAGGTGTCTTATGGCTCCCGACATTCCATCCGGCTGGACCTTTTGCGCCAGCTCGTTCAACTGGACCCCGGAGATCATTGCTGCCCGCCGAACGGCCCAGGACACCGTCACGGGGATCGCGGACGCTGTAGTGAAGGTGATCGAACTCGAGCCGGGACTGGTGTGGCGCTCATTCCCTACCCCCAATGACGGCGAAGTCGAAGGGCTCCGGGCGTCGCTGGCGGCAAGGGGCGGATCCGTCAGTATCGTTGGGGCCAGCCTTGACGATTTCTCCTCGCCCACGGAGCGCCGCCCGCTGCAGGAGCGCCTGGATTTCCTGGTCCCGCAACTGCATGCCGCCCACCGGGTGGGAGCGCACGGCGTCCGTCTTCCGATCGGCCAGGCGGGAGGTGAACTGCTCGCCCTGCTCCAGCCGATCCTGCACCGCCTTGACCTGGTGCTGTACGAAGAGATCCAGGGCCAGCAGGCGCCCGGAAGCCCAGCCGTCGAGCCTGCGCTGGAGCTGATTGCCGGGCTGGACGATGACCACGTCCGGGTTCTGGTTGATATCAGCATGCTGATGCCCGCCCTTCCCGTCAGCTACCTCGGGAAACTGCGCCGCGCTGGCCTGCCACGGGACTTTATGGCGCGCCTGGAGGACGACTGGCGCGATCCCGCCACCATGGACGCGGTCACCGCGCTGCTGCGGTCCGGACACGTGCCGCCACCCATCCACACCCTTTTCATGAACCTGCTGATCCGATTTGGCCGCAGCGACGCCGCCGACCTGCAGGGCATCCTGCCGCTGGTGGGCGCCTTCCACCTGAAGTTCTGGGATTTGGATGATGACGGCGGACGGGTTTCCCGGCCGCTGCAGGAACTTGGCGGCCTCCTGGCCGCCAACGGCTTCACCGGCACTTTGACCAGCGAATGGGGCGGCCATGAGTGGCTGCAGGACGACCCGACGGACATGACGCGGCGGCACCTTGCACTGGCACGGGAAGCGCTGGTTGAGCACGTCGAAACCCCGATTGCGGCACGTCCAATCACCGGCTGAGGCTCGCATAAGGAAGAGCGGCCGGTCCTGGATTACAGGACCGGCCACTCTTTGTGTTCACTTCTTCGTGTTGAGCTACTTTGTGCTGAAAGCGGCGTCGAAGGCCGCTGCTGAGGGCTCGTACCCGGAAAGGCGCCGAACAAACTGCAACGCTTCGGGCGCTCCGTCCAGGCGGTCCATTCCGGCGTCCTCCCACTCCACGGACAGCGGGCCGCGGTAGTTGATGGAGTTGAGCATCCGGAAGGCATCCTCCCACGGCACGTCTCCGTGGCCGGTGGAGATGAAGTCCCAGCCGCGCCGCGGATCAGCCCATGCAAGGTGGGATGAGAGCCGTCCATTGCGGCCATTGCTGAGCCGCTTCTTTGTGTCCTTGCAGTGCACGTGGTAGATGCGGTCCTTGAAGTCCCACAGGAAACCCACGGGATCGATGTCCTGCCACACCATGTGGCTCGGATCCCAGTTCAGCCCGAACGCCTCGCGGTGTCCGATCGCCTCCAGGGCGCGCTGGGTTGTCCAGTAGTCGTAGGCAATCTCGGAGGGGTGCACCTCATGGGCAAACCGGACCCCCACCTCGTCGAAGACGTCCAGGATGGGGTTCCAACGGTCCGCAAAGTCCTGGTAGCCGGCGTCGACCATCTTTTCGGAGGCCGGCGGGAACATTGCCACGTACTTCCAGATGGAGGAGCCCGTGAACCCGGTGACGGTTTTCACGCCCAGTTTCGCGGCGAGGCGGGCAGTGTTCTTCATTTCCTCGGCTGCGCGGCGGCGGACGCCCTCGGGGTCGCCATCGCCCCAGACGACATCCGGCAGGATCCCCCGGTGCCGCTCGTCGATGGGGTCATCGCACACGGCCTGGCCCTTGAGGTGGTTGGAGATGGTCCATACCTTCAGGTTGTTCCGCTCCAGGATGTCCAGCCTGCCCTGGACGTACGCGTCGTCGTCCCACCGCCAGGGGTCCAGGTGGTCGCCCCAGCAGGCGATTTCCAGGCCGTCGTAGCCCCACTCGCCGGCGAGCCGGGCCACCTCTTCGAACGGCAGGTCGGCCCATTGGCCCGTGAACAGGGTGATTGGTCGTGCCATGTACTTTCCCTTTCCTAGCCAGCCTGGGCGGGGACACGGGCGCCCACGCGCGTCCAGGCGGAGTCATTCTCGGAACTGCGCTCGACGGCGTCGAGCACACGCTGCACCCGCAGCCCGTCGGCGAAGGTGGGGTGGGGGTCGGTGCCGTTGGAGATGGCTTCGACGAGGTCCTTGACCTGGTGCGAGAAGCCGTGCTCGTAGCCCAGCATGTGGCCGGCCGGCCACCAGGCCGAAACGTATGGATGCTCCGCTTCGGTGACCAGGATCTTCCGGAATCCCTGCCGGTCGGCAGGGGCGGTGCGGTCGTAGAACTGGACGCTGTTGAGGTCTTCCAGGTCGAAGGCGAGGGCACCCTTGTCCCGGACACCTCGATTTGCAGCGCGTTCTTGCGCCCGGTGGCGAAGCGCGAGGCTTCAAAGGAGGCCAGTGCGCCCGATTCGAACCTGCCCGTGAAGATGGCGATATCGTCCACAGTCACCTTGCCCCGGCCGGCCCCGGCCGTGCCCGAGAGCCCCGAGCCGGAAGCGGAGTTGTCCAAAAGGGGCCGCTCCTTCACGATCGTGTCGATCACGCCTGACACCTTGTCGATGTTCTGCCCGGTCACGAACTGCGCCAGGTCAATCGCGTGGGCGCCGATGTCACCGAGCGCGCCGGAGCCGGCATGTTCCTTCTGCAGGCGCCACGCCAGCGGCATTTCCGGATCCACGAGCCAGTCCTGCCGGTACGAGGCACGCACCTGGTTTACCGTGCCCACGGCACCTTCAGCGATGAGGTCGCGCAGGAACGTCACGGCGGGGACCCGCCGGTAGGTGAAGCCCACCATGGCGCGGATTCCCAGTGCCGCCGCCTTTCCAGCCGCCTCCGCCATCGCTTCGGCTTCGGCCACCGTGTTGGCGAGCGGCTTCTCGCACAGCACGTGCTTGCCCGCTTCGAGCGCGGCGATGGCGATCTCGGCGTGCGTGTCACCGGGTGTGACAATGTCGACGACGTCGATATCGTCCCGGGCCACCACCTCGCGCCAGTCAGTGACCGACTCAGCCCATCCCCACTTCGGCGCGGCGGCTGCCACCGCCTCGGCGTTGCGCCCCACGACGACGGCCATCTCCGGCTCTGCCGGCAGGTCGAAGACCCGCGGGGCGGTGCGCCAGCCCTGCGAATGGGCCGCTCCCATAAAGCCGTGGCCGATCATGGCTACGCGGAGGCGTGTCATGCCAGCACTACCTTGCGCTCGACGGCCACCCGGTTGCCCACGTAGCGCATGGGGGCGATCTGCATGTACAGGAGGCGAAGGGTCAGGATCACTTCGACGTCGATTTCCTCGCCGGCCTCCGGGACACGGTTCAGGGGGATAATGATCTTCGGCTTGTCGGCGACGAACCACAGGGTCTCCCACTGGTGCGGAAGCTCGGCGATGGAATAGGAGTTGCCCTGAAGTTCGAAGCGGAGTGATTCCTTGGGGATTTCTTTCCCGTCGACCGTGGCCGCTACATCGTCGACGGCGGACAGCCAGAGGCTGCGGTACCAGGGCAGCTGTACGGAGACGGAGATGCCCTCGGGGTGCCGGCGGACGTCAGCGTCCTGGAACAGGGAGTTGTGGGTTGCCATGATGGTCCTTACTCGAAGGTCTCGACGAATGTCTGGTGGGGCACTGGCGGCTGCGGTTCCAGCGTCTGCCTGGCCGACGGATGATAGGGGTGGTATTCGCTGGGGACGGGCTCGTCCGCCGGAGGCATGAAGACGGGCTTGCCATCGTCGCCGAAGTACATAAGGTCCAGCGCGAAGGCGTGCTGGTTCTTCTCGGCAAAACTGATCCAGTTTTCCTCAAAAGGTGCACGGAGGAGCTCGTAGCAGCGGAACTTCCAGATCTTCCATTCGCCGTCCTGGCGCAGGAAGTCCACCGCGTACTTGCACCAGACCCAGTGGGCCCAGACCTTCTTGCCCTGTACCTCCCGCGGCGAGTACATGTAGTCCGGGCTGTCCTTGGCCACTTCCGGGTCGGTCAGGCCGGACTCGTTGCCGGCCATGATCCAGACGCCCTTGGCGGTGTTGCCGTCCGCGGCCACCTCGATGACGGGCGTGGTGGTGTAGTGCAGGATCAGCTTGCCCTCGGGCCGCGGACGGTCCTGGTGGTAGCGGATGACGCTGTCATAGTCCGTGTACTGGCCGGCGTTGGTGTACCTCGCCCGGATGCCGGGGGTACCCGGCTTGACCCACAGCGGGATGATTTGTTCATCCTCAAAGGCATTGTGGAGGTACGTATAGCGGTTGAACAGGTTCTCGATGTCGCCCCGGTCATTGGCCCTGCGGGCCAATTTCAGGGCTTCGGCCAGTTCGCCCCGGAGCCGCTCCACCTCTGCCGTAAGGTCTGTATCGATTGCAGGCATGGGTCTCCTTAGGCCGGTACCACGGACTCTTCGATGGCGCGCCGCATGAGTGCATGCTGCTTCTTGACCAGCTCGATCGGGTCCGATTCGCCGAGGTCGGCGAAGGCGTGCCCCTCCCATTCGCTGGACAGGAAGCCGGTGTAACCGCCCTTGACGAACTGGCGCACGATCCGCGGGATGTCCATGGCGGGCTCATTGCCGTTTTCGTCGATGTCGTAGAACTTGGCGTGGACGTGGAACATCTGCGGCATGATGTCCAGCCATTCCTCCGGCGGAACCAGGCCGTGCATGTTGAAGGCCAGCCGCGTGAAGGGACCCAGCCGCGCGGGATCGAAGTTGTTGGCGCGCAGGTAGTCCTCGAACTCCTGGTTCCGTTCCTGCATGGGCAGCGGCTTGCGCCAGATGTCCTGCATGACAGCGAAGTGTTCTTCCGGCAGGCCCATCTGGGTCAGGGTGCGGAACAGGGTGGGTGACAGGCTGTGCATGGTAGAGCTGAAGTCGGCGGTGAAACCCAGCCGGTCGCTGCCGAGTTCCTCGTACATCTCGCGGATCTGGAGGATCTTGGGGTCGTTCGGGCCCTGCGGGGCGTGGATTTCGTAGCCCAGTTTCTGGTCGTACTTTTCGGCCAGCGGCAGGAGGCGGCGCAGCAGTTCCTTGCCGGCGGACCGGATGACGATCTTGTGGAAGCCGAGCGTGTTGGCCGTCTTGAGCTGCCTGGCGAAGAAGTCGAACTCCTCGTCCGGGGTCATGTCCCGGTCCTTGCGGCGGCCCATGTCCAGGTTGGTGCCGACGGCGCTGGGGGTCAGGCCGTAGCGGTCCATGCTGTCGCGCCAAAGCTTGACGAAGCCGGCGTCGACGTCGGGATAGGTGCGCAGCATCTGGGCGATGTTGAATTCGACGCCGGGGCCGAGGCCTTCATCGGCCACCGCCTTGATCATCGTCTCGGGCGTGTAGAGCCCGGCAGCGAATTCGGAGGTAAGCGAATAAAGGGTAATGCCAAGCTCGATGCCTGAGCCTGCGATGCCTTCTGACATGTCTTAATTCCTTTTGCTTTAGCCGCGGACGGGTTGGGCGAGGTGGCTGCTGAGGATGCGGCGGGCTTCTGTTGCGTCGGTGATCATGGCGGAACCGGCGTTGGCCGCTGCTGAGCGCTGGAGGGCCTGTTCGCCGCGGATGATCTCGAACGGGTCCTGCCAGTTGTTCCAGTGCCAGCCTTCGTATTCGCTGGAAATGGCGCCGGAATAGCCGTTTTCCACCAACTGCCGGACCAGGTCCCGTACCGGAACCGAGGGCTCCTCGCCGTTCTCGTCGATGCCGAAGAACTTGCCGTGCACGTGGCGGACCCACGGCATGATTTCCAGCCAGGTGTCGATAGGGGCCGGCCCGAACAGTCCCGTGCCGTTGATCCCGAAGTCGATGCCCAGGTCCGGCCTGCCGTTCCGGGCGGCGAGGCCGATGAAGGCGCCGAACCGTTCGCCGTGGACCTTCTGGGTGTTGGGCGGGCCCTCGGCGTAAAAGCCGTCCCACAGCTCCACTACCTGCCGGAGCAGATCCTCGGAGGCACCGCGGCGGCGGTAGGCCTCGAGGAGGGAGGGAGCAAAACCGGTGACGGTGGCACCCCAGTCGGCGGTGAATCCCAGCAGGGGGGAGTTGAGTTTTTCGTACCGGTCCCGCAGGGCAAGGACACGCTCGTGCGCGCCGTGCTGGTCGGCGTGGACTTCCAGGGCAAGGGTCACACCATACTGCTCAGCGACGGGCAGCAGGCTCTCCATGGCGTCCGGAGTCAGCGAGATCTGCACGCGGGCGATCGGGAAACCGAGCCTGGCGGCCATTTCGATCTGCTTGCGCATGTACTCCACGAGCTCGTCGTGGTTCATCAGCCGGTCGCGCCGGATTCCCGTGTCCACATTGACGGCGAGCGAGGTAGGGACCAGGTCCACCTCTTCCACGAGGTCCCGGAAATGTCCCACAAAGGCATCGTCGACGCGGTCCGGGAAGCCGCGGAGGCTGGAGAAGCCGATGATTTCGAGCCCCGGGCCGAAACCCTCTGCCGCCACCTTTCGGATCAGGCCGTCAAGGTCGTACTGCCGGCCGTGGAAGGCCCGGGTGAAGCTGTAGAGGGTGACGCCCTGGATGGGCGTGCCGGGGCTGGTCATCGCTGTGCCACCTTCATGGTTTTGGTGTCGTGCTCTTCGATGTGCAGCACGCCGTGGTCGGTGATGATGTAGGGGATGTAGAGCTTCAGGTCCACGCGGACCTCGTGCTCCGCCTGGTCGTCCGCAACCGGAAGATCGCCGGAAAGGACGGCCGAGTCCAGCGGGAACCACCACTCACCGGTTTCGTCCACCAGCTCATCGAAGCTGAAGGTGCGGTTGTTCATGGTCCAGCGCAGCGACTCTTTCGGGGCGGCGACGCCGTCCACCGTCAGGGCCGCCCCTGCAATGCAGGACCCGGGAAGGGCCCGGTACCAGGGGATGCGGACTTCGACGGCGGTCCGGCCACTGCCGGTGGTCAGTGTTCCCTGCTCAATGATGCGGTCGGCGATCATCGCGACCTCCTTGTCTGCGGCATTCCTTGCCTGTACTTGCGTGGAAAAGCGGCGTGATGCCTCTTCTTCATTATTTAGACATTGTATTGTCTGATTCTGACATAAGTAAAGCGCTGCCGATCCCGGCGGCGATCCTCCTGGCCCCCCGCACCGCGAGCGCTACTGCCGTGAGCGTGGGGTTGCATGCGGTGGGGGTGGGAATGACGCCATTGCCGGCCACGAAGAGGCCGGGGACCTGCCATACCTGGCTGTCGGGCGAGCAGACGCTCTCGCCGTCGTCCGCCACGCCCATCCGCGTGGTGCCCTGGTAGTGCAGCGACGATCCCGGCGGGAGGACGAATGGACGCTCGTCCAGCGGCTCACCGACCGCCTTGCCCAGGCGGACTATCTCATTTTTGGCGCGCTCCAGCACCTCACGGTCCCGCCCGGTGAGGCGGTAGTGGATCCTCATGGCGGGCATGCCGTAGGAGTCGCTGGCACCGTCGTCGAATGCCACCCGGTCCTCGCGCTGCAGGTCCTTGGCGCAGAACAGCCCCAGCCCCACGATGGAGCCCGGCACAACGGGGTCATCGTCCGCCAGCGGGACGGGCGATGCGTCCAGCTGCATGATCTGGCCATGGAAGGGAGCCTCGTCGGTGTAGGGAACCCAGGCCACCCCGCTCTGTTCACTGAGTGCGCCGTTGGCGGTGGCCGGCCCCTTCGGGGCAGTGACGTCCCGCAGCCTGCTGGCGAACACCAGCTGGGCCTGGTCGTTCAGGTAGCGCCCCAGTGCGTCCGGCCGGATGCCCGAAGCCCACAACAACTGGGGGGTTCGCAAGGCATCGGCCGCCACCACGACGTAGCGGGCGCCTACCCGGTGGGTGGTGCCGCTGCGGCGGTCCTGGACTTCAACGCCGCCGGCAATGCCGTCCTCCACCAGCACACGGGTCACCAACGACTCATCAAAGAGTTCAAACTGCGGGTTTTCCCGGGTGACATCGCCCATGACGACGTCGGAGCCTGACCACACCAGGCGGCCGTCCGCACGCCGGTGGACAGCGAGCGGCATGGGCTGGACGCGGTAGGCGGGTGCCCGGCCGGCGTCCACCACGGCGGACAGGCGCGTCCGGACGAGATCGGAAAAGGGCGCACCGTCGAAGGCATGCGTGGTGACGCCGAGGAGCCGGTCCGCGTCCGCAAGGAGTTCGTCCAGGTCCGGAAGGAACGGAATCCGCTCCTTGCCGCCGGGCCGGGGGCACGCGGCGGTCCAGTGTGCGGCCATGCCGCCCACGTTGCTGGACATGGCCGCGACGGGCATGCCGTCCTCACCGGGGAAAGAGTAGCCGTCCTGCAGCAGGTACGTTCCCGGCCTTGCCCTCCGCTCCCCGCTCTTGACGGCGCCGGGAGAACTTACCGTCTCGGCGCCCGCGCCGGGGCCTTCCGATGCACGCTGGGCGAGGCTTCTGCTGTCCGGATCCTCGATGTTCTTGACGTGGGCGCCGGGCGGGTTGCTGACCGTGGGGCCTACCTCGAACATCGCGATGGTGGCTCCGGGAGCTTCCTCACTGAGGATCCGGGCGTAGGCCGAGGCCGTGGGACCGCTGCCGACGATGGCGACATCCACGGATCCGGGGTAGCGGCCGGTGCTCACTGGCCTGCCACCAGTTCCTGGATGCGCCGGACGGACTTGGCCGAATCAATGGTGGGGTAGTACTCAAGCCCGATGGGGCCTGCATAACCGCTGCTGCGCAGGTCACCCAGGCGGGCGGGCCAGTCGATGGATCCGGAGGCGGGCTCACCGCGGCCCGGGGCGTCGGCTATCTGGACGTACTTGATGAGGTCTCCGGCGTTGGCCAGCTCGGCCGCCACGTCCTCGCCTTCGACCGTGGAGTGGTAGAGGTCGTAGAGGACGCCGAAGTTGGCCGAATTGACGCCCTTGGCGACGTAGACCGCTTCGGAGGTCCGGTCCAGCAGTGCACCGGGGTGGTCCACCCTGATGTTCACCGGCTCGAGGACCAGGGTAATGCCGGAACCCTCGATGTGGGCCACGCCCTTGGTGAAGATCCCGATCAGTTCATCCAGCTGGTCCTGCCGCTTCCTGCCGCCGAAACCGGTGCCGCTGCCCACGACGATCCGGGGACAGCCGAGCTGCCGCGCCACTTCGACGCCGGCGTCCAGGCCCGTATAGAACGGGGCGTGGTCCTTCGGCGGGATCATGAACTGCATCCGGGGCTCAGCCAGCTGGGCGGTGAGCTGGACGCCGGTTTCTTCGAGTGCCGCCTTGAGCGCCGGAATGTCCTTGCCCGTGGGGCCCCACATTTCCACGGCGTCGAAACCTGCGGCAGCGGCGGCGCGGACGCGGTCCGCTGCGTCCCCGGCCTCGGTGAACAGAAGGTCGATGTTGGGGGCGAGTTGGTACATGGCTTACTCCTTGGAAGGTTGCAAAGTTCTAGAACATGGGGTGGTCGTGGACCGGCAGGTCAGGGACGGGCTGGAGCACGTCCCAGTGCTCGACGATCCGGCCGCCCTCAAAGCGGTAGATGTCCGCGACGGCGGCGTCCGGGCGCCCGGGGCCCGAAGCCCGGACGTGGACCATGGCGAGGTCCCCGTCCACCAGGATGCGCTGGACCTCGAAGCGGGAGTCGGGGGAACCGTCGAACTTGGGCGTCAGCATCCGGATAGCCTCTTCCGGGCCGTCGTTGATGGTGGGATTGTGTTGGCGGTAGTCATCTGCGACGAGGAATTCGAAGGCCTCCCGCACCCGTTTTTGGGTGTAGAAGATCTCCACGAAGCGTTCGAACGCCGCGCGGTTGTCAGTCATGGTGGATCAGCCTTTAAGGCCGCCGGAGAAGCCCTGGATGAAGCGCTTCTGCGCGAAGAGGAACAGCGCCAGGATGGGGACCATCGACACGATGACTATGGCAAAGATGGAGTTCCACTTCGATACCAGGGAGCCGATGAAGTAGTACATGGCCACCGGCAGGGTCTGGTTGGCGGATCCACCAAGGAAGATCAGTGACGTGAAGAAGTCATTCCATACGATGAGCCCGGCGAAAATGGTGACCGTCCCGGTGGCAGGAGCCATCATCGGGAACACCACCTTGGAAAAGATCTGCGTCTTGGTGGCACCGTCGATGGTGGCCGCTTCCTCGTAGTCCGTGCCCAGGCCGCGGAAAAAGTTCGCGTACAGGAAGATCGACAGCGGCAGGAGCATTCCCGTGAACAGCACGATCAGGCCCCAGGCCGAACCCGTCAACCCGAGGGCACGGGCGCCCATGTACAGCGGCACGGCACCGAGCTGGCCCGGAAGAATGATGGCCACCAGGAAGAGGAAGTAGGCCGCTTTACTCCAGCGGCGGGTGCTGCGCGAAATGACGTAGCCCGTAATCGACCCCAGCGCGATCAGCCCAACAATGCTTCCGGCCGTGATGATGATGCTGTTGACCAGGCCCGCGACGACGTTCGAGTTGCCTGTGGCCGTCAGGACTTTGACGAAGTTGCTGAAGTCCGGGTTGGCGGGGAGCGCCAGCGCCGATGTGGTGTACATTTCGCTGTCCGGCTTCAAAGCCGTGGTCACCAGAAAGTAGAACGGGGCAAGGAAGACCAGGGCGAGTGCCCAGAGGCCAATTTCCCGGAGCAGGGTCAGTTTGGTGTAACGGAACATGGGTTAGTCCTCAGGGTTCGATCGCGTCAGCCGCTGCTGAATTACGGCGAAGATCAGGATGATCGCGGCAAGCACCAGGGCCAGGGCGGCGCCGCCGCCAAAGTTGCCCAGCGCAAACGCCTGCTTGTAAACCTGGGTGGCCAGCGTTTCGGTTGCGCCGGCCGGACCGCCGCCGGTGAGCGCCATGATGGGGTCGAAGACCCGGAGGCCCTGCACAATCCCCAGCGTCGTGGCGATGGCGACGGCGGGGCGGATCGCCGGCAGTGTGACGTTGGAGAAGCGCTGCCACAGGTTGGCCCCGTCGATGGCGGCCGCCTCCTCCACTTCAACCGGAACTCCGGCCAGGCCCGCCATGAAGATCACCATGGCAAAGCCGGTGGAGGACCAGACCAGCACCACCAGGACGGTCCAGATGGCCCACTGTGGATCGGCAAGCCACGGCTTGGCCAGCCCGCCTGCGCCGATCGACTTGAGGATGACGTTGATGGGACCGTTGAAATCGAAGATGTATTTCCAGATGTAAGCGGTGGCAAGGGGACTGAGCACCACCGGCATAAAGAAGAGTGTGCGCAGGATGTAGCGCGTCTTGAGGACGCGGTTCAGTCCCAGCGCGATCACCAACCCGGCAATGTTGCCCAGCAGCACCGAGCCAAAGGCCAGGAACAGGGTGTTGGAAAGGGCGCCCACCTTGGTGGGGTCTTTGAAGATCACCTCAAAGTTTTGCCACCCGGTGATCTTGAAGGATCCGATCCCGGTCCAGTTGGTGAACGCAAAGAAGCCGCCAATTCCGGTGGCCACGTAGTGAATGGCCACCACGAGGGCGATTCCGGGGAGTGCCCACCACCAGTGTCCGAACTCCATGGAGCGGGACCGGGGGCGGGCGGTCTTGNCCCGCCCCCGGTGCGCGCCTGCCTCGCCGGGGTGCTTCAGCTGCTTCGCTTTTGGGTTGCATCGTCGCAGTCATGGTATTCCTTGCTTGTCCCTTTGAGTCGTCGGAACTTGGTTGTCGGCGGACTTTACTGTCCCCAGGCGGCGTCCATGGACTGAAGGACCTGGTCAGCCGTCTTCTGGCCGGTGATCAGCCCCTGCACGCCGGACGCGAGGGCGTCGTAGACCGCCGAGTTTGGCCACTGCGTGTTCGGCAGCGGGCCATACTTTCCACCCTTGATAAGGTCGGCGACATTCTTGTACGCGCCGCTGCTGAAGTCGTAGCTGTCCAGGCCGCTGACCGGCAGGGCGCCGTCGATCTCCGCGAAAGCCTTGGTCTGTTCGGGCTCGGCCGTCCAGTCGAGGAAGGCCCGGGCTGCGTCCTTGTTCTTGGAAGCGGCGTTGATCGAGAATGCGTAGTTGGCGCTTGCGTAGGTGAAGGCCTTGTGGTCCTTCTCCGCAGGCAATGCGCGGACATCGAAGTCCGAGCTGGCTGCCGCCGACTTCAGCTGCTTCCAGCTGGGGGCGGGGATGAAGCCGGCAAGCGAAGTTCCGGTGGCCAGGCCCTGGGTGATGGCGTCAAAGCCCGCACCTGCAACGCCCTGCTGGAAACAACCGGCGTCATTGAGTTTGCTGACGGCCTCGAGGGCCGACTTCCAGCCGTCAGAACCGGCGAACGTGGTCTGGTTGTTCGCACGCTTTTCGTTCCACTTCGGGTCGTCGGCGTAAACCCGGGATCCCGCGAGCGACATTGCCATCAGCCCGGTGTTGGGGGCGGCTGACCCGGCCACGGCAAAGAACGACTTGCCGTTGGATTGCAGGGTCTTGCACTGCTGTTCAAGCGCGGAGAAATCCGACGGGAAGTCGGCAACGCCTGAAGCCTTCGCCGCAGTCTCGTTCGCTACCAGGCCAACGACGGTAATTTCCGCGGCCTGCCCGTAAACCTTGTCATCCTTGCCGAAAAGGCTGGTGCTTCCTTCGGGGACCAGCTTCTTGGCAGCGTCGTCCAGCGGCTCCAGGAAGCCGGCCTCGGCGAGGGGCAGAATGCTGCGTCCCTGGCCCGAACCGGGGGTGGTGACCACGATGTCCGAGGCGTTGCCGGCCTGGAGCTGGGTCCGCAGGGTCTGGTCATACGAATCGTTCGGCTGCGGGTTGAACGTGATCTTCACGTCGGGGTGCGACTTCATGTAGCTCTCTGCCAACACCTGGAAGGGGCTCTCCATGGTGTTGGACGTCGCGAACGACAGGGAAAACTCCTTGGACCCACCCGCAGGTGAGTTGCTGCCGGCAGGGCTTGAGCAGCCGGTGAGAGCAAGGGCCGCGATGGTGGGGACGGCGAGGACGCCGATAACCTTCAAACCCGCGGAGCGGCGGTGCTGTGTCATGTTCAGCCTTTCAGACTTCGTTGTCGAAGAACATCCGGGAGCGGTGACCCCGGTCACTCCTAAGTATGAGGGAGATGTGCAGGAAAAGCACATAAGTCTTTGCTATGACAGACATAAGTCTGGCCGTGGTGCACAAATCCACCCGGTTGACATAGTAGGAAATGATGCAGCAAGCGCTTCATATCGGCGGCACTGATAAGCTGGGGTGACGTACTTCACGAGTGGAAGACCTGTTCCATGACGAACTATTCCCAACTGTCCCGGCTCGACCTCAACCTCCTGATTTCGCTCGATGCATTGATCACCGAGCGCAGCGTGACGCGGGCAGCAGAGCGGCTGCATTTGAGCCAGCCCGCCCTGAGCGCTTCGTTGGGGCGGCTGCGGTCACACTTCGGGGATCCGATCCTGGCGCGGAGGGGCAATGCCTATGAGCTCACCCCCTTCGCGCTGCGGCTTGCGGAGCACACCACCACTGCCCTGGAGGCGGCCCGCCGTGTCTTTGAGAGCCAGGCGACGTGGGAGCCGGCCGAATCCGAGCGGGAGTTCCTGATCTATGGTTCGGACTACGGGTTCAGCACCATCGGACGCGCTGTTTCGGAGCTTGCGGCAGAGCGTGCCCCGGGAGTGCGCTTCCGGTTCATGCTCCACAATCCGTTGGTGGTGGAGGACGCCGCCAACCGGCTTCGTTCCGTAGACGGCATGGTGATCCCGCATGGCTTCCTCAACGGACTGCCGTACCAGGACCTGTGGCGCGACGGGTGGGTGGCCGTTGTCTCCGCATCCAACGATGCTGTGGGCACAGACATCACCATGGAGAACATTGCGGAACTGCCGTGGGTCATGACGTACCAGTCCCGGTCCGCGTTCACCTCGGCCCAGCGCCAGATCCAGCAGCTGGGGATTGAGCCGCGGGTGGATGTGGTTGTTGAAAGCTTCCTCTCGCTCCCGCATTTCGTGGCGGGTACGCAGCGGATAGGACTGATCCAGTCCGCCCTTGCCCCTTTTGCGCTGCAGCTCGACGGCGTCCGTGTCCTGCCGCTGCCGTTTGATGCCACTCCCCTGGTGAACGCCCTGTGGTGGCATCCCGTGCACGACCGGGACTCAGAGCATGAGTGGATGCGGGGTCTCTTCAAGGAGGCCGCAGACATGGTGGCGGCGTCCGCTGCCAAGGGGGGCACATAAGAGACGCGGGCACGTAAGGCACGGGCGCGCTTGGAGACCAAGGGCCCGGCCGGTATCCCGGCCGGGCCCCTCAGTTGGAATGCTGCCGCTTAGGTGGAGGCCGGCACGGACCGCATGCTCTTCCGGATGAGGTCGTGCTGCTTCCGCACCAGCAGGAGCGGGTCCACCTCGCCGAGTTCGGCGAAAGCGTGTCCCTCCCACTCACTGGACCAGTACCCGCGGTAGCCGCCGTCGACAAAGACGCGGACCAGCTCCGGATAGTCGATCGCCGGTTCGTTGCCGTCGTCGTCGATGTCGTAGAACTTCGCATGGACGTGCATGATCTGCGGCATGATATCGGCCCACTCCGTGGGCTGGACGTTGCCATGCATATTGAAGGCCAGGTGGGCGAAGGAGCCGAGGCGGCCCGGGTCGAAGCCCCGGCTGCGCAGGTAACCGATGAATTCCTCCTGGCGTTCACGCATGGTGGCATCGGTGGCCCAAATGGCCTGCAGCCTATCGATGGCTTCATCGTCAAGACCTGCACGGCGGACTGCACGCAGCAGCGTCGGCGACATGCTGTGCATGGTTGACGAGAAATCGGCCACGAATCCGAGCAACGGCGAATCGAGCTCCGCGTACACGTCACGGACCTTCATGATTTCCGGGGAGTTGGGCCCCAGGGGCGCGTGGATCTCGTAGGCCAGCTTCAGTTCGAGCTGTTCTGCGAGCGGCAGGAGCCGGCGGAGCAGCTGCGGCTTCGCACTCTGGATGCGCACCAGCGGGAAGCCAAGCATCTTGGCGCCTTGGAACAAGGTCCTGGTGAACTCGAATTCCTCGTCCGGGGTCATGTCGCGGTCACGGCGCCGGCCCATGTCAAGGTTGGCCCCGAAGGAGCTGGCATCGAAGCCATACTTGTCGAAGGCAGCCTTCCAGGTGCGCACGAACCCGTCGTCCACCACGGGATACGTGGGCAGCACCTGCGAGGCGACGATTTCGATGCCGGGGCCGATGCCCAGGTCCGCGACACGCTTGAGCAGGCCGTCGAAGTCGTACCAGCCGGCACGGAATTCGGCGCTTGCTGAGTAGAGGGTCAGCCCCAGCTTAAAGGGGTCTTCCGCGGTACGCTGCGGGGCAGGCGCAGTTACCGCTGCCAGCTCCGGTGCCGGCGCGTCCCGGTCCATCACCGTGAGCTCCAGGTACTGGCGCACGAAGTTGGGGACATACATGCCCGGACCGCCCTCCTCACCGGGCGCAATCTGCATGTACGGCAGCCTCAGCTCTCCGCTGATCGCAACAGCGTGCACCTCGCCCAGAACCACAGGCGTATCGCGCCTGGCGATCAGATGGGGGTGCTGCTGGAGGTACCACAGCGTTTCGCTCTGGGCGGGCAGGTCGGCCAGCGCGTACCGCGTTCCGTCCAGTTCAAGGCTCAGGTCCTCCTGCGGAACCTCCTGTCCATCCACGGAGAGGGTCATCTTGGATACCGAGGAGAGCCACAGGCTCCGGTACCACGGGATGGTCAGGGACAGCGCGAGACCGTCCGGGTGCGTGCGCAGGCTTGCATCATCAATAAGTCCGTTGGGCATGGTGTCACTCTTCAATGTTGGCGCGGCGGTGGTCAGTCGAGTTGGCCGGCGATGCGGCGGATCAGCGCGTGCTGGCGACGGACCTGTTCGATCGCCCGCCAGGGGGTCCGTTCACCTTCGTACTCGCTGGAGAGGTAGCCCGTGTATCCGGCGTCCTTGAGGGCTTTCAGGACCGGGAGCCACGGAATCTGCTGGTCCTCGAGCTGTTCGTTGATGTCGTGGAACTTGGCCTGGATGAAGACCACGTACTGGGCGATTTGGGCGAAGTCAGCGGGATCGACGCCAATGCCGTCCAGGAAGGCCGGGCGGGTTTCGCGGGTCTCGCCCTGCCGCAGCGGGATGGGGCGGTCCTGGAAGATTCCGGTGTCGATGAGGAGGCCGAAGTTCTTGGTGCCGGTCCGCTCGATGAGGGCAATGTAATCGTCCACCACCGGGTGCTTGATGGGGGTCGGCGAGTGGATTTCGGGGCAGATGATGACGCCCAGTTCATGCGCCAGGTCCAGCGAGCGCTCCACCGATTCGGTCCAGATGGGGTCCGGAACCAGGTCGCTGGAGACCACGCCGATCTTGGGCCGGACAAAGCTGAACCCGAGGCGGTGGGCAAGCCTCAGGTCCCGCTGCAGCGCCGCGGCGCCTTCGGTGACCGTCATGGACCGGCCGGGGTGCAGCCGGGTATCAATCCAGGAGCCATAGTTGGTGGGCTCCAGGGAGTACTTCTCCAGGAGCGCGAACCAGTTGTCGGTCCAGGTGGTGGAGGGCTCGGGATAGTGCGGCACGTGCGCCTCACCGAGGATCTCGACGCCGGTGGCCCCGACGTCGGCGACGGAGGCCAGGGCAGTCTCGAGGTCCATCACGGTGCCGAAGTCGTCCATGTAGCTGTAGAGGGACACGCCGTAGCGGAAGGTGCCCTCGCCGCCCTCGGGGGCGAGGGTGACCGCGCGGCTGACGCGGTAGGTGGAGGGCTGGTGCTCCAGCGGAATGTAGGACATCCGGAGCCGGAGCTCAATGCTGAGCTCATGGACTCCCTGCGGAAGGCCGCCGTCGAACGGAACCGTGACCAGGGCCGCCTCCTCCAGGGGCCAGCGGACGCCGTCGCTGTTCCAGAGTTCCTGCAGCGAGTACTGCCTGCCGCCGAAGGTCCAGCGGGGAACGTCGGCCGGTACGTCCACGAGGTTCCCCACGCGCACGGCGACGCCGTCGATCAGGGAGGCTGCCATTCCCCGGTAGGAAGGCATCCGGAGCCGGAACTGGAAGCCCGTGATTCTGCCGCCCTCACGCACGTTGCGGAAGCCGGATGACTGGATGAGGTCTCTTTCGAGAAGCATCATTGCTCACTCTCTCTAGGTGCAGAACCAGCGTAACATCGTTATGTTAGATTCCAGCAAAAGTTTGTAGACTTTCTTCCAAACTACCGAAGCGAGGCAATGGTGCCATGACCGACATCCTGAACGCCCTCATCCTCTCCGGGCATATGACCCGGGAACACGACAACGAATTCCGCAGCTTCCGCCAGCACAACCAGTGGCTGACGTCAGTACTGGAAGACACCGGCCGGTTCCGGGTGCGCGTGGTGGAGGATCCGCGCGGCCTCGGGGCGAGCGTGATCGACAAATACGACGTTGTGATTGTGGTGTTCGAAGGCCGCGACGGCTACCACGAGAAGGCGGTGGGCTTCGGCGCTGAAACCGACGCCGCCCTGCTGAAATTTGTCCACGAAGACGGCAAGGGCATGGTCTGGTTCCACGGCTCTGCCGTGCAGGAGGACGACTGGGGATATCCCGAGGAGTACAACACCATGCGGGGCGCGAAGCTCAGCGTTCCCACCGGCCTGCGCCCCCGCCCCTGGGGTGAGGCGCTGCTCCAGACGGCCGAACCACGCCATCCCATCACCGAGGGCATCAGCAAAACCTGGACGGTAACGGGCGATGACATCCTCACCGGGGTGGAGCTGCACGAAGGAGCGGAGGTGCTTCTCTCAGTGTTTGATGATCTGGAATCGTACGAGCAAGCACCCATGTGGCCGATGTCCCACTATCCGGTGGCCATCCCGCCGGAAGGACCCAGCGGCCTTCCCGGCATCAACACCCTGCAACCGCTGGCCTGGATCAACAACTACGGCAACGGCCGCAGCTTCACCATCACCATCGGGCACGACATCGACACCTTCCGGCGGATTGAATTCATCCGGATGTTCCCCCGCGGCGTCGAATGGGCGGCCACGGGCAAGGTCACGCTCGAAGGGCCGGACCGCAGGGGTGAGCGCCGCTTCCTTCCCTGGCCCTACTACAACCAGGAGGGGTAGCGGCTACCCGCCCAGTGCGTTCAGCTCGGCCCGCGTGGGCGGGTTGGCCCCTGGGCGGGAGACCGTGACGGCAGCAGCCTTGGCGGCGTGGGCCAGCAGTTCGGCGAGGCCTTCGGCAGGGAGTTCGCGCAGTTCCTGGCGGTTCTGGGCGCCGTCCAGTTCCCTGTCCACGAGGCCGGAGAGCAGCGCCGCCATGAAGGAGTCGCCCGCCCCGACGGTATCCGCCACCTCAACCCGGGGCGCGGCAACCTTGGCTTCGCCGGTCCGGCAGACGCCCCAGGGCCCGTCCGCGCCGCGGGTGACCACCACCAGGGCAGGGCCCTCCTCGCCGCCCAGGGCCAGCCATTTGCGGGCCGAGTCCAGGACGTCCTGCCCGGGGTACAGCCAGGCCAGGTCCTCATCCGAGGCCTTCACCACGTCGGAGAGCGTGACGAATTTTTCCGCCTGCCGGCGCGCGAAGTCCACATCGGTGACGATGGTCGGCCGGCAGTTGGGGTCGAAGCTGATGGTGGCCGACGGGTGGGCAAATTCGACGGCGGCCAGCACCTCGGTGGCACCCGGCATCAGCATGGTGGCGATGGAGCCGGTGTGCAGCAGGGTGGTGCCCCGCAGCATGAAGCCGAGCCGGTCGGTGATGCCCGGCAGCTCCCAGGTGAGGTCGAACGTATAGGTGGCGGCACCGTCGTCGTCAATCAGCGCAGTGGCCACGCTGGTGGGCAGGTCGTCCGGCGGCACCGGCAGCATCACTGAACTGGAGCGCAGGTGGGCCGCCACCGAGTCACCGTAGGCGTCCCGGCCGTAACGGCCGATGAACTGCACCGGGTGGTCCAGCCGCGCCAGGCCCACGGCAACGTTGAGCGGGCTGCCGCCCACGTGGGCCTCAATGCCGGAGGCACGCTGGACAACGTCAACAAGGCCTTCGCCGATAACTGTGAGCATGGACATACTCTGCCAGAAACGGGGCGGCCTCAGCAGTTCGTCTCAGCGGAGCAGCCGGCCAACCAGCTCCCGGCACGTCCGGTAGGCCTCGGACGTGACGTCAATCAGCGCAAAGTGGTCCCCCGGAACGGTGACCAGCTGCGGGGGCACCGGACCCAAACTGCCCGCCTGCACGTACGCGGCGGACATGGCCAGCGGGACGTCGTCGTCGTCGTCCGTGTGGACGGCGTAGACGGGCACGTCCAGTGGGAGGGCGGCCATCGGGTCCGCATACTTGAACCGTTCCGGAATGTCCGACGACGGTCCACCCAGCAGGTTGGCTGCCGCGCCGTTGCTGAGGTTGAGCCTTTCGGCCCCCGCCAAGTCCAGGACGCCGGACTGGCTCACCACCCCGGTCAGGGGGACGCCGTCCCCGTGAGCCTGTACCCCACGGTCAGCCGCCGTCAGGCCAAGCCTCCCCAGCCGGTCCCGCCCGGCAGCCCACACAGCCAGGTGGCCGCCCGCGGAATGCCCCAGGGCCACCACCTTGCCCAGGTCCAGGCCGTGCGGCCCGGCGAGCGCGGCGAGTTTGTCGATTCCGGCCAGGATGTCCTGGAACGTGCCGGGCCAGCCCCCGCCGTTCCCGGCGCGCCGGTACTCGAGGTTCCAGGCAGCCATGCCGTGTTCCGCCAGGTCCTTCGCCAGCGGTTCACCCAGTTCGGCCCCATACGTGGAGCGCCAGTAGCCGCCATGGATCACCACCACCACGCCCCGGTGTTTCCCGCCGGCCGGGAGGTCCGGCAGGAAAAGTTCACCCCACTGGCTCGGGTCCTGGCCGTATTCATAGCGGTGGCGTTGCGTCACACTGGCCCACTTTAGCTGCCCCCATCACCGGAAGTGGGCCTTGTATCCTCAGGCAGAACCCTCGAAACTGGGCTAGTTCGTGCGGCGCGCCACGCGGCGGTCCGTTTAGCCGCAGCATCCTGTGGGCACGGTTCCCGCATGGAAGATCAGGAAGTGACCACGCAGGCATCAACGGTGGAGGAATGGACGCGCGCACTGGCGGAGTCCACAGGGTCCCCGGGCGGCGGTGCGGGGACGGGGCTGATGCTCGCCGTCGCGGCGTCCCTGACGTCCATGGTTGCCGGTTACAGCGATGACGACGGCGGCGAGCCGGACAGGATCCGCGGCCGGGCCCAGGCGCTGCGCAAGGAAGCCCTGGACCTGGCCGATGACGACGCCGCCGCCTCGAAGGCATTCGGTGCCGCGTTCCGGCTGGAACCCGGCAAGGAGCGGGACGAAGCGATACGGCAGGCATCCGTGGAAGCGGCGGCCTCCTCTGCCGTCCTCGGCGAACGGGCCATCGACGCCATTGACGATCTCGCCTGGCTTGCAACCAAGGGCAACCGGGCATTGGTGGCGGACGTCGTCGTCGCGTTCGGCGCCCTCCGCGCCGCCGTCGCCGGGGCACGCACCAACGTCAGCTTCGACCTGGGCTCGCTCCGCTCCGCGGGTACCGGCCTTGACGAGGTCCGGGAACAGCATCCGGACCTGTGGGCCAGCGTCGAGAAGCTGAATGCCGCCATAAAGCGGATCGACGAGCTGACGGCAGCGATAGACCACAGGGCCGCGCCCACCGACGCCGCTTGAACGGGACGATACTGGGAACCACAAGCAATTCAGGGAGGGCCGCGCATGGCACGCGTTTTCATCACCGGATCCACGGACGGGCTTGGCCTGGCGGCGGCGGAGACGCTGCTCCGGGAGGGGCACGAGGTGATTGTCCACGCGCGGTCCTCCAAGCGGCTCCCCGCGGTTCAGCACCTGCTGGACCGCGGGGCGCAGTGCGTCCTCGGGGACCTGGCCGTGACTGCGGACATCCGGCAGATTGCGGAGCAGGCCAACGGCATCGGCGGCATTGACGCGGTCATTCACAACGCCGGCGTGCTCAGCGGCCCGGCCCTGCTGCCGGTCAACGTGGTGGCCCCCTACCTGCTGACGGCCCTCATCCCCGGCCCGCGCCGGCTCGTGTACCTCAGCAGCGGCATGCACCGCGGCGGCACCACCGGCCTGGACGGCCTGGACTGGGCAGGACGGACGACGACGGCTTCCTACTCCACCACCAAGCTGCAGGTCACTGCGTTGTCGGCAGCGCTGGCCAGGCTGGTGCCGCACGTCGCCAGCAACGCCGTCGACCCCGGTTGGGTGCCCACCCGGATGGGCGGCCGGTCAGCCCCGGATGACCTGGAACTGGGCCATCGGACCCAGGAATGGCTGGCCACCAGCGACGATCCCGAGGCCCTCTCCAGCGGCGGCTACTGGTACCACGGGCAACGGCAAACGCCCCATGCTGCCGCCAACGACCCCGGCTTCCAGGACGCCCTGCTGGCCCGGCTCGCGGAGCACACCGAGGTGACCCTGGACGCGGTGGGCTGAACCCAATCCATTGCTCCGTACTTGTCGTATTCACGCTCGAAAACGGCAAATACGGAGCAGTCGATGGGGTTTAGGGCGTGCGCAGGCGCCGTTCGACGTCGGCCGTCTCAGGGTACGCCGCCTGCGTGCCTTTGCGGGTGGTGGCCAGGGCGGCGGCCACGGAGGCGAAAGCTGCTGCGTCGGCGAGCGCATCGCCGGCGGCCAGGCGCACGGCCACCGCTCCGGTGAAGGCGTCGCCGGCGCCGGTGGTGTCCACGGCGTGAACCTCGGTGGGCTGGACCCGGATGACGCGGGAGCCGTTCGGGCCCAGGGAATCCAGCACCACGGACCCCTGGGAGCCCAGGGTCAGCAGGACCTGCTGGATGCCGTGGCCCGCGAACCGTTCGCGCACCGCGTCCCACTCGGCGGCGGGCGCAGCGGCGTCCGGCATGGGCGCCCCGTCACCCAGGAACAGCGCTGCTTCGTGGGCGTTAACCAGCAGCACATCCGCCAGCCCGGCCAGGGCTGACGGGATCTCCGCGTACGGCGAGAGATTCAGCAGAACTGTGCCGCCGGCGTCGTGCCCTGCCTGCGCGGCCGCCAGCACGGTCTCCATGGCCACCTCCAGGCAGAGGCTCACGACGGCGGCCCCGTCCAGCACGTCCGACGCCGCGGCAACGTCCGCCGGGGACAGGGTGCCGTTGGCGCCGGCGGAGATGATGATGTTGTTTTCGCCCCGGGCGTCCACGGCGATGACGGCCACGCCGGTGGGTTCGCTGGATGTGCGGACATGGCTGACATCCACTCCGGCCCCGGCTACCGAGGCCTCAAGCATGTTGCCGTTGGCGTCCTCCCCCACCGCGCCGACCAGGCTGACCCGCCCTCCCAGCCGGGCGGCGGCCACGGCCTGGTTGGCGCTCTTGCCGCCGGGGTTAACGGCGAACCCGTTGCCCTGGACGGTTTCGCCGGGCTGCGGCAGGCGGTCGCAGTAGATGGTGAGGTCTGCGTTGAGGGAACCGACGACGACGATCCCGCCAGAAGCGGCGGCCGCGGCACTCATGGCGCCACCTCGGCCTCGACCGGCTTGGGGATCAGCAGGGACGCTGCGAAGGCGGCGACGGTCAGCGCCAGGCCGACGACCACGACGGTCAGGTAGGAGGCCTTCGCATCGCCGAGCGCCGACGTCGCCACCAGCACGGCCGGCAGGACAAGGAAGCTGAGGCCTGCGCCGAGGTTGAAGGCGCCGGCGTTCATGCCGGGCAGGAAGCCGGGGTTGCCGGCGGGCGAGAGGACAACGCCGAGTCCGTTGAGCATGATGTTGACCGTACCGGCGTACATGATGCCCAGCAAGACCGTTCCGGCGATCATCATCGGCAGGCTGTCCAGTCCCAGGAACGCGATGACGGCGAGCGCGGCGATGCTGCCGAGGAGGCCGATGCGGAGAACCTTGGTGTACCCGAGGACCGGGGCCAGCCTGCCGCTGAGCGGTCCGACCAGCCAGCCGAGCAGGGCGTACGGGGTGAGGATGATCAGCGACATTTCCGTGGGTCCGATGCCGAATCCGGGGGCGGCGGCCTGGACGTAGGCGGGGACGATGCCGTTGATGACGGCGAAGATGCCAGTCATGGTCAGCGTGGTGGTCAGCAGCGGCGCCCAGGTGGAGCGCTGGCGCAGGTGCACGGTTTCCACCATGGGCTGGGCGGTGCGCTGTTCGGTGCGCCAGAAGGCGAAGAACGCGACGGCGGACACGAGGACCAGAGCCAGGCTCAGCAGCAGGGTGGCGGAGGAGAACCCGGCCACCAGCTTGGAGCCTTCATTCAGGGCGGTCAGCAGCGCCCCAACGGCCACCACGATGAAGAACACGCCCAGCCAGTCCATCCGGGTGCCGGCTGCGGGCTTGCTTTCGGAGGCGAGGAACACCACGAGGGCCGTGGCAGCGACGGCCAGGACCACCATCAGCCAGAAGATGCTGCGGAAGCCGAAGTGCTCGGCGAAGTAGCCGCCCACGAAGGAGTCCACACCGGCGACGCCGCCGTTGACGGCGGTGATGAGGCCCATCAGGGTGCCGTATTTGCGGGGGTTGCTGACGGCGGAGCGCAGCATGATCAGGCAGAGCGGCACCGTGGGTCCGCTGACGCCCTGGATGATCCGGCCTACGAAGAGCCAGGTGACGTCGGGCGCGAGGGCCGCGATCACGGACCCCACGGCCATGAGGACCATCATGCCCACCAGGACCTTCTTGCGGCCCACGATGTCGCTCAGGCGGGGCAGGAACAGGGAGAAGAGGGCGGCGGCGGTGAAGAACCAGGTCTGGGAGAGGCCGATTACGGCCTGATCGGTCTTGAGTTCCTCGCCCATGGTGACCAGTGCAGGGCTGAGCATGGAGGCGTTGAGCTGGAAGGCCACGCAGGCTGCCAGCAGGGCGGTCATGAGGGCGGCGGTGTTGCCGCGGCCGGTCTTGGCGCCGGTCAGGGTGGCAGTCATTTACTTGACCCCTCCGGTGGTGAGGGAGGCACTTGCCTGGCGTTCGACGTCGGACGTGTTGCCAGCGCTGGAGGTGTTCCCGCTGCCCGGCTCGCCGATGCGTACCAGGGCGTCGGTGACGAGGTCCCAGAACCGTCCGTGGTCCAGGTCCACCGCAACGCTGGTGTGGCAATCGGCGGGTGCCGGGGCCCGGAAATCGGCGACGGTCATGCCGAGGGTGAGGGCGCCCTGCAGCTCGATGTTGACGGGAACCTTGCGGGTGCTGACGATGCTGGGGTCGATGACGTAGGCCACGGCGCAGGGATCGTGGACGGGCGGGTAGTCGAAGCCCTGGGCATCCTTGTAGGTGTGGGCGAAGAAGTCCATCAGTTCGGTGACGAACTTGGCGGGCGTGGTGCCGATGGCGGCGATCTTTTCCACCACGTCCGGGGTGGCCAGCGCCTGGTGGGTGAGATCCAGGCCCACCATGACCACCGGCCACTTCTCGTTGAAGACGATGTGGGCGGCCTCGGGGTCGATGATGATGTTGAATTCAGCCACGGCACTCCAGTTGCCCACGTGGTAGCCGCCGCCCATGAGGACTACCTCCTTCACGCGTTCCACGATGCGCGGTTCCTTGCGGGCGGCCATGGCGATGTTGGTCAGGCCGGCGGTGGGCACCAGGGTGACGGTGCCGGGCTCGTGCGCCATCACGGTGTCGATGATGAGGTCGACGGCGTGGCGCGGGTCCAGTTCGATGGTGGACTCCGGGAGGGCGGGGCCGTCCATGCCGGATTCGCCGTGGATGTCCGGCGCGGTTTCGATGCTCCGTACCAGGGGGCGAGGGCAGCCGGCGGCGAAGGGGACGCCGGTGATGCCGGCGATGGTGCCGACGGCGAGGGCGTTGCGGGTGACTTTTTCGAGCGTCTGGTTGCCCACCACGGTGGTGACGGCCAGCAGGTCGATGGTGGGGTTGCCGTGCGCGAGCAGCAAGGCCACGGCGTCATCGTGGCCGGGGTCGCAGTCCAGGATGATCTGCCTGCGCTCTGTTGGATTCGTCCACTGCCGGCCCTTCAGGGGCTGGCTTGGGCTGGTTCGGGGATTTGGTTCCACGATGGTTCTCCACGTCATTGGGGCCTGCCGGGGACGGCAGGGTTTTCAGTCTTCCGGGAGTGATCATGGCAGGATTTTGTGGCCTACGTCAAACGCTTAACGCTGCTTCTGCATTTGCCCACGTCAAGCGCTTGATGCACTGGGGCTTCTGGCGTGCGCTGTGGCGGATAGGATCGATGTATGGAATCCGGGGAACAGCTGCAGCAGCGGGGCAGGCCCCGGCGGGTGACGGCGGCGATGGTCGCGGCGCGTGCCGGCGTTTCCGTCGCCACGGTCTCGTTGGTGGCCAACGGCAAGACGGCCGGCCGGGTGTCCGAGGACAACATTTCCCGGGTGCGGGAGGCGATTTCCGAGCTGGGCTACGTGGTGGACGGCATCGGCAGCTCGCTCGCAAAAGGCGTCAGCTCCATCGTGATCCTGGTGGCCCCGGACATTTCCAACCCCTTCTTCGCCAAGGTGATCGGCGGGGTACGGGAGTCCCTGGGCCCGCAGTACCAGCTGCTGCTGTCCGTCACCGATTCCGGCGAGTTCCCCAAGGCCGACGACGTGCGGAAGTTGATGTCCCTGCGGCCGGCAGGGCTTTTGGTTGATGCGCCGAACGCCGGCTTCCTGGCCGATCTCTCCGTTGCCGGTCCGCTGGTTTTGCTGGACGCCCCGGGGCTGGAATCGCTGGCCCCGGCGGTAAACCTGGACGTGGCGCAGGGTGCCCGGGAGCTGGCAGCCCACCTGGCGGGTGCGGGCCACCGCCGCGTGGCCTACCTGGACAGTGTGACGGGAACGGAGACCTTCACCATCCGCCGGGAGGCGTTCCTGGCGGCGGCCGCGGCGCGGGGCATGACGGTAGATCCGGATCATATCCCCGCCACTACAATCGACGTCGGTGATGCGGCGGGCGCCTTTGCCGCAGCGTGGCCGGAGTGGCAGCGCGAGGGGGTGACCGCCGTCGTCTGTGCCACGGACACCCACGCCTACGGCGTGCTGCAGGAGGCACGCGTGGAGGGGGTGCGGATCCCGGAGGAGCTGGCGGTTGCGGGCTTCGACGACCTGCCCTACTCGGCAACCAGCAGCCCGGGCCTTACCAGCGTGCACCTGCCCGCGGCGCTGCTGGGCCTCAAGGCCGGGGAGCAGCTGCGCCGGTTGATGGAGGGGCAGCCGCTGGAGCAGGAAGAGCTCATTTTGGAAAGCTCGCTGGTAGTGCGCGGCTCCACGGCGGCCGCCGAAACGTAGGGGACGTCAACGGCGTCCTGTCGGACCCCGGCCGTAAGCTGGGACCATGCCGAGTAACTGGGAAAGCCTGGACGAGCCGCTGCGCGAGTCCGTGCAGCACAACGTGGAGATCTACGAACGCGTCCGGCCTGCCCTGAAACTGGTGACCCGGGACGTCCTGCTGGTGCTGCGGGACATGCTGAAGGACACCGAAGTCACGCCCCTGTTCGTCACCGGCCGCACCAAGACCGTGGAGTCCTTCAAGGAGAAGATCTCACGCACCGAGGAGCCGCTGGAGCCCGGCGGGCGGCGGTTGCTGAAGTTCCCGGACCCGTTCCGCACCCTCAACGACATGGTGGGCATCCGGGTGATCACCAAGCTGCCAGCGGAGAATGCCGCGGTGGCCAACATCATCAAGCGCCAGCGGCAGCTGTTCGACTGCCGCGGCGACCGGGAGAAGGACATCGGCTCCATCGAATCCGGCACCTACGGCTACTCCAGCCGGCACCTGATCCTGCGCACCATCCAGAACGAGGCCGTCAAGGAGTACCAGCAGGTCTTCAACCCGGACCTTCAGCCCAACGGCAGCTACTTTTTTGAGTGCCAGATCCGCACCATCTTTGCCCATGCATGGAGCGAGATCGAGCATGACATCCGGTTCAAGGCGGAGGACCCGCGCGCCTGGACCCCGCACTTCGACCGGCAGTTCACGGCCACCGCCGCCATGCTGGAAACCGTGGAGACGGCCTTCGCCGACCTGCATGAGCGGTACGAGGAAGTCCGCAGCTACTGGGATGTGGACGGCGAGGGGGCCGCGCCGCTCACGCCCAACCGGATCAGGGATGTCTGGCGCACCCTGCTGCCGCACGTGGACCGCAAGGTGGACGACGACTGGGGCTGGGCCGCGGAACTGCTGGCCGCGCACGGCCTGAACCAGACCATGCAGCTGGCCGGCCTGCTGAACGCAAACCGCATCACCGAAGTGCGCAAGGCCCTGGACCACCGCTACTCCCCCGGCCCGGACCGGCTCCTGGACGACCTGCTGCTGTGGCAGTACGGCACCGCCCACGTGGACCTGACCGCCGAGGGGCCCGACGCCGTCCCCCACCCCCGGCGGGACAGCCTCCTGCGGCGGCTGCGGCAGATTGAACGGTACAGGATGACGGCGAAGTAGGGGCGTTTGTGGGAACTGTGCGGCTGAGCCGGATTCCATCACGAGCTTAGGCTCGGGCATCCTGCGAGGTGGCTATCCACACCGTTCGGCAGTTAGGCCTTCACGGAGGCGAGTAGTCCGTCGGCGATGACTGCGAGCATCGCTTCCACTGAATCCGCGGGAAGCTCGCTGTTGTCTGCAACCGCAGCGACGCCACCCACCAGCCGGCTGATCTGCATGGCGTCCACCCCTGGACGCAGGGCCGAGTCCATCCCTTCAATCAGGCGCTGGTTGGCGCCGAGGTAGGTCTGGCACTTGGTTGCGAACGGAGATCCAGGGTCGCCGAGCGCTGCGGTGATCCGCGCTGCAGCCCCCTTATGTTCGGTCAGCATCGCCGTGTAGTCGGACAGCCATGCCAATAGTCGAGCCCGTGCGGGCGCGTCGAGGGCAAGCGCGCGGTCGACGGCGGCGTTGACCCTGTCTGCCCAGGCCTCGATAACTGCGTCGTACAAGGACTCCTTGGTCGGGAAGTGCCGGTAGAGGGTACCGGGGCCTACTCCGGCACCTTTGGAGACCTCGTCCATAGATACGGCATCGAAGCCTCTTGCGCGAAAAAGAGCGCGCGCAACCTCCACGATCCGGTTGCGGTTACGTTGAGCGTCAGCACGCACAGAAACACACCTCTCAAGCCACTATTGCCAAACGGAGAGTGTCTCCGTATAGTTCTAAGCGGAGCATCTCTCCTCTTAGTGTACGTCAGCCCATCGGCTAGAACAGGACACCATTCCATGACATCCACCACCGCTACTCGCGCGCCTGCCGGCATCGCGCCGTCGGGATCCCGGGTGGGCAGCATCGGCCTCTGGCTGGTCATGCTTGCCCAACTCATGCTTGTCCTCGACGCGACGGTAGTTAACGTTGCGCTCCCCCACATCGCCACCGACCTCCACTTCTCCCGGGCCGAACTCAGCTGGGTTCTGAATGGCTATTCCCTCGCCTTCGGCGGCCTCCTGCTGCTCGGCGGACGGATCGGCGACGTCTTCGGCCGGCGTCGAGCCTTCCTCATTGGAGTCGCCGCCTTCACGGTCTTCTCCCTGCTCGGGGGGCTGGCTACCTCGCCCCTCCTGCTCGTCATTGCCCGCGCGCTCCAGGGACTGGGCGCCGCGTTCGCCGCCCCGAGCGTACTCGCTCTCATCACCACCAGCGCGCGGGACGACGGCGCGCGCAACCGCGCCCTCGCCCTGTTCTCCGCCATCGCCTCGATGGGAGGCGCGCTCGGACTCATTCTCGGCGGCCTGCTCACCGACCTGACCACCTGGCGGTGGACCCTATTCATCAACGTCCCCATCGGCGTCGTGGTGCTTCTTGCGGTGCCCCGCCTTGTCACCGAGACACCGCGGCGGCCCGGCCGCTTCGACCTCGTCGGGGCGGTAACGGCGACAGGCGGCGCCGTCGCCATCGTATGGGCCCTCATCCAGGCGGGCGACACCGGCTGGTCCAGTCCGCGGACGATCGGCGGCCTTGCGGTCGGCGCGATACTGATCGCCATTCTGACCTTCACCGAGCGGAGAGTCGCCCACCCCCTGCTCCGCCCGCAGCTGCTCCGCAGTCCGAGCCGGGTCGCGGCGCTGGCAGCTATGGCCGCCACTTATGCCGGGATGCTGGCCATGTTCTTTCTCATGGTCCAGTATCTTCAAGGCGATCTGGGCCTCAGCCCGCTGGTGACCGGACTGGCCTTCCTGCCGATGCCCTTGAGCATCTTCGCGATGTCCCGGATCGTCCCGCGGCTGGTCGAGCGCTTCGGAGCCGTCCGCCTCGTCATCCTCGGCGCCGCCCTGCGCGTCGTCGGCTTCCTGCCGCTCACCCAGCTGGGTCCGGACACCCCTTTCCTGGTGGTCATGGCGGCCCTGCTGCTGACCGGAATCTCAGCCGGCCTGACCTTCATGCCGCTCACGACGCTCGCGCTTCGCAACGTCGAACCCGAGCACGCAGGATCCGCATCCGGACTGTTCCAGACGATGCAGCAGCTTGGCGGTGCCGTTGGACTGGCGATCGTGGCTTCAACCTACGCAGCTTTCGCCGTCCCCGGCGACTTCCTGACCGGAGGCCGCGCAGGGTTCTGGTCCGCGACCATCCTCTCCGCCCTTGCACTGGCAGCCGTCCTCGGGCTGATCATCAAGCCGCTGCGGCTATCCCGCCGGTCCGAGCGGCACCCCTGACACGCGCCCGCTTCGGGCCTCTCATGGGCAAGGTTCAGCAAGGCGGGGTCCCTGGGCTTGCGACATTTTTACTGCACAACGTGCGTGACGACGCCGCCAGCGAGAAGCCCCAGGTGTTCTGACCTGAAAGTCCAGGTCAGAACACCTGGGGCTTCCATTTTGCAGCGATTTAGCGGGCCGCTGCAGCGGGTTGTTCCTGGAAGGCCGGAACGACGTGTTCGATGAAGAGCTCAAGTGAGCGCTTCTTCTCTTCGTGGGTGAGGCTGTTGTCGGACCAGACGCTGAATTCGGTCACGCCAAGTGCCTCATAGTGACGGAGCCGTTCGATAATCTCGTCCGGGGTGCCGATCATGGCTGTCTTGTGGAGTGACTCAGGTGTGAACTCCTCCCGGCCTGCGAACTTTTCTTCAGGGCTGGGCTCCAGGAAGCCGTTCTTCGGGGTGGTCTTGTTGCCGAACCAGGCGTCGAAGGTGCGGTAGAACTTGTTGATGCCTTCGGCCGGGCGGCGCCATCCTTCCGGGTCGTCGGCTGAG
Organism: Paenarthrobacter sp. 22069; assembly: GCF_052046035.1. NCBI lineage: Bacteria > Bacillati > Actinomycetota > Actinomycetes > Micrococcales > Micrococcaceae > Paenarthrobacter > Paenarthrobacter sp. 22069. The sequence goes on along the minus strand of NZ_JBQEQF010000013.1, from coordinate 81,696 downwards.
TGGACGTGGGTGTGGCGGAGGACCATGAGGTCGGGGCGGGGGACGCCAGGGTTCTTCTCGACAGCGGAGTCGAACTTGTGCGCCAGGTCTTCGACTTCCTCGTCGCCCTTCATGAGGGGTGTGACCATGACGTTGCAGCCGTTTTCGACCGCGAACTCGTGGGAGGAAATGTCGCGGGCCGCGATCCACATCGGCGGGGTCGGCTTCTGGACAGGCTTGGGGACGCTGGTGGAGGTGGGGAACTGCCACACCTCTCCGTTGTGTTCGTAGTCGCCTTCCCACAGCTTGCGCACGGCGGGGACGAGTTCGCGGAGGTGCTTGCCGCCGTCGACCGCTGACATGCCGTCCATTAGGCGGTCAAACTCGAACTGGTAGGCGCCGCGGGCCAGCCCCACCTCCATGCGGCCGTTGCTGATGACGTCAAGGAGTGCACACTCCCCTGCTACCCGGAGCGGGTTCCAGAACGGGGCGATGATGGTGCCCGCGCCGAGGCGGATCTTGGAGGTCTTTGCTGCCAGGTAGGCGAGCTGGGGCATGGGGCTGGGCGAGATGGTGTATTCCATCGAGTGATGCTCGCCAATCCATACAGTGCTGAAGCCGCCGGCTTCGGCCATGAGGGTGAGCTCGGTCAGGTTCTCGAAGCATTCCTGGTGCGAGACGGACTCGTCCCAGCGCTCCATGTGGACGAAGAGGGAAAAGCGCATGAGTAATTCCTTCGTTCTTCGGCGGTTACGCCGGTGCGTGATCGGTGGCAGTTGCCGTTTGGGTGGCCGCCTGGTTGCGTTCGGCGATGGTCTGGTTGCCGCGGGACCAGTGTTCGTGGTCGATTTCGCGGATGATGACTGTGGTGTTGTCCGGGACCGCACCAACAGCCTTTTCTGCGGCCAGGTGCAGCTCCTTAATCAGGGAGCGCAGCTGCTCGGAGCTGCGGCCGCGGGCGATGGAAACTTCTATCAGTGGCATTGGGGGTTTCCTCTAACTGCGCATGATGAAGGGGTCGGAGACGGGGCCCTCGTCGGTGTTGATCCAGACGCTCTTGAGCCGCGTGTATTCGTGCATGGACTCCAGCCCGTGCTCGATGCCCACGCCGGAGTTCTTGAACCCCTGCCGCGGGGACATCGGGGACATGGCCCGGTAGGTATTGACCCACACGGTGCCTGCTTCCAGTCGGCGGGCCATCCGGTGCGCCCGCGCAAGGTTCTGGGTCCAGATGCCGGCGGCGAGTCCGTATTCGGTGTCGTTGGCCAGGCCAACCACTTCGTCTTCGGAGTCGAAGGGCATGATCGCGGCGACCGGGCCGAAGATTTCCTCCCGGACAACGCGCATGGAGTTGTTGACGCCTGTCAGGACGGTGGGTGAGAAGAAGTAACCGGGGAGCTCGATGTCTGGTCGCTTGCCGCCCGTGCGTACGGTCGCGCCTTCCTTGACCCCGATGTCGACATAGGAACTGACCTTCTCCAGCTGCGCGCCGAAAGCGAGTGGACCGAGTTCGGTGGTGGCCAGGCGTGGGTCGCCGATAATGATCGAAGCAGCGCGTTCGGCAACACGCTCAACGAGTTCGTCGTAAACGCTGCGGTGCGCGAAGACGCGGCTGCCGGCGATGCAGGTCTGGCCCGCTGCCGCGAAAATCCCGGCGATGACGCCCATCGCCGCATTCGATACATCGGCGTCCTCGAAGACGATGTTGGGGCTTTTACCGCCCAGCTCAAGGGTGGAGCCGATGAAGCGCGACGCCGTCTCCGCGGCGATGCGTGCCCCGGTCTGGGTGGAGCCGGTGAAGGAAATCTTGGCCAGGTCGCGGTGGCTGACCAGTGCAGCGCCGGCTTCCGGCCCGAAGCCCGTGACCACGTTAACCACACCGTCGGGGAACCCTGCCTGGGAGGCCAGTTCGGCGACGCGGAGGATCGTCCGGGAGGTGTACTCGCTGGGCTTGATGACCACGGTGTTGCCGGCTGCGAGGGCCGGGGCCAGTTTGGATGTGGTCAGTGTCAGGGGCGAGTTCCACGGCGTGATGGCGCCGACAACCCCGAGGGGTTCGCGCTGGGTGTAGTTCAGCATGGTGATGGAGTTGGTGGGGATTTGGCTGCCCTGGACCTTGTCCGCGAGCCCGGCGTAGTAGTACAGGTACTCGGGCAGGGAGGCGAGTTGGCCGCGCATCTCGCGCAGGAGTTTGCCGTTGTCCAGGGTTTCCAGTTCGGCGAGCTCGTCTGCGTGCTCACCGATGAGGTCGCCGAGGCGGCGGAGGAGGTGGCCGCGTTTGGTGGCGGTGAGGTCGCGCCACAAGGGGGATTCAAACGCGTCTTTGGCTGCTGCCACAGCGCGACGGACGTCTTCCTCGTTGCCTCGGGCTGCTTTGTACAGCGTTTCCAGGGTTGCGGGGTTGGTGCTGGCGAAGTATTCCCCGCCGGCCGGGGCAGTCCAGGTACCCCCGATGAAGTGGTCATAGCGGAGTTCAGCGGACATGTGAATGCTCCTTGATAAAGGCGGTCAGGGTGTGGGCGAGTTCCTGGGGACGCTCGACCGGCATCATGTGACGTGCGCCGGGGATGATGGAGTAGGTGCAGCCGGGTATGGCTGCTGCCAGACGTGCGCTCATTTCCGGGGTGGAGCCCGGGTCCAGTTCGCCTGTCACGGCGTGGGAGGGAACGGAGATGTGGGGCAGTTCCGGGGCGATTTCGGCGTCTGCTGTGGCAAATACCCGGTAGCAGGCCAGGAAGGACTTTGGGTCGTTGCCCTGCAGTACTTCACGTGTTGCTTCGACCAGTTCCGCGGGGACGTTGGATCCTTGCGGATACCAGCGTTGGATTGATGCTTCGATGGTTGCAGGGAAGTCCGATTCGGCGGACGCCAGTCTTACCATGACGGCGGCGTGCTCCTGCGAGGTGCGTGCGCAGACGGATGCGACTGAGACCAGGCTGGCGACCAGGTCGGGACGGAACCGGGCCAGGTGCTGCGCCACGAGGGCGCCGAGCGAGAAGCCCACCAGATGGGTGTTGGGTTCGAGCTGTTCGGCGATGTCCGCCGCGAGCCCGGCAAGCGTGATTCCTTCGGGTGCCGGTGGTCGGTGTCCGTGTCCAAGGAGTTCCAGGACCTGGACGTCGTATTCCGGTTCCAGGAATTCACGCAGGGGGTTCCACATTGAGCTGTCCAGTCCCACCCCGTGGATCAGCGCAAGACGCTCGCGGCTCACGGCGGATGACACCTCAGTTCTTTTCGGTGGAGAAGGCTGCCAGGCGTTGCTGGGGCCGGCCCTGGGCACCGGCGGCGAGGGCGATCACGATTTCGTCGGCATGCGGTGCATCGTTGATGCGGACTTCAATGCTCTGGTGATGGGAGCGGATGGTCGCATCGGTGATGTGTTTGAGCGGGATGTCGAAGAGGACACCTGCGGGGCCGCGCTTTTCCACGGCGGGCAGCAGCGTGGTGGCGTTGGCCGCGTCGCGGAAGTGGTTGCCGAAGGCCAGGGTGTGGATGAGTCCCGAGCCGTGCTCGATTTCGCCGTTAAGTCCGACGATGGCTGCCTTGCCGTACGCTTCGGCGGGGGCACCAAGGGCCTCCAGTACGCGGGGGGCGAGCAGCGCGCCGAGGTCCGAGGCGTTGGCGTCGATGCCTTCGGAGAGGTCTTCAACGAAGCCTTGGCCGGCCCAGGGGTTCTTGACGATGGCTGCGACGACGGCGACCCGGGCTGCGGGGCTGACTTCCCGGCCTCCTTCGGTGAGGACGTCTTCGGTGACGGTAACGATTTTACGGATGCTCATGAGACAAGTTCTCCTAGCGTTTCTGCTTTGACGATGGGGTCGGTGAGGCGGTCACCGATACGGGAGTGGGGCCGGGGGCCGGTTGAGGCCCCGACGACGACGACGATCTCGTCCGCGCGGGGCGCGTCACTGACGCGGGTGGTGATGGTTTGGTAGTGGGTCCGGGTTGCAGCCGCGTTCTTGTGCCACAGCGGGACGACGAGCGAGGCTCCGGCGTCGGCACGGTCGTCGGCAAAACAGATAATTGACTCGCCTTCGAAGAATTCCCGCACCAGGTTGCCGAAGAAAGGGGTGTGAATGAGCGCGGCGCCATGCTCGATCTCGCCGTCGGTGCCTACGATCGCCGCTTTGCCGAACGCTTGGATGGCTTCCACGCCGCCAAGGTTGGCGGCAAGCACATCGGTGAGCTTGCGTGCCAGGACGGGAGCGAGCTGGACGACTTCCGCCCCCAGGTCATCGGTGGGCGTTCCGCCCAACCAGGGGTTGGTGACCACTGCTGCTGCCGTGGCGCGGACTGCCGGTACGGCCGGGGAAAGGCCGTTCTCAGTCAGGATTTCTTCGCTGTAGTAGACGATTTTGCGGATGCCGAACCTTTGGTCGTTCATCATTCGGTCTCCTCATTCATGGAGAAGCGCATGGCTTCCTTTCGTGGTGTGTTCAACGCCGGAGGTCCGTTGCCGGGTCGCTCAGTGCCTCTCGTGAGGAGGCGTGAACGTGGTTCCTCATGGCGGATTCGGCTCCGAAGGGGTCTTTGTGTTCGATCATTTCCAGGACTGCCCGATGTTCCCGGGTGGAGGCTTCGAGCCTGCCGGGATGTTCAACTGTGCGCAGGACCAGCCGCTGGTAAGCGAGCTGGTTCATGAGCCGCTCGTAGTGCTCTACGAGCTTGGTGTTGTCCGAGCCCCGGATGATGGTCCAGTGAAACTCGTGGACGAGCCGGGCGTAGGCATCGGTGTCGTGGGTGAGTGAGGCCATTTCCGATTCTTCAAGGTTCCGCCGCAAGACGGCCAGTTCCGGGACCTCCCCGCGGCGGGCCAGAAGGGATGCCGCGAGTCCTTCCATGGATTCCTTGAGCTGGAAAAGCTCGATGATCTCCCTGCGTGTGGGCTCCCGCACGAAGGTGCCCACCTTCGGGCGGATCTCTACGAGACCTTCGTGCTGAAGCTGCTTCAAGGCTTCCCGGATGGGCGTACGGCTTACATCGAACTCCTGTGCCAGGAAAGCTTCGGGCAGGACAGCCCCGGGAGGAAAGTCGCCTCCCAGGACAAGCCGGCGGATCCGATGAAGGAGGCCGTCCTGCCCGGCCGCCTCCCCAACTGTTTCGAGATCATCTTGCATACATGAAAGCTTATGTTGCATGCATCATGAGCGTCAATAGGGAGGTCGCGCTTTCGTGAGATCGCCGCAATTCCGGGAAATTTGGAGAAATGCGCTCTTCCTCTTGACCTCATCTTGTGAGCTGCATTACCGTAATTGGTATGCAACAGACCCTGGAACCGCTCATCACATCGGCGTGGCTGGCAGCTTGGGACAAGGGTGACCTTGAAGCCCTGGACAGCCTGGTAGCCCCCGGTTACACGCGCACCAGCAAAGCAACGGGCGCAACCGTTGACCTTGCCGGCCTTAAGTCAGAGATCGCAGCGGTCCGGGAGGCCTTCCCTGACCTGCGCACCACGGTCGATGACGTCGTCGAAGGAGACGGGACCGTCGCCGTCTTCTGGACCTCCACAGGCACCCATACCAACGAATACCTCGGGGTACCCCCGACGGGACTCACCGTTCAGACCCGCGGCTCGAACATCCTCACGTTGGACAACGGAAAGATCCTTACGGAGTCCGTGACCTGGGACGGCAGCGAATTGCTCGCCGGTCTCGGCATCAGGCCCTTGCGCGGCATCGCCACACCGGCAGCCTCAGGCGGCGAGGAGTTCCCCGAGCTGGACCCGGACCTGATGAAGTCCTTCAACCGACAGTTCATCACCGGCGTCACGGTGGTAACCACAAAGGAAGGGGAAACTCCCAAGGGGCTGGCAGCGAACTCGTACTGCTCAGTGTCCCTCGAACCGCCCCTGGTGCTCGTCTGCGTCCAGAAGACCTCGAGCACCTACTCTGCTCTCTTCTCCTCCAGCCACCTCGGCATCAACATCCTCGGCACAGAACAGCTGGATACAGTCAAAGTTTTCGCCTCCAAGGCACCCAACAAGTTCGCTGAACTCGACTGGCACGAAGGACCCCAGGGTAGCCCACTCCTGGACGGCTCCGCAGCTTCCCTCGAAGCAGAAATCCAGGAACGATTCCAGGCCAAGACCCACACGGTCTTCATCTGCCGGGTCCGCCACGCCGAAACCAGCGACACCACCCCGATGGTCTACAAGGCCGGACGGTTCTTCGACGGCGCTGAACTCGCCGAACTCTAAACGGCCGGCGCGGCTGGCCACCCTCCGACAGGCACCAGCCACGCCGACCCAATCTGCTCGTAAGCAGCGCACCAAAGGTGCGCCTTCCACATTAGGACATAAAGATGAGCCCTGACACCCTGCGCGCTGCCGAAGACAGCGTCGCCGAAGACCGCGGTTACCGCAACAGCCTCACCAAAATCGAGCCCTACGGCATCGAACATATCCCCGACGTCGAACGGCACGGCAAACCCCGCTCCCAGTTCTTCCTCTGGTTCGCCGCAGGAATGAACTTCCCCATCGTCGTCCTCGGCTTCAGCGCCACCTACTTCGGACTCCCCTTCTGGGCCGCGGCATTGGCCATCATCCTCGCCGGGGTGACCTCCTCGGCAGGCATGGGATACCTGTCCCAAATGGGAGTCCGGCTCGGTGTCCCGCAGCAGATGCAGGGCCGCGGACCGCTCGGATTCATCGGCAACCTCTTCCCCGTCGCCTACGTGAATGTCTTCGCCGGCATCGGCTGGGCCGCCGTTACAGTGATCCTTGGCGGCAAAGCCATCGCGCTGCTGACAGACATCCCGTTCTGGGTGTCATCGCTGATTCTTATGGGCATACAGCTTGGCGTTGCCGTCATCGGGTACAACCTGATCCACTTCCTGCAGCGCATCCTGTCCTTCGTGCTGGTAATCGGCTTCATCTTCATCACCGTGGTGGCCGCCGCCAACGGGCGCATCGAAAACACTTTCAATGAATCCGCCAAGGGCTTCGACGGCGTCGGTGGGTGGATCATCTTCTTCGGCTGGTTCTTCTCCTTCATCGTCGCCTGGATGCCGTTCGCTTCGGACTACTCCCGCTACCTTCCCAACACCCCCGGTAACCGCCGCGGCGCGGGATGGGCCACCATGCTCGGCAACTTCGTCACTCTTGTCTGGATGGGCATCCTCGGAACCCTGCTCGGCTCCACAACCACGGCTACCGACAGCATCGGCGCGCTCAAGGAAACGATGGGCCCCTGGGCCGCCGTCGGGCTGGGCGTCGTCGCACTGTCATCCTTCACCCAGAACTTCCTCAACGTCTACGGCGGTGCCATCTCCATTCAGACGATGGGCGTACCGGTCAAGCGCCACACCGCAGTTATCTTCATCTGCATCGCCTCGTACCTCGTGGCCCTCTGGGGACAGGAAGGGTTCAATGAAGGATTCACGGCATTCCTGAACCTGACCGCTTACTGCATCGCCCCTTACGTCGCAGTCCTGGTCTGCGACTACCTCTATGGCGGGCGCCGCACCGAGCGCGGCCTGCGCGAACTCTTCGACAAGTCCCGCAAGTTCGAATGGGGCTTCGTGGCCTGGGCCGCCGGCGTCGCGCTCTCCTCCCCCTTCTGGATGTCCTCTATCTACACCGGCCCCATCGCAGCTGCCTTCCCGCAGATTGGTGACCTCTCCTACTACATCGGAGCCGCTGTCGCGACCGGCGTCTACTTCGCCACCCATCGGCGCCAGCGCCTCTCCGGCCACGAGATGCTCGACCGCACTCTCGCCGGACAGACCCTGTAAGAAACCGAGTACAAGACGTTGGGGAGGATTACCGGAATCCTCCCCAACGTCTCTCTGCCCCGATAGCCACACCCACCAGGAGCGCCGGATGAGCACCGCAACACTGCAGGAGACAAGGGAACTGAAAGACACGCCCCCGCCCTGTGCACCGCGGGAAGTTGTGGCTGTGGTTGTCGAATGGCGCGGCCGGATTGCCCTCTTCAAACGCAGCCAGTCCGTCGGGCACGAGCGCGGCCTCTGGCACTGCATCACCGGTTACCTCGAGCCGGGCGCTTCCCCGCAGCAGCAGGCACTGGCCGAGCTTGAAGAAGAAGCAGGCCTCACGGTGCAGGATCTCGCATCCTTCACGCCAGCTGACCAGCTCATCATCTCTGACGACGACGGAAACCCCTGGCTGGTGCACACGTACACTGCCGTCAGCGTCCGGCGCCGGCTGACCATCAACGACGAGCACGACGCCTACCGCTGGACCGCCCCCTCCAAGATCAGCAGGTTCTTCAACCGCGTCCCCTGGCTCGACACCGTCCTGCAGGGCACCTTGCCGCAGACGGCCGTAAGGGCTAAACGATGACAGTCATCGAAGGCATCGTCGAACACGGAGACCAGCGGGGCCGGCTCCTCGGCTTTCCTACCGCCAACATCACCGTTTCCGACGAGGAAGTTTCTGACGGTGTCTGGGTGGCACTTGTCAGGCTAGGACCAGGCAGGTGGGCCGCTGCCGCAGTATCCGTGGGCCGCCGTCGGACCTTCTACGGCGAAACGGGGCCAAAGCTCCTCGAAGCCCACCTCCTGGACCACAACGAAGACCTCTACGGACAAGAAATCCGCGTGGAACTGCAGGTTAAGCTGCGGCCCCAACAAGCCTTCCCGGACGTCCAGTCCCTGACCGAACAACTGCACCACGACGTCCAGCAGGCCTGTGACTGGGCCGCATCCCATTACCCCGGCCTTGTGTCCGCGGCGAGCACGGAGACCTCCGCCACAGGCCCGACGTCATCCAACATGAGCTACGCATAAAGGAGTCCAAAGTGGCTGAATCCACGACTTTGATGATTGACCGCGAAACCACCCTGCTAGGCTCCGTGCCTACCGGCCTGCTGATCAACGGGAAGTGGGTGGAGGCGTCCGACGGCGGCACGTTCGACGTCCACGACCCCGCCACCGGGGAGGTGCTCGCGACCCTCGCGTCGGCCACGAGCGATGACGCGGTCGCCGCGCTGGACGCGGCAGACGCCGCCCAAGCCGCGTGGGCCCGCACGGCACCACGGGTTCGGTCCGAGATCCTGCGCCGCGCCTTCGACCTGGTGACCGAACGCGCCGAGGACTTCGCGCTGCTGATGACCCTGGAAATGGGCAAACCCCTGGCCGAAGCCCGCGGCGAAGTCACCTACGGCGCCGAATTCCTGCGCTGGTTCGCCGAGGAAACCGTCCGCGACTACGGCCGCTACCTCACCACCCCCGAAGGCAAAAACAAGATCCTCGTCCAGCACAAACCCGTCGGCCCCTGCCTGCTCATCACCCCCTGGAACTTCCCCTTGGCCATGGCCACCCGCAAGGTCGCCCCGGCTGTCGCCGCCGGCTGCACCATGGTCCTCAAACCCGCCAAACTCACCCCGCTCACGGCCCAGTACTTCGCCCAAACCATGCTCGACGCCGGCCTGCCCGCCGGGGTCCTGAACGTCGTCGCCTCATCCTCGGCATCCGGGATTTCCGGGCCGCTGCTGAAAGACTCCCGGCTCCGGAAAGTGTCCTTCACCGGCTCCACCCCGGTCGGCAAGCGGCTCATGGCCGACGCCGCACAGAACGCGCTCCGCACCTCCATGGAACTCGGCGGGAACGCCCCGTTCATCGTCTTCGACGACGCAGACCTCGACAAAGCCGTCGACGGGGCCATGGCCGCGAAGATGCGGAACATGGGCGAAGCCTGCACCGCGGCCAACCGATTCCTCGTCCACGAAACCGTCGCCGCCGAATTCACCGCCAAGTTCGCAGCCGCCATGGGCGCCCTTAACACCGGCCGCGGCACCGACCCCGCCACCCAGGTAGGGCCGCTCATCGACGCCGGCGCCCGCGACGACGTGCACGCCCTGGTGACTGCCGCCGTCGATGCCGGGGCCGTGGCAGTGACCGGCGGGGCGCCCGTGGATGGGCCCGGCTACTTCTACCAGCCCACCGTCCTCGCGGACGTCCCCAACGACGCGGCGATCCTGGGCCAGGAAATCTTCGGCCCCGTCGCACCCGTCACCACCTTCAGCACCGAGCAAGACGCCATCCGGCTGGCCAACGCGTCCGAGTATGGCCTCGCCTCCTACCTCTACAGCAGGGACTTCAACCGGCTCCTCCGGGTGGCCGAACAGATCGAGTTCGGCATGGTCGGGTTCAACGCCGGCGTCATCTCCAACGCCGCAGCGCCCTTCGGCGGCGTCAAACAATCAGGCCTGGGACGTGAAGGCGGGTCCGAAGGCATCGCCGAATACACCACCACCCAATACATCGGCATCGCCGACCCCTACGCGAACCAGTAACAACACCAAACTGGACCACCTTTAAGCTGCGGGACCTTGGACATCCAGGGTCCCGCAGCCGTCTACCCGCGCCGTTTAACTGCCGTAAAGAAGAAGCAGACCCCAACCTGGCTTCAAGCTACTGACCAACGTGTGTCAGCTTCGCCTCCAAATCCGCATTACCTGCCACAGCAACGAGTCGCCCTTGATCGCTAACCCGACACAAAAAACCCCTGGAGAAGCCAGCCCGCTTTGCAAACGAGGGAACCGGAAGAGCTCGACCGGGGTGGGTAAGCTCCCAGTTAACTTGCGCGGGTGGAACCAGCTCAAAGAAATCTGGCAACAGTGTTCAGTAGGCAGAACTACACCCAGTATGCTGAACGCATGACTTCCACCAAGACTGTGGCTATTGCCGTCCCGCTCGAAGCAGAGCTTGTGGACCGGATCCGTGCCGTTGATCTCTCCATCACCGTCCTCTACGAGCCGGACCTCCTGCCGCCGGAGCGCTACCCGGCCGACCACGCAGGGGATCCGGCCTTCAAACGGACGGGTGAGCAGGAAGAGCGCTACTGGGCGATGCTCAACAGCGCCGAGGTGCTGTACGGCTTCCCCAACGAGGGCCCTGACGGTCTGGCGCGTATCGCCCGGGAAAACCCAAGGCTCGAGTGGGTCCACGCGATGGCGGCCGGTGCGGGCGGGGCGGTCAGGGCGTCAGGCCTTGAGCAGGACATCCTGCAGAAGTTCAAAATCACCACCTCCGCCGGGGTGCACGCCCTGCCCCTCGCAGAGTTCGCAGCGATGGGAATCCTCAACGGCTTCAAGCGCAGCGCCGAACTTGCCCAGGACCAGGCCGCGAAGGCATGGCCCAGCCTCCGGGTCCCCACCCGGCTGGTCAACGGATCGACCCTGGTCATCAGCGGCCTCGGGGAAATCGGACTGGAAACGGCCCGGATCGCAAGGGCCCTGGGAATGAAGGTCAGCGGCAGCAAACGAAGCGTGGAGCCCATCGACGGAATCGACCAGGTTGTGGACAACGCCGGGCTTCCTGCCCTCCTGGCCACGGCAGACGCCGTCGTAAACACCCTGCCCGGAACCGCCTACACGGAAAAGCTGTTCAACCGGGAGATGTTTGCCGCCATGAAGCCCGGGACCACGTTCGTCAACGTGGGCCGCGGAACTGTGGTGGACGAGGATGCGCTGCTGGATGCACTGGAAAACGGCCAGGTGGGCTACGCCTGCCTGGACGTCTTCGCCGTGGAGCCGTTGCCGCAGGACAGCCCCCTGTGGAACCACCCCAAGGTCATGGTCTCACCCCACACCTCGGCCCTCAGCGCCGCCGAGAACCGCCTCATCACGGAGCGGTTCTGCGGCAATCTCCGGACGTTCCTCGACGGCGGGGACCTGCCCCACCTCGTGGACACGGTCCACTTCTACTAGGACTGGGCGGAGAACCGGTGCGCATCGCAAGACTGAAAACAGCAGCAGGCCCGCAGCACGCGATCGAACGCGACGGGGAATGGCACCACATCATCGACCCGTTTGAGGAGACCCTCCGGTACACCGGCGGCGCCACCGCACACAGCGAGGCCACGTTCCTCGCCCCGGTGACGCCCGCCGTCGTCCTCGGCATTGGCCACAACCGGACCTTGAATGACCATCACCTGCCCATCCAGGCGTGGCACAAGTCCGTCCACACCGTCGCCGGGCCGGGAGACGCCATCACCGCTGTCCGCGGTCACGGCACGGTCAATGCTGAGGGTGAACTCGCCGTCGTGATCGGCAGGACATCAGCAAACCTGACCGCGGAAAACGCCCTTGAGCACGTCCTCGGCTACACCTGCGTCAACGACGTCACCAACGTGGACCAGAACGCGGTGGACGAGCGGAACTTCCAAGGCAAGGCCGGCCTCAACTACACACCCATAGGCCCCTGGATAGAAACCGGACTGGCGGACCCCGAAAAGGTGGCCATCGACGTCTACGTCAACGGAACAGCCAAGGCCACCTCCGGGACCTTCAACCTCCCCTCCTCGGTAGTGGACTGCCTCATCTACGTCACCTCGTGGCTGACCCTTGAACCCGGCGATGTGGTGATGACCGGCGCCCCCGCAACAGTGGTACCCATCGGACCCGGGGACCGGGTGGACATCGTAGTGGAGGGCATCGGCACCCTCAGCAGCACGGTGGACTGACGGCAAACAACCGAGGCCGCCGGCGCCCTTATGATGGATTGCGTTCAGTTGACTGAACGAGCAGCGAAGTCTGCCCCGGCGACCTAAGGAGAATCATGGCCGATTCCCATGCCCCGTCTTCATCGGAAAAGCCGGGAGCCTCCTCGCCGGCGCCGGCTGTCACCCGGGCAGCAGCCGTACTGGATGCCCTCGCCGCCTCGACGACCGGCCGGCTGACACTAAGCGACCTTTCACGCGAAGTGGGCATTCCCAAGTCCTCCACCTCCAACCTCCTGCTGGCACTGGAAGAGGCCCGGCTGATCAGCAGGCAGGGTGCGGAATTCACCCTGGGCCGCAAACTGGTGGAACTGGGCGCCGCCTACCTTGGGCGGATGGATGAGGTCCAGGAGTTCTACCGGTACTGCGAGCAGGCTTCCGTCCTCTCACGCGAGACGGTCCGGATCGCGATGCTGGACGGCACCAATGTTATCTACCTGGCCCGGTACGAGGGCCATCCCGCGGTGCGCCTGACCTCCAACATCGGCGACAAGATGCCCGTTTCCCTCTGCGCGGTGGGCAAGGCCCTGATCGCCCGACTCAATCGGCACGACATCGAGGAGATGTTCCCCGACGACGCCGAACTGCCCGTCCTCACGCCCAAGTCCCTTCGCACCGGGGCGGAACTGAAGGCCCAGCTGAGCGAAATCCGCGAGCAGGGCTTCGCCTTCGAGGACGAGGAATCCACCACGGGCGTGGTGTGCCTGGCTGTCTCCGTCCCCACCCGCGGAGCTCACGGCCCCAGCCTGGGCCTCTCGGTAACCGCCCTCAAGGCCACCTATACCCATGAGCAGGGCTCCCAAATGGTCAAGGAACTGCAGGAACTGGCCCACTCGCTGGGCAATCCGATGGGCTAAGCGCACCCGAACTATCGGCTTTTCGTAACTCAAATCCGAAAACTGTTGCCAGTCGTTCAGCTTGCTGTATTGTGTTCAGCATAGTGATCGACACAACAGGTGTTGTCGCTATCCCACCAGGCCAACGGGGGCCTGGAGTGCATTAGAGGGAGTTTTCGTGACAACTCGTACTAACTCACCGCAGGCCACCACGGACGGCGCCGTCGTCGATCCGGACCAGCTGCGAAGGGCAACACTTGCCAGCTCCGTGGGCTCCGCCCTGGAGTACTACGACTTCTACATCTACGGCCTGGCCTCGGCCCTGATCTTCGGCCCGCTGTTCTTCGCGCCTCTCGGCGAGAGCGGCGCCGTCATCGCTTCCTTCGCCACCTACGGCGTCGGCTTCGCGGCGCGGCCCTTCGGCGGCGTGGTCTTCGGCCACATCGGGGACCGCTTCGGCCGCAAGATGGTGCTCATCCTGACCATCGGCCTGATGGGCCTGTCCAGCTGCGCCATCGGCCTCCTGCCCACCTTTGAACAGGCGGGAATGCTGGGAGCGGTGCTCCTGGTGACGCTGCGCATCCTGCAGGGCCTGGGCGCCGGTGCCGAGCAGGCAGGTGCCACCACCCTCATCTCGGAGGTGGCCCCGCGCCGTCGTCGTGGTTTCTTTGCCTCCCTGCCGTTCGTGGGCATCCAGCTGGGGACCCTGCTGGGCGCAGGCACCTTCGCCCTGATGGCCCTGGCGGACAAGCAGGTCCTGCAGGGCTGGCTCTGGCGCGTTCCGTTCCTTGCCAGCATCATCCTGATCGCGATTGCCGTGTTCATCCGCCTCCGGCTCAAGGAGACCCCCGTCTTCCAGGAACTGGAGAAGCACAAGGCCGTGGTCAAGAACCCGGTGGGCCAGATCTGGAAGCACTCCAAGAAGAACGTGCTGGTCGGCATTGGCCTCCGCATGGGCGAAAACGGCAACTCGTCCATCTACTCCGCACTGCTGGTGTCCTTTATCAGCATGCCGGCCGGCGTCTTCCCCGGTGACAAGTTCATCGGCCCCACCGGCCTGCTGATCGCCGCGGGCTTCGCAGCGGTGCTGGTCGTTGCCTTCGGTGCCCTTTCCGACCGCTTCGGCCGGGTTCCCGTGTACCGCTACGGTGCACTCTTCCAGGCCGTCATCGCCCTGCCGGCCTTCTACCTGGTCACGCTCGGCAACGTCGCCCTGGTCTGGGCGGTCATGGTCGTGGGCATCGCCCTCGGCGTGCAGTCCATGCTTGGTCCGCAGTGCGCCCTGCTCCCGGAACTCTTCGGCTCCCAGCACCGCTTCACCGGCGTGGCCCTGAGCCGCGAACTTTCCGCGGTGCTCGCCGGCGGCTTTGCCCCGATGATCGGCGTCGCACTGCTGGCGGCAACCAACCACTCCTGGCTGGTTCCCGCGATCTACTCGCTGGTCCTGGCGGCAATCTCGTTCGCCACCACGTTCTTCACCCCGGAAACCAACGGCCGCGACCTGGTCCTCGTGGAGGACGCCAGGTAAACAACGGCAACGCCTCCCCCGCCCCGACGAGTCCCGCACCACAGCGTGCCGGGGTTCGTCGGGCTGGGCCTGATGGGGCACCGAGGGCCGCCAACCTGCTCAAGGCAGGGCGGCAGGTCACGGGATGGAACAGCTCCCCCGCCCAGCACCTCGACACCGTAGTTATCCCGGCCAGCGGCTTTGGCGAAAGCCTTGAGCCTTCTGGCTTCAGTGCGATGGTGACGGCGAAGTAAATTTGTGGCGATGCCGAAGAGCCATGGCCTCGCATCTTCCCACTGATGGTCAAAGGATTCCCGGCTTTCAAATGCCACCAGGAAGGTTTGTGCCATGACGTCATCAGCAACGGATTCCCCGCCCTGGTCGCCGCATACCTATGCACCGAACGGCAATACTTGTCGTACAGTTCGGCAAAGGCTTGAAGATCCTCGCGGGATCTATGGATGAGTTCACTGTCGGTCGTCACAAAGAAGTATTGCCCCCCATCCAAGAAAGAGTTCACGGAAGCTTAGCTGGGGTCGGTAGGGGCTCCGCCCGCGCAGCGATTACGCGGCCGGCGGGGATGTTCCTATAGACAAGGCCCAGCTTCACTGATGTCCCGAGTTGGCTCGGTGCCGTATAAGCTCTGCTTGTTTGGGGGCCGTCAAGGCGCGCTCCTGCATGCTAGAAGGAGCGCGCGCATTGAGCTATGACCAGCAGTATTCCCACCGGCAGCCATGGCTTTCTGAGCCAGGCCCTGACGGAGGTGTCCTCTCCCCGCTCGACGCTGAGAAGTCGCGGAGGTGGCGGCTCGTCCTGGGGTGCAGCTCCGTGTTCCTGGGCCTCATGTCCGGCTTCTACGCCTATACCAACATCTCCGCGCTCATCCGCGTCATGGATACCGTCGCGAGGCCCGGGGGCTACATCCCCGGCGATGCCATGAGCCGTGCCGTCGCGATCATCGGTGTCTTCTGCGTGCTTTCCCTCGCCTACGTCGGAGTAGGGACCTGGAACATCGTTACCCGGCTCTCCACAGCCAAAGCACCCCTGATCGCCGCGATCGCCCTAACGGCAGCGGCATTCATCCTGATCGTCGTCTACATGACCACAAAGTCGCCCGGTGGAGTCGAATACAGCGCTCTCGGCCTGAACGCGCTGATCATCTCCCGATGCGTCATTGTGATGCGGATGAAGAAGGTCGCTGCTTATCAGGCAACTGCCGAACGAGCCAACTGACAAGGCGATCTGTGGCCTTCGGGGATAGATTGCCGGAAGTATGCTCGTCGAAGGTCTTCTTCATCAACGTTTGGGGGTTAGGTGCATGCGGTTCACCGCGGGCATAGCTGTGGCTGTCGCTGGCAGCATCTTGTTGATTGGTGCTGCCCCGTCGATGGCATCGGGGGATGTCGTTGATGTTGGCCAAGGGCCCCTCGGCGTCGTTATCGACGCCGACGGTACCGCTTATATAGGCGATAGCGGGGGCGTAAGCGTTCTTCCCGCGGCGGCGAGCAAGCCAACCAAGACGCTCATGACAGGCGTCAATCCGCACGGGATCGCGATAGGCCCCGACGGTACCCTGTTTGTCGAGGGGTCGGCCCTCGATGATCAGCAGGAAAAGCTCGCGGTGATTCCGAAGGGCTCCTCTGCGGTGGCGCGCACGATTCCCCTCAGTTTCGGCGCCCACCTCATTTCCGCCGCGGCCGACGGCACTGTTTTTGTTCCGAACCCAGAACTGGGGACAGTGTCAATCATCCCGCTGGGAGCCGACGCCCCGGCTCACGACGTCACCGTCGGCAACAATCCCAAGGAAGTAGCCATAGCCCAGGACGGCACCGCCTACGTGACCAACCAGGGCGGCGGGACCGTCTCGGTCATCGCCCCGGGCGACGGCACGGTCTCACGCACCATTGACGTCAGGAAGACAACTGACAGCGCCGGCGCTCCCCACGGGATCGCGGTAGGCCCGGACGGCGCGGTCTACGTCACCAACATCACCTCAAACGACGTCGCAGTGATCAAGCCGGGAGAGTCAGCTGTCTCCTATCGTGTGCCGGTTCCAGGCGGACCAAAGGAAATCGCCATCGGCCCGGACAGCACTGTCTATGTTCTTTCTGAGAACAGCAGCCTTAACGTCATCGCACCAGGGGAAACAAGTGTCCGCCGCAGCCAGCCGACGGCCCGGAACCCCGGACATCTCGCCGTCGCTCCCAACGGGTCCGTCCTGGTCACCAACACCGCCGATATGTCCGTGACGGTCTTCCCGGCCCAGGACCTGAGCATCCCCGCGCTAGCGGCTGTCAAAGCCCAAGCCGCAGAGGCTCAGACTGGGGCTGAGGCTGAGGCCAAAGCAACAGAACCCACGGCTCAGGCCACCTCAGACACCACGGGGAACGGCATCATGTCCAATCTTCCGGTCATCGTCGGCACGGTGGCCGCGGCCATCCTCGTAGGTGCCGCCGCGCTGATCCTGGCCGGCAGAAGGCGCAGGCGTTCTGAAGCTGCCCAGGAGGCAGCCACATTAGAGCCATCGGCAGAGGATCCTGAAAGATCTCCAGTCCTTTCGGATCACACACCAAACTGAGCGTCCGGGTTTCCGTGGTGCGGCCAACGGCCCTTCCGTGTTCGACAAGGATCCTTCGAAGGGGATGGGCCGGCGTTGGCGTTAGGGCAGCTGCCCTAGCTGCATTGACAGCTGACCTCTTGTTCGTCAGCCAGCCCGGGACAAGTCCCGTTTAGGGCTGTAGTAAATTTCGCGGGCAATGAAGCGTTTGAGGCAGCGGATGGCGTCGCTTTACCACCCCGGTGGCCTCATGCGGTTCGATTTCCGGAAGACACCGGAATAGGTGCCACACCGTAGAGACTGCGGGTAGGTCAGGAACGACTCCCCTGCCACGTCCTATTCTCCTCAGTGCGCAGCGGGGGATCATGACCGGCGGCCTTGCTGCCGGCCGGGTGCTGGAGCCGGTGGGCCACTCCTATGGCTTCCGCCGACGTCCACCTGTATCCGGAACTCGTGGCGCAAGGCCTGGGGCGACCTGGACCCGGCCGCGGCGCGGAAGGCTGTTGCCAATCTGGCCCATCATTGAGCTGCGGGACCCCCGATGACCCGGGGGTCCCGCCGTCGTTATTGACGCTAAAAGTGGGCCATTCCGACCCCGGTCCACGGGTTCGAAAGCGGGCCAGCCTGCTATATCCTGTTCTTCTCCCGTCCGGGCCAGGGGAAGGCAGGACACAGCACGTCGAATGGCCCTCAGTGACAACCAGCAACCAATTTTCCAAACCCGCTTCAGCCAACATCCCCAGCGATGATTTCCTCGATTGCCCCACCGGGCTTGTGGAGTACTACTTCGACGAGGGTGTTTTCCACTGGTCGGACGGCTTGTACCGCATGTACGGCTTTGAACGGGGCGACGTGGTCCCGTCCATGGATATGGTGCTTCCCCACATCGAGCCTGAAGACCGGCCAAGAGTCCAGGCCTATTGGGATCACGTTTCAAGCGTTGGCGGCCCATCGTCGATCTACGTGTCCATTCGGGACCAGAAGAACAACCAGCACAAAATGCTTTTCTCAGCGGACCATATCCTGGACGGTGACAACGCGGTTGGCGTCTGGGGGGTCGTGGTGGACCTCACCACGTCCATCCACTCGGACCGGCATCAGCTCGCCACCGAGGCCGTGGCCGCGTCCGCCCGCAACAGGGCGGTCATCGAACAGGCGAAGGGCATCCTGATGGGGCGCACCGGCGTCACCGCAGACCAGGCATACGAGCTCATCAGCCAGCTAAGCCAGGACACGAACCGCAAGGTCTACGCGGTTGCGCAGGACATAGTTGACCGCGCCACCGTCCGCGCCGGAGATCCGGAGAACCAGAGCCATCCCCTGCTGTAACCGCAGGGCAGAACAGCCCGTTTCATACAGCAGTGGAGGCCAACGACTCCCGCAATGCCGCGTCGGCATCCCGCAGGACCTTCGCCGCCACTTCAAGCCCCTCGATCCGGCCCAGCGAAATGTCTTCATGCTCGATGTTGACCAGCATGTCCGGATCCACGTCATGCAGGGCGCGCAGGAACTCGGTCCAGTAGGCGGTGTCATGGCCACGGCCCAGGGCCACGAAGTCCCAGGCGGACTTCCGCGGCCATTCGTTGGCCCATTCGTCACCGTCCAGGTTGGTGCGGTTCTCCTCCGGGGAAAGGCGTCGGAAGCTGTCGTCCAGCACTCCGTAAAGGGCCGCGTTCCCCGGGTTGATCCGGACATCCTTGGCCGCGGCCTGGAACACCAGCGGGCCAAGTTCACGGACCACTGCCACCGGGTCCATCTGCTGCCAGAACAGGTGTGAGGCATCAAGCTCCACCCCCACATGGGTGGCGCCGGTCACCTCAATCAGCCGGCGCACGTCCGCGATGTTGAAAACCAGGTTCTGCGGGTGCAGTTCCAGGGCCACCTTGACCTCGAGTTCGCGCGCCAGCTGGTCGATCTCTTTCCAGAAGCTGGCCGCAATCCCCCGCTGGTAATCCAGGACATCCAGAGCCGCCGAGTTCCAGGCGTTCACGATCCAGTTGGGAACAGTCGCCCCCGGTTCGCCTCCGGGCAGGCCGGACATGGTGACCACCCGGGTCTGGCCCAGCCGGTGGGCCAGCCGGATTGAGCGGCGGATGTCCTCGGCATGCTTCTCCCCGATCTGCGGGTTGGGGTGAAGCACACGCGCCCTGCCGGCAACCCGCCGTCGTGACCTTCTTTAGGCTAAAGCGCCAGGCGTGGGCCTTCCGGGACCGAGTGAGCGGACGTGACGACAGGCAAGGCATCGGTGAAAGCCTCGACGACGGCCATCTGGCCGGTCGAGTCGGGAACTCCCGGGTACTGGACATGGGCGGCTTCCACCGGCTCAGCCTGCGGCTCCTCCGCCCGCATCCGCACCAGGGCCACCGCGGAGATGAGGAACCACGCCACGTTGGTGACTACGGACGGCCAGGCGCCATGCAGGGTGCCGTTGATGATGAACGCAACGGAACCGAAAAGATTCGCGGTCTGGAACCCCTTGCCTGCCTTCAGCCAGCCCATGGATACGGCCAGGTAGGCACTGAGAATCGCAATAGCGCCTGCCCATCCGGCGACTTCCCACAGCAGGTTCATGGCTTCCTTTCAAAAGGTCCCCGGGCAGTATCCGGGCAGGATTTAGGAGGGTAAAACGGGGGTTGTTGTGCCGGATGCCGGGTTACTCAAGCCTTGTTCGGGCGAGGACCTCATGCTGCTCCGCGGGATAATCATACCCTGCGGCGGGAGGTCGATTTGACCGCGGACCTGCGTCGTCCCCACGTCTGGACAAGACCCCCGCCGCGTAGCACGATCGGAGCTGTGACCAGCAGCCCACCCACCGACCCGTACCTGCGCGAACTCATGCAGCTGCGCCGCGTCAAGGACCGGATGGACAGGGAATATGCCCAGCCGCTCGACGTCGAATCCCTCGCCAGGGATGTCCACATGTCCGCCGGCCATTTCAGCCGCCGCTTCAAGCTCGCGTACGGGGAATCCCCCTACAGCTACCTCATGACGCGCCGGATTGAACGGGCAATGGCGCTGTTGCGGATCGGTGACCTCAGCGTCACCGACGTGTGCTTCGCCGTCGGCTGTTCCTCGCTGGGAACCTTCAGCACCCGCTTCAGCGAGCTGGTGGGCATGCCGCCGAGCGTCTATAAACAGGAGGCGCAGCATTCGACGGCGGGGATCCCGGCCTGCGTGGCGAAACAGGTCACCAGACCGGTCAGGAATCGAGAAGCGCCTACCCTGGAGGCGCAAATAGCATGACTGACATGAACATCAACATTTCCTCAACCTTCCTTCCCGCCACCGATCCCGACGCCTCGCTGGCGTTCTACCGCGACGCCCTGGGCTTCGAAATCCGCAACGACGTTGGCCGCGGCACCATGCGGTGGATTACCGTGGGCCCCGCCGGCCAAAAGGACGTTTCCATCGTCCTGTGCCCCCCTGCCGTGGACCCGGGGATCACCGACGACGAGCGCCGCACCATCGCCGAAATGATGGCCAAGGGCACCTACGCCACCATCGTCCTGTCCTCCCCGGACGTGGACGCCGCCTTTGCCAGGGTGGAGGCTAGCGGGGCCGACGTCGTCCAGGAACCCATCGACCAGCCCTACGGAATTCGCGACTGCGCCTTCCGCGACCCGGCCGGCAACACCGTCCGCATCAACCAGCAGTCCTAGGCATATAAACAGTTACGTATACAAGGACGACGCCGACGCGGGGCTGCCAGCGCAGCCCCGCGGCGGTGCCGCTCCACGAGAAGGGGGACACCTTGAGCACGGACACCAGCATGGACCCGGGGACGGAAACGTCGCCGGCCGGACTCCATACCGCCGATACCCACGACCTCATCCGCGTGCAGGGCGCCCGCGAGAACAACCTCAAAGACATCAGCGTTGAGCTGCCCAAGCGGCGGCTGACCGCCTTCACCGGCGTGTCCGGCTCCGGCAAGAGCTCCCTGGTGTTCGCCACCATCGCCGCCGAGTCGCAGCGGCTCATCAACGAGACCTACAGCGCGTTCGTGCAGGGGTTCATGCCCAGCCTGGCCCGCCCCGAGGTGGACCGCCTTGAAGGACTGACCACGGCGATCATCGTGGACCAGGAACGCATGGGCGCCAACCCGCGGTCCACCGTGGGCACCGCCACCGACGCCAACGCCATGCTCCGCATCCTGTTCAGCCGCCTGGGCAAGCCGTATGTTGGCCCGCCCACGGCGTTCTCCTTCAACGTGCCCACCCGCAAGGCCAGCGGCATCATGAGCACCGAGAAGGGCGGCCGGGTGGAGAAGAATGTGGTCCGCCAAGTCACCTACCTGGGCGGCATGTGCCCGCGCTGCGAGGGGATGGGCAACATCAGCGACATCGACCGGACCGCGCTCTACGACGATTCGAAGTCACTGAACGAGGGCGCGCTCACCGTCCCCGGCTACTCCATGGAGGGCTGGTACGGGCGCCTGTTCGAGGGCATGGGCCTGCCCATGGACAAGCCGATCGCGTCCTTCACCAAGAAGCAGCTGGACACGATGCTGTACGCCGAACCCACCAAGATCAAGGTGGAGGGCGTTAACCTCACCTTCGAGGGCGTCATCCCCAAGATCCAGAAATCCATGCTCTCCAAGGACGTGGAGGCCATGCAGCCGCATGTAAAGCGCTTCGTGGAGCGGGCCGTCACCTTCGCCACCTGCCCGGATTGCGGAGGCACCCGGCTCACGCCCGAGGTGCTCGCGTCACGGATCAACGGCAGGAACATCGCGGACCTGTGCGCCATGCAGATCAGCGACCTCGCCACGTGGATCCGCGAACTTAACGAGCCCTCCGTCCGCCCCCTGCTCGCGGGGCTCCGCGACCTGCTAGACGCCTTCACCGAAATCGGCTTGGGCTACCTCTCCCTGGACCGCCCCGCCGGCACACTGTCCGGTGGTGAGGCGCAGCGGACCAAGATGATCCGGCACCTTGGCTCCTCGCTCACCGACGTTACCTACGTGTTCGACGAGCCCAGCATCGGCCTGCACCCGCACGACATCGAGCGGATGAACACCCTCCTGCTGCAACTGCGGGACAAAGGCAACACGGTTCTGGTGGTCGAGCACAAACCGGAAATGATCGCCATCGCCGACCACGTGGTCGACCTCGGACCCGGCGCCGGGACAGGGGGCGGCGAGATTGTCTACGAGGGCGACGTCGACGGGCTGCGTTCCAGCGGCACCATCACAGGCCGCCACCTGGGCGACCGGGCCCGGCTGAAGGGTTCCAGCAGGACCCGCAAGGGGGCTCTGGAGGTGCGCGGCGCTTCGACCAACAACCTGCGCGATGTGGACGTGGACGTGCCGCTGGGCGTGCTCTGTGTGGTGACAGGGGTCGCCGGGTCCGGCAAGAGCTCGCTGATCCACGGCTCACTGGCGATGCGTGACGGCGTCGTCGTGATCGACCAGGGGGCCATCAAGGGCTCCCGCCGCAGCAATCCCGCCACGTATACCGGACTGCTGGAACCTATCCGCAAGGCATTCGCCAAGGCCAACGGCGTGAAGCCGGCCCTTTTCAGCTCCAACTCGGAGGGTGCCTGCCCCACCTGCAACGGCGCGGGCGTGATCTTTACCGAGCTTGGTGTGATGGCCACCGTCGAATCGACCTGCGAGGACTGCGAAGGCCGCCGGTTCCAGCCTGCCGTCCTCGAATATACTCTGGGCGGCATGAACATTGCGGACGTCCTGGACCTGTCAGTGGAGGCCGCACTGGCCTACTTCGCGGAGGGTGAGGCCAGGACACCTGCCGCCCACAAGGTCCTGGAACGCCTGGCTGACGTCGGCCTGGGCTACATCACCCTGGGCCAGCCCCTGACCACGCTGTCAGGCGGCGAGCGCCAGCGCCTGAAGCTGGCCACCCAGATGGCCGAGGCCGGCGACGTCTATATCCTTGACGAGCCGACAGTGGGGCTCCACCTGGCCGACGTCGAACAGCTCCTGGGCCTGCTGGACCGGCTGGTGGACTCCGGCAAGTCGGTCATCGTGATTGAACACCACCAGGCGGTGATGGCGCACGCGGACTGGATCATCGACATCGGGCCAGGCGCGGGGCACGACGGCGGCAAAATCGTTTTCGAAGGAACGCCGGCCGAATTGGTGGCCGGCCGGGAGACGCTGACCGGGCGGCACCTGGCCACCTACGTGGGCGCCTGAGCCGGAAACCTGGAGGCCCCTTACAGCTGCCCCAGGAAGGACACGGTGGCGGCCGCGATCTGCTGCTGGGCGGCCTGGCGGCTGATGCCCGGTTCGCCGTCGCCGGGCTGTGGGCCGTAGTCGCCGAAGAAGGCGTGTACTCCGCCACGGACAGCCGCAAATTCGGTGTCTGCGGGTAGCAGCTGCCGGGAGGCCTCGATCTTGGCAGGAGTGCTTAGCCCATCGTTGCCGCCGGACACGGACAGAACGGACAGTCCGTTTCGGTCCTGCAGAGAATCGATGGGGTAGGACGCGTACAGGACCAGGCCTTTGACGTCGGTGTTGTTGAGCGCAAAGGACGACGCGGACACCCCGCCCAGGGAGTGGCCGCCGACCGCCCACGTGGCGATGTCCGGGTTGTCCGCCATCGCGCCGCGGGCCTGGTTTCCGTCCAGCAGGCTGAGCCCCAGCGGTTCCTTCAGGATGACCACCCTGTACCCGGCCCCGACGGCCGGGGCAAGGATGTCCTGGTACGCGCGGACGTCCACCCGGGCGCCGGGGTAGAAGACGAGCCCCTTCGTCGTCGTGCCGCCCTCGGGTGACATGGTGATGGAGGTGGGAGTCTCGGTGACGGTGAGGTCGGATGCCGGCCCGGCCTCCGCCGCCGGCCCTGGCTGGTAGGCGAAGGGGTTGAGCCAGGCCAGCGCGGCGGTGAGCACCAGCACGGCCAGCCGGGCCGCCCAAGCTGCAACGGCCCGGACGCGGGAGCGGGGCCGGGGAGTGTCACGGCGGCGCCAGAGCTGGATTCCCCAGACGACGCCGGTAACGGCCGCCGCGAGCAGGATGCCCGGCAGCAGCGGGTGCCCGCCCAGGACAGCGGGGTTTCCCGCCAGCATCCACAGCGCGATGCCCGTCAGGGCGGCGGCGCAGACCGCAGATGCCCAGAAGAGGGCGGTGCGGCGCCTGGGCGGCGCGCTGGCCCGGCTGGCAGGTGAGGTCTCCATGGTTCCTGATCCTTCCATCCGGCGGCAGGATTTCAATGCCGGGCTGGCCTAGGCTGGCCGTATGCCCGAAAGGTTCCGGTACGACGTTGAGATCCTGCACCTGCTGGTGTCCCCCGCGCACGCCTATTTCGGCCGGGCCAGGGAGGGTGCCGCCGACGTCCCCACCACGGACGCGGACATGGTGGAGGTGGTGGCCGGCAAGGGCATCGTGGGCGACCGGTTCTTCGGCAAGGCAGCACACATGGATGCTGCGGTGACCCTGTTCGCCGTCGAGTCCCTGGAAGCCATCGCCGCCGAGTTGGGCGCGGCGCCGTTCGACCCCCTGCTGACCCGCCGGAATGTGGTGCTGCGCGGAGCCCAGCTGCCGCCGTTGCTGGGGCAGGACTTTGCGCTGGAATCCGGCGGGGACCTGGTGCGGTTCCACGGCGGCCGGCACGCCCAGCCCTGCGCCTGGATGAACGAAATGCTCGCCCCCGGCGCCCATCCGGCCATGCGCGGCCGCGGCGGCATCCGCTGCCGGGCCGTTTCCAGTGGATTCCTGCACCGCGGCCCTGCCGTGCTGGTCAGCCCGGTGCCGCTGGACCCTGCCCGGGCGGGCGAGCCGAGCCTGCTGCGCCCCTCCCGGCTGCCATAGCCAAGCGGACGACGGCGTCACGCACGGCACGCTTTCGGCCCACTTTGGGCGGGGAAGCCCCGGAAACCCGGGGACCCGCCGTCGGCCTTGCCCTCAAAGGCTGCCCGGCGTGACGCTCCCGCAGCCTACCTTTTCCGGTGGATCGACTTGTAGCTTAGGTAGGCGTTGAGGCCCTCGATCCCGTACTCGGTGCCCAGCCCGGAGTCGTGCCGGCCGCCGAACGGGGCGGAGTGGTTGGAGGCGAAGAAGTTCAGTCCCACCGATCCCGTGTCCATGCGGTCCGCCACGGCGAGCGCGGCGTCCTCGTCCCGGCCAAACACCAGGCCGCCCAGTCCGAACTCGGTGTTGTTCGCCAGTGCCACTGCCTCCTCGACGCTGCCGCCGGCGTCGTTGTATTTGAAGATGGTGATCACCGGCCCGAAGATCTCCTCCCGGGCTATCCGCATGTCCGGGGTGACGTCAGCGAACACCGTGGGCTCAATGAAGTAGCCGTCCTCCAGCCCTCCGGCCAGCGACGCAGCGCGTCCTCCGGTGGTGGCCCGGGCACCTTCAGCCAGCCCGGACTCGACGTATTCCATGACCGTCCGGTACTGCGCTTCGGTGGCGCAGGGGCCAAACACCGTGTCCGGATCCAGGGGGTCGCCCTGCTTCCCGGCGGCGATGGTGGCCGTGACCATGTCCACCACCTCGTCGTACCGGCTGGCCGGGGCCAGGATGCGGGTGGAGATGTAGCAGGTCTGCCCGGTGTTGCGCATGGAGGACTTGACCAGCACCCGGGACATGGCGTCCAGGTCCGCGTCCGGCAGCACGATCGCGCTGGACTTGCCGCCCAGCTCCAGCGTGACCGGGCGCAGCAGCTCACCGCAGGCGGCGGCGATCTTCCGGCCCACGGGCGTGGAGCCGGTGAATGCCACCTTGGCCACCCCGGGGTGCTTGACCAGGACGTCGCCCAGCCGGCCGGAGCCGGTGACCAGGTTGACGACGCCGGCGGGGACGCCTGCTGCAGCGATGGCATCGATAATGACCCGGATGGACAGCGGGGTAGGCGACGCCGGTTTGATCACCACGGTGCAGCCGGCCAGCAGCGCCGGTGCCAGCTTGATCATCACCAGGTTGATGGGAAAGTTCCACGGGGCGATCAGGGCGCAGACGCCCAGGGGATCGCGCCGCACCACGGATTCGCCGCCGCCGCGGGGGAAGGGACGGACGTCCTCCTGTTCCAGGTATCCGGCCAGGGTGGCGAAGTAGCGCAGGATCCCGGCGGCGTTGGCGGCGGCGCCTGAGGATTCGGCCACCGGGGATCCGTTCTCCCGCGAGTTGGTCAGGGAGAGTTCGTCGGCGCGCTTCTCCACTTCATCGGCGATCCGGAGCAGGTAGGCGGCCCGCTCGGACGGTGCCAGCCGGGGCCATTCGCCGTCGAAGGCCTTGTGGGCGGAGCCGACGGCGGCGTCCACGTCCTCCGGGGTGCCGTCCGGGACCGAGCCCCAGATTTCGCGGGTGGCGGGGTCGGTGACCGTGTTCCGGCCGGTGCCCCGGGACCGCTGCCAGGCGCCGTCGAAGTAGATGGTGTCCACGTGGGTGTG
This sequence comes from Paenarthrobacter sp. 22069, assembly GCF_052046035.1. Taxonomy (NCBI): domain Bacteria; kingdom Bacillati; phylum Actinomycetota; class Actinomycetes; order Micrococcales; family Micrococcaceae; genus Paenarthrobacter; species Paenarthrobacter sp. 22069. The sequence goes on along the minus strand of NZ_JBQEQF010000013.1, from coordinate 55,000 downwards.
CGGCAGGGCAAGGCCGGACCGTGTGGCCAGGGCCGGTGCGTCATGCGTGGCGGAGCTCATCGGATCACCGCCGTCTTCAGCAGGGCGGTGGACCGGCAGAGGTCCGCGGTGGCCATCTCCAGGGCAGCCTCAGTGATGAGTTCCGGGATGATTTCGGCGGCCAGCCGGTCCGTGTAGGTGGCGGGATCCATTCCGAACCAGGATGAAGCCAGGGCGATGCCTGCGTGGTCGAACCGCCACAGCCTGTCGGCGTCACGCATCAGCGCGTCCTCCAGTGAGCGGGCCACGGGCCGGGTGTCGTGGCCGTCGATGATTGCGCAGACCTGGTCCACGAACCCGGGGGCGTAGCCCAGTCCGGGGAGGACCAGGCGGGCCACGTCGCAGCCCTGCTTCTCGTGCTCATAGCGGATGGTGGCCTTGCGCCAGTCCCCCGTAAAGCCTTCCGAGAGGATCCGGGACTCATCCACGTGGGCCCAGCCGGTATCGTGCAGCAGCGTGGCCACCCGCACCAGTTCGGCATCCGCGTCAGGGTAGGCGCGGCACAGCCGTTCGGCGAAAGCCAGGGAAATGGGCAGGTGGATGTCGTTGCCTCGGGTCCGGGTTTCGTGGACCACTGCCTTCCAGAGCGCATCGAGGGAATCCAGGGCCGCGGGGGTGCCGGCGATGGGGGTGGTGTCGACGGGTCCCGCGGCGGGAATGGGGCGGACGCTGAAGTCCGCGGCGAAAGCATCGGCTAGGGCGTCGCCGGTGTCAGGTCCGTTACCGGAGGCACCGGCGACGGTGCCGGGCTCTGCCGGGGCAAACGGCGTCTTGGGGGTGCTCATAATGCTCCTTCGGGTTGGCCGGCCTACTGTCTGGGTGCAGTTAGCTGTCCGTGGTGATGGTCTTGAGTTGGGTGCCGGGGTCAGCGGCGGCCTCGGCCGGAATGTTGAGGCCCTTGGCGAGCGCGTTCTTGACGGCCATGAAGTCCAGCGGCGCGTTGACGCAGTCCGCGGCGATGATGCGTCCTTGGCGGTAGTAGAGGACGCTGAATTTTCCGCGTTCCCGGTCGTTCCGGACCAAGGTCCGGTCGTAGCCGTTGCACAGGCCGGCGATCTGCAGCTTGAGGTCGGCCTGGTTGGACCAGAACCACGGGATTCCGGCGTACTCCTCGCGCCGTCCGGTCAGGGAATACGCGGCCACCTTGGCGTGCTCGATGGCGTTGTTGACGCTTTCCAGCCGGATCCGTTCCCCGGGCTCGGAGCCGGGAACGGGGTTGGGCATGTTGGCGACGTCCCCCACGGCCACCGTGGTGCCGTCGGAGGCCAGCGCGAACCGGTCCACCACCACGCCGTTGTCCACGGCCAGGCCCAGCTGTTCCGCCAGTTGGGTGTTGGGAATGACGCCGATGCCGATCAGGACGATCTGTGCCGGCAGTACCGACCCGTCCTGGAGCTCGACGGCGGCAACCCGGGTGCCGCCGTCGTCAGCGGTGAAGCGCGCCGCACTGGTGTTGAGCCGGATGTCGAGGCCGCGGGAGCGGTGGGCCTGCAGGAAGTATTCGGCTGTTTCCTCCCCGACGGCCCTGCCCACCAGCCGCGGCCCGAACTCGAGCACGGTGACATTTTTCCCCATCTTCTGCAGGCTGGACGCGGCCTCGAGGCCGATGAACCCGCCGCCGATCACCACCACATCCGTGGCGTCGCCCACTTTTGCCTTCAGGGCCAGGGCGTCGTCGGCGTTGCGGAGGTAGAGCACACCGTCCAGGCCACTGCCCTCGATCTCCAGTTTCCGGGCGCGGGCGCCTACGGTGAGGGCCAGCCGCTTGAACGGAAACTCCCGGCTCGAGGACGCATGTGCCACTCCGGAGCCGTCCGCTTCCTTGTCGATCCGGACGATGTATTCGCCCTTGACCAGGTCCACGTTGTGCTCGGCCCAGTAGTCGTTGGAGCGAAAGATGAGGGATTCGCTTTCCACGGTGCCCTGCAGGAACTCCTTTGACAGCGCCGGCCGCTGGTAGGGCCGGTGGTCCTCGTCCCCCAGCAGGGTGATGTGTTCGTCGAAGCCGAGCGCCCGGAGCGATACGGCCAGTTGCACGCCGGACTGGCTGGCGCCGATGATCAGGAGCCCGGTCCTGGTGGGGATCGTGGCCGTTCCGGCTTCCTGCTCCACTGCCTGCGTTCCCATGGCTACACCTGGGTTTCGGGGGTGGTGACGAACAGTTCGAGCTCCTCCGTCAGGCGGAGCTGGCAGGACAGCCGGGAGTTGTCCTCACGGTCCACGGCGGTGCCGTAGAGCATCTCGTCCTCCATGTCCTCCATGGCGGGCAGCTGCGAGGCGCAGTCCTCGCGGACGAAGACGTGGCAGGTGGCGCAGGACAGCGAACCGCCGCACTCGGCCACGATGCCGGGGACGCCGTTGCGCACCGCGGTTTCCATGACCGAATCGCCTGCATTGCCTTCGACGTCGCGGACGGTGCCTTCTGCGTCGGTGAAGTGAATCGTTGGCATTGTGGTCCTCCTTGCTTGAAGTTGGTTGGATGGGGGCGGGGGTGGCCGGTCAGATGAACTGCCGGCCGCCGTCCACCACCATGGTCTGGCCGGTGTAGTAGGAGCTGTCAGGCCCGGCCAGGAACAGGGCGGCGCCCACAATGTCCTCGGGCTGGCTGGCGCGTTTGATGGCCCCGCGGTCCACGCCGTAGTTCTCGGCGTTTTCCATGAGCCCATAGCTGGCTTCCGTGAGCGTGAAGCCGGGGGCGATCGCGTTCACCGTGATCCCCCGCCGGCCCAGTTCCTTGGCCATGACCCGGGTGAGTGCCACCACGCCGCCCTTGGAGGCGACGTAGTGCGCCCATTGCTCGGAGCCGCTGAAGATCGTGGCGCTGGAAAGGTTGATGACGCGTCCGCCTTCCCCGAGGTAGGGGCTCGCGGCACGGGTCACCAGCCAGGGTCCCTTGAGGTTGACGTTCATCACCAGGTCCCATTCGGCCGGATCGATGTCCTCGAAGCGGCTGCGGGTCACCCCCGCGTACACCGCCGCGTTGTTGAGGACGACGTCGATGCGTCCGTTTCCGAACTCCGCGCAGCTTGCGGCGAGCTGATCCGTGGAGTCGACGTCGGTCACGTCGGCGGCGAAGGCAGCGGCGTGGGCGCCCGCTTCACGGACCAGCTTGGCGGTCTGTTCGGCACCCTCGAGGTTGATGTCCGCCACCGCTACCCGGTATCCACGGCCGGCAAAACCGAGCGCGAACGCCCTGCCGAGCCCGCCCGCGGCGCCGGTGATAAGGACCGTCTTTTCGTTCATGTCTTCAGCGGAATATTCGCCTGAGGGCATGTCCTGATCAGACATGGCTGTGACTGTGGGCGCCGGGTCCGGCAACCACGAGGTCGTCCTCGGCGTCCAGGATCTGAACCGTGCCCTTGGTGCCGTCCACGCGGAGCCGCTGGCCGGTCTTGATGGTGGTGGACCCGGAGCCCGTGCCGGTGACGGCCGGCAGGCCGTATTCGCGGCACACGATCGCGGCGTGGCTCATCATGCCGCCGATGTCCGTGACCGTGGCGCTGATCTTGCCGAAGATGGGACCCCAGGACGGTGCCGTCACGGTGGCCACCAGGATTTCGCCCTGCTGCACCTCGGAGAGCTGGTCGGCGTCGGTGACCACGCGGGCCAGGCCTTCCACCACGCCGGGTGAGGCGGCCATGCCGCGCAGTCCGCCGCCTTCCACTTCTTCACCGGCTCCCAGCCACTGCTGGACCTGTTCGGTGGTGATGCCCCAGAGCATCCGGGTGAAGGGTTCGGTGATGGAGGCCGGCGGGGTGTTCAGGGCGGGCGCGGGGCGGGCGGTCTTGAGGGCGTCCACGATGCCGCGGCGGCGTTCGATCTCCTCGGGCCAGTAGTCGGGGCCGATGGGCTTGGCGCCCACGCCCCAGCCGGTGACCAGGTCGAAGAGGGCGTCGCGGACCTCATTGCGGCCCAGGTAGAGCAGGTCGTCCGGCTGGGTCCAGAAACCCTCGGCATGCATCATGCGGGAGAGTTCGCGGATCTTGCGCCAGAAGACGCCCATGGTCCAGTGCTCGATGTAGAAGTTGTGGTTCTCCACGTAGGGGTAGGCGGTGGCGGCGAGGCCGCGCTTGGCGTCGAAGACGGCCTGGTTGTCGCCTTCGAGGAGGTCCCGGTATTCCTCGATGATGCGGTCGCGTTCGGCGATGAGGGCATCGACGGGACGCATGATCTCCTGGCCTTCGTCCACGCGCCGGATGTAGTCGGCAATGTAGCCCAGCGGGATTTCCTGGTTCACGTTCCAGTACTTGTCGTGGCCGTAGAAGCCGTTGCCCACGGTGAAGTTGAACCACGGGTCCTTGGCACCTTCGTACTGGGCCAGCCAGCGGTCCCCGCCCGGGGCGGCGGCGATGGCACCCAAAGTAGCCTCGACGTCGTCCGTGTTTCCAAAGTGGGGCTGCAGGCCCAGCTCGACGGCGAGCTTGGCGAGCTGCTTGAGCTCGTCATCGGGGCGGAACAGTTCCATGTCCACGCCCTGGACCATGCTGGCGATCGACTGGTCCGGGATGTTGGGGAAGACCTGCTTGCAGAAGTTGAAGAAGTCCAGGTAGGCGATGTAACCCAGGTTGAGGAACTCGAAGTGGTACTGCCAGTTCTGGTAGGCCAGCTGGATGAGCCGGTCGTAGCTTTCCAGGAGCTTCTCGGAGCCGTCTTTGCCCTTGCCGGAGGTGATGTCCTCGAGCGGGACCATGTCCGGCAGCTTGGGGAAGGAGATGGTTTCCATCTCGGCGATGGTGCCCTTGACCTTGACGTGCCAGTCCTTGAGCAGCTGCTCCCAGTTCTGGAAGTAGTGGCCGACGCGCTGCTCGAACAGCGGCACGCGGGCGGCGATCTGGTCCTCCGGAACGGGAATGGGGGACATGTAGAGGTATCCCAGGTGGATGCGGAACTCGATGCCGTTGGCGTTGGGGATCATCAGGTGCCGGGCGTTGTACTGGCCCAGGCACTTGACCGCGAATTCGGCGCCGATGGTCTCGAAGGGCTTGAACACGGTGGGCCAGTGCTGGCTGTCGCAGAACCAGAACTTGGCGTCCTCCTGCTCCTTGAGCTTGTCCTGGAACACCAGGTAGTAGGGGTAGATCTTTTCCCAGCCTTCGGCCCCGGCGGGAACCGGCAGTTCGGAGGGCTTGGGGAACGACTTCATGGACATGGCGGTCCTTTCAGGAGGGCTCGGCGGTGAGCCTTGGTGGGGGTGAAGCCTCGGATGGGGGTCAGGCAGTCGGTTTGAGCGCGGGGGTGCTCAGTCCGGAGAAGTAGCCGCCGGTGACGACGGGCTGGGGTGCGGTCACCGGTGCGGGCTTGGAGGAGTGGACCGTCTCCGGCCGGGACTGCAGGAGGAGCAGGTTTTCGCCGTCGGGGAGGTCCGCGTCGAGGGCCCACTCAATGTCCTGCGGGCACTTGTAGTGCTTCTCGGCCCGCTTGGCCATCTGGGCGACGGCGGTGAGCTCGGCGTCGGTGAGGCTGCGGCGGCCCCGGCGTTCGTCGTCGACCTCGCGTTCAACCAGGCCCTTGGCGCCGGCGTCCGGGACCAGTTCGGCGTGCTTGTCGCCCAGGTGTTCGGTGACGACGGCGAGGGTCACCTTGTCCAGCACGATGTTGTCCGGGGTGACCTGGCCGGAGACCACCATCTCGCCCACGCCGTAGGAGGAATCGATGGTGATCTTGGACCGGTCGCCGTTGGTGGGGTCCATGGTGATCGCCACGCCGGAGACCTTCGAGTTGACCATCTTCTGCACCACTACGGCCATGGAGAGGCCTTCGTCGGGGATGCTGTTCTTGAGCCGGTAGATGATGGCGCGGGAGGTGTAGAGCGAAGCCCAGCACTGGCGGATGTGGTCGGTGACTGCCTTGACCCCGTCCAGCCAGAGGTAGGTGTCCTGCTGCCCGGCGAAGGACGCGTCCGGCAGGTCCTCGGCGGTGGCACTGGATCGCACTGCCACGGGGACGGGGGCGTCGAAGCGTCCCATCAGGGATTGGTAGGCGGCGATGGTCATGCTGCGCAGTTCTTCAGGCACGGGGCGGGAGCAGATGTCCTCGCGGATGGCTGCGGACACCTGGTCCACCTGCCGGGTATCCTCCGGGTCCAGGCCGGCGAGGAGTTCGTGGATCTTTGCCGTGATGCCGGCTTCGTCCATGAAGGCATCGAACTGCGCGGTGGTGACGACGAAGCCGGGCGGAACGGGCATGCCGGCGGAGGTCATGGTGACCAGGGACGCGCCCTTTCCGCCGAGGTTTTCAAGCTTCGGCTCGATGCCGCCGTCGAAGAACTGGACAAAATCGTTGCTGTGCATGGTGCTTAGGCCTTCCAGGTAACAGGAACGGTCTCGGGAACACGGAAGGAGAGGTTTTCGCGGAAGGCGATGTCCTCTGGGGCGTCGAGCTGCAGCCCGGGGGCGAGCCGGGCCACTTCCTCGAGCGCGATTTTTGCCTGGAGCTTGGCGAGCATGTTGCCCAGGCAGTAGTGGATGCCAAATCCGAAGGAAAGGTGCTCGCGGGCATTGGGCCGGGCGATGTCGAAGTCCTCGCCGGCGGTGAACTTGGTTTCATCGCGGTTGGCCGAGCCCATCAGGAGCAGCAACTGCGAGCCCTTCTCGATGGGAACGCCGCCCACCTCGGTGTCTTTCAGGGCCTTGCGGCGCCATCCGACGATGGAGCCGGCGAAGCGGAGGACCTCGTCGATGGCGGCGGGGATCTTCTTGGGATCCTCCACCAGCTGCTGCCACTGCTCCGGGCGCGCCAGGAGCTCCCGCAGGGCGTTGGAGATGAGGGTGGTGGTGGTCTCGTGGCCGGCGAAGAGCAGGCTGTACAGGACCGAGGCGATCTCGTGGTCCGAGATCTCGGCGCCGTCCTGCTGGGCCTTGACCAGGTCCGCGGTGAGGTTGTCGCCGCCCTGTTCGTGGGCCATCCGGACCAGGCGCAGGCATTCCTGCCAGTACTCCACCAGGTTGTGGGCGTGCGGGATCTGCTGTTCGTCGCTGAGGTCGCCCCAGGTCATGGCGGCGCGGGAGTCCGACCAGCGCTTGAACGTGTCCACCTGGGAAACGTCGGCCCCGATCAGGGTCAGGATGGTGATGGTGGGAACGTCGTAGGCCAGGTCCTTGACCAGGTCCCCGCGGCGTTCTTCGCGGGAAAGCATCTTTTCGAGCAGGTCCACCACGTTCTGCCGGATGAACGGTTCCAGGGCCTTGTACCGGCGGGGCGTGAAGGCCTTCTGCACCACGGCGCGGATGCGGGTGTGCTCCGGCGGACGGCGGGCGGACAGGCCGGAGTAGGCGGTGAACCCGCCGTCCTCCATGATCTTTTTCGCGGCGGGTCCCCGCTCCCGGACCGGGGCCTGGGCGTTCTCGCTGGAGAACGTTTCCCAATCCTCGAAGACGGCTTTGATGTCGTCGTAGCGGGAGACGACGTAAAGGCCGGTACGTTCATCGAACATCACAGGCTGCTCGGCTCGGAGTTCTGCGTAGGCGGTGAAGGGATCCTTCATCTGGAAGGGTTCGTAGCCGTGGTGTCCGGCGGGGGCTTCGGCGCCGTACCCGAAAGGACAGCGGCCAGCCGTTTCTGTCGACGATGACATGGTGACTCCTGGTGATTTTGGCTCCGTCCGGCGCCTAAGGGCGGCGGGGGTTCTTAGTGACCAGTGTGGTCCACATCACCGGGCAGGGACAGCGCCGGCTTCCACTGGACGGAAACGAATGGTCTCAGCCGCGGGGTCCTTTATGGACGCCGATCAGTGTCTCCAGGGGGATGCGTGCTGTGGCCTTTTCGATTTGGGCCGATATGCCCTTGAGGACGGGAAGGTACCTGGTCATGGTGGACGCCTGGGCGGTGGGCAGCACCAGGCCGATGGCGGCGCCAATACGGCCTGTATGGAACACCGGGACCGCAATGGAGCACGAGCCAAGCCGCACTTCCTCGAGGGTGGTGGCGTAGCCCTGCGCGTGGATGTCCGCCAGCTCGGCGCTGAATTTCTGCGGGTCGATGTGGGTGTGGGCGGTGGCGCGTTCCAGGTCCCGGTGCAGGTAGGCGTCGCGCACCCAGTCGTCTTCGAACGCCAGAATGACTTTTCCAACGGCGGTGGCGTGCATGGGCAGGCGGCCGCCCACCCGGGATGCGCGGGGCACGCGCTTGGAGCCGTAGACCCGGTCGATGTACAGGACCTCATTGCCGGCCCGGATGGCCAGGTGTGCCGTCTCGCCGGTCAGCGAGAACAGGTCCTGGATGTAGGGGTGGGCGGCATCGCGCAGCTGGCGGCCGGTGTTCTGCGCCAGCTCCCACAGCCGGATGCCCAGCTGATAGCGGCCGTTCGGTTCCCGCGACAGGAATCCCCAGTCGGTCAGTTCGTTCACCAGGCGGTGCGCGGTGCTGAGTGGGAGCCCGGATTTGTCCGCGATGTCGGTCAGGCTCAGGGCGCCGCGGGACGTCTCGAAAGCTTCAAGGATGGACAGCACTTTGGACGTCACGGTCCGTCCGGGGTCGCGGCTGCCGCCGGCCATGGGGGCCTCCTCGCTCCTGGCGCTGGGCCCAGGGTGCCGGCAGCGTCCGGAAAGAGTCTAAGCGCGGGAACGGCTCCGCGCCGGTTTCCGGGTCAGCCAAGCAGGCGTTGCCGCTGCGGCCAGAGGGTGACCGATTCCAGTGCCGACAGCGCCCGCGCCATGGCCTGCGCCTCCGCGGTGAACAGGTGGCCGTGCACGCGCTGGGAGCACAGCCGCAGGGCCTGTCCACGGTCCAGCCCGAACCAGTCCATGACGGTGTCGATGCCGTGCGGGCTGAGGCGCCAGGTTTTGTCCGCGTCCTTGACGATTGCGTCCTCAATGGAGAGGGCCTCCCGCCGGGAATCGTGGCCGTCGATGATGTTCAGGATGGCGGGGATCCTGGTGCGGTCATAACGGCACTCCGCGAGGATGTCCGCGGCCAGGCGCGCCCCCTCCTTTTCGTGCAGCAGCACCAGGTCCGGCCTGCCGCCGCCCGGCGCAATGGCCGCCAGGACGTCGCCGGGCGGGACCTGTGACCAGCCGATGTCGTGCAGCAGGATGGCAGGGAGCACGACGGCGGCGTCCGCGTCCGGGTGGGCGTCCAGCAGGGCGCGGGCCAGGCCGAAGGCGTACAGGGTATGGGCGTCGTTGTCCCGGATCGTCAAGTACGGCGCGGCGAGTTCCCAGATCCCGGCCAGTGGCGGTTCCAGCGCGATGACCCCGGCTGGGTTCGGCTCGATCCCGGAGGCAACAGCGTCGGCGTCGAGGCCCGAATGGTTGGCGGCGGGCTGCAGCTTCGTCATCCCTCCAGCCTGCCCGGCGGCCGGACGGCTGGCAACGGCGGCTTCTGTCCAGCGGAACCGGGTGCTGTGCCGGACGACGGCGTCACGCACGGCACGCTTTCGGCCCACCTCGGGCGGGGGTGCCCAGGAAAGCCGGGACACCGCCGTCGGCCTTGCGCTCAAAGGCTGCCGGCGTGACTCTCCTACGTCCTAAGGTCACATGATGGCGGTGGCGTTGGCCGGTGACCCGGTGCCGCCCGTGATGTTCAGCGGTTTGATGGTGATGAAGGCGTCCCACTGGCCGGTGGCCCGCATATGCCGTGCGACTGGACCCAATTTCCACAGCTCACCAAGGGGCATGCCGAGTTTGGCCAGGAGTTGCTGGTGCATCATGCCGTGGTCGTTGAACGCGGACTCCCGGTAGGGGCTCCCCGGGACGGCGGGGAGGCATTCGAAGGCAAAGTTGTCTGCGGCGATCACGGCAAACTGGCTGTCCCATGCCCAGGCCACGAACCCCTGCGACTGCGCCACGCCCGTTGCCTTCCGGCTCTCACGGAGCCGCTGCTTCTCCTCCGGATCCAGTGCGAGGAACCATTCGCACCATCCTGTGTGGAGCATGAGGAGGTCGCCGGGACGGGTGGTCAGGGACTGGGACTCCATGGCTGAATGGATCAGGTCAAGGCCCAGCGGTTCCCCGGCTTCGTGGTCGATGGGCTCCCCCATGCCGTTCCGGAAACCGTCGAGGTCCACCAGGACGCCCCGGCCCGCGATGGGGTGTTCAGCCCATTCCTGGACGCCGAGGTCCGGCGTGCCTTCGGTGATCAGCTCATCTGCGGTGCCGTTGTAGAACCCGACGTCGTCAGCCCGCCGGTGCCGGAGCCCGTCGATCTGGCTCGAGCCCTGAAGGTAATAGCCGTCGAGGTAGTCGTCCCGGTGGGCGGGATGGGAGGAGTAGATGGAGTGCCGGGGGGCGCTGCGCTTGAGCGACATGCCGGGGTCAAAGGCATCGGCCGGATAGTCCAGGCCGAACACTGTCCCGGTCCTGATGCTGTTTTTGGCTTCCCGGACCGCGCCGGGAGTGATGAAGGACGGCGTGCCCCGCTCCGGCTCCGGAAAGAGTCCCCAGGAGGTACCAGACAGTGCACCGTCCCTGTCGAGGAGGTCGGCGAACGGGGGAACCGTGATGTCATCGGTCACCGGGACTGTGCCTCCTGCCGGCGCTGCAACTGCTCTTTTGGGCGCCTGTAACTGAGCAGGAACCCGGCCACAGCGCACACGGACGCTGCGATACAAATCGGCGGCTTGATGGCGGTATTGAAAAACTCCAGCCACGCATTTTGCCCGGCCAGCAGTCCAACGGCCTGCCCGGCCACGAAGAGGACGCCGCCAATCAGGAGCGCTCCAAGCGTGCTGACGAAAAGGATTTCGGCGGTCTTTTGAAGGGTCTTCATTGCGGTTCCTTAGATGGGCAGGAGGCCGAGGATGATCAGGACGCCAATGACCAGGAGGGGCAGGGCATAGTGGGTGAGCAGGCGGCCAAAGGTCTTGATGGGGTTGACGTCCGCGATTCCGCAGGCGACATAGAGCGGTGCCCCGCCGGGTGGGACTGCGGCTTCGCAGGACGAGAAAACCAGGACGGCGACGGCGGCGGTGGTTGCCGGCACCCCGGCGGCAACGAGGGCGGCGACGCCGACGGTTCCGACGGCGGCCATGGTGGCCGTGGCGGAAAGCGGGGCCGCCACGGCGATGACGATCAGCCCGATCAGGATGGCGAGCAGCCAGAGCGGCAGGTTCATCCCGTTCAGCAGGGCCGTCATTTGCTTTGGGAGGCCGGTGGCCGCCAGCGCGTTGGCCCCGGCGAAGGCAAAGACCACGGTGACGCCCACAATTCCGAATCGGGGCGCCGAGTTGTGCAGCAGCTCCCCCCAGCCCCGGGCGCTGCGCGGCAGCTGTCTCCGGCCCAGCAATGCGCCTGTCAAGAGCAGGACCACGGGGATCCACACGATGACGCTGACCGACTTGCTGACATCACCTCCGGTCCACTCGGAGAGTGCCGTGGTGAGGAAACCTGACGTTATGACCAGCGGGATGGCCACAACGACGAACAGCAGGAGGGTGGCCCAGCCTCGGTCAAAGGCTTTGCGGACGGCCATCCGGTGGGCGGCATCCAACGGGGACATTCCACTCTTCCCGATCAGCAGCCACGTGACGATCAGCCTGTGCAGGAAGCACCAGAGCCCGCCGAACAGCAGGGGCATGACCAGTTCGTTGACATTCAGCAGGGGTCCCACTGTGGCCGACCCGACCAGCACGAACATGGAGGCGCTGAACGGGAAGGTAATCCCCATGCCGGCGTTGCCGGCGACAAGCGTTGCGGCCGAGGGCTTGTCGAGCTTGGATTTTTCCATCCAGGGGATGGTGACGGATCCGACCGTGGCGGCAATTGCGGCCTGGTTGTGGACCACTCCGCCAAGGCCTGCCGACGCCACAGTTGAGACCCAGGCCGGCCCACCCTTGAGGCCGCCAATCAACGAATTGAGCAGGTCGATCAGCCGGTCCAGGACGCCGGCCTTGTCCAGCAGGTAGCCCATGAAGACGAAAGCCATGCCATCCGATTTGCCCTGCGGCGGCACCGGTGAAGGGAAGTACGACGAGGAAGCCAAGGATCATCGCTTCCCCGACGCTGCGCTTGATCAGGGTCGTCCAGAGCAGGATGACGGCCAGATAGGCTCCAAGTGCCCAGATGCCGATCATGCTGCTGCTCCTGACGGCGGGATGCCGGTTGCTGTGGAAATCATGTGTTGCCCTGTTCCTGATTGTGCCCGACTGCGCGGTCAGCGCAAGGCTGGCTCCGTGGCCTGGGCCATGCGGGCCAGGGCCGTGGCGGAGGCGGTGGTCATTTCAGCGGGAACACCCAGGTCCGTGAGGTAGCTGGCGGTGTCCTGCATCTCCTTGGACCGGCGGACGGCGTGCTTCGCGCTGCCGGTAAGGAACCTGTCGATGACCGCCTGGCCATCGCCGGCCAGCTGCCGCGCGATCTGGGTGCGGATCCATTCCTCCAAGCCGGCTGCCCGGCCGGCCGTGACGGCTTCCACCACCACGGAGGCCAGGCCCTTCATCAGGATGCTGCGCAGCAGCTTGTGCGCCATGGCCGCCCCCGGCCCGCCGTCGGCGATTTCCACCTGGACGCCCAGCGGGTCCAGCAGTCCGGCGACGGCCTGGGCACCGGGGCCGCTTACCATCAGGGGCGTCTTCTCCCCCAGCGCCGACACGGGCCCGAGGATGGCGACGTCGGCGAAAGCGGCTTTGGAGGGCAGCTGTCCGAGCTCCTTCATGACGGCGGGCGACGAGGAGGTGAAGTCTGCGTAGACGCTGCCGGCGGCCAGGACCGGCAGGCACTCCTCCGCCACGCTTCGCGCGGCGGCCGCCCCGGTCATCACCAGGACGATCCCGGCGCCTTCGCAGGCAGCTGCAGCGGTTGCGGCGCGGGTGACGCCCGCAGGGGTTGTGGGGGCCACTGGGTCGAAACCTGTGACTTGGTGGCCGGCAGCGGTCAGGGCTGCGGCGTAGGTGGCTCCGGCTTCACCGAGGCCAATAACAGTGCATGCTGTCATGGTTGTTGGTCCTTTTTCTCTAGGAGCGTGCGGCGACGATGGCCTGGCGGCGGCTGGTCTCGTCGGCGAATACTGCTTCCGCAGCTTCTGCGACGGCGGCGGCCTGCTCCCGGGGGACGACCACCACGCCGTCGGAGTCACCGACAATGACATCGCCGGGCAGGACGGGAACGCCGCCGAAGGCGACGGCAGTTTCCAGCCTGAAGGGGCCGTCCTTGTAGGGGCCGGCGGGCGAAGTAGCCCGTGCAAAGACCGGCATGCCGATCTCACCCAGCGCCTCGGCGTCGCGCGCTGCTCCGTCCAGCGCGAAGCCCGCGACGCCGAGGTTGATGGCGCACTCTCCGATCAGTTCACCAAGGAGGGCGCGGGATTCATCTGCGCCGCCCGCGACCACGATGACATCTCCGGGATGGGCCAGCTGCAGGGCGGCATGGATGCCCTTGTTGTCGCCGGGACGGGTCCACACGGTGAACGCCGGTCCGGCCATCTTCGCCCCGGGCCACACGGCCTGGATGGCGGAGTCCGCGACGCCGAGCCTGTCCATGGCGTCACCGATATTGGCAGCGGGGAGCTTGGCGAGGCGGTCCACGATCCCCTGGTCAGGGCGGGCAAAGTCGGCGCTGGTGTCAATGGCTCGAGTTGTCATGGTCGGTTCCTTAGGGGATGGAGAGGTCAGTCTTTTTTCTGGACAAGCGGAAGGACCTTCTTGAAGTCGTCTTCCTGGCCTGCCCAGAACTTCTGGTAGTCGGTGCCGTTGAGGTAGCTGGTCTGAAGGCCCAGGTCGTTCATCTTCTGCACCACCGCGGGGTCCTCGATGGCCTTCTCGATGGCGGCTTCGAGCTTCTTGGCCACGTCAGCCGGCAGCCCCGCGGGAGCGGAGTAGCCGCGCGCCGTTCCCGCGGTCAGGTCGTAGCCGGATTCCTTGAACGTGGGGATCTCCGGCAGCGAGGGGGCGCGGTCCCCGGACATGACGCCCAGCACCCGTGCCTTGCCCTGCTTGCTGAGGTCGTTCACGTCGCTGACGTTTGCCACGAGGACGTCCACGTGCTTGCCCAGGAACGCGGTGGTTGCCTGCGAGGCCCCCTCGGAGAAGTGGACCGGCGCGAACTCCGAGCCGGTGCTTTCCTGGATCTGGGCCAGGGCGAAGTGTTCGCCGGTCTGGATGCCGGTGGTGCTGGCGGTCAGTGACTTCGGCTTGGCCTTGACCGCTTCCAGCAACTCCTTCAGCGTCTGGTACGGGCTGTCCGGCTGGACGGCGATAACGGTGGGGTCGATCACCTGCCGGCCCAGCGGCTGGAAGCTGTCCCTGGTGTACTTCGCGCCGCGGGCAGGATCCAGGGGTGAGACCACCACCGAGGGGGATCCGGTGGCGCCGATGGTGTAGCCGTCCGGCTTGGCGCTCGTCAGGGCCGTGTAGCCGATCTGGCCGCCGGCGCCTGGCTTGTTGATGACCTCAACGTTGGTGCCGAGCTCCTTTTCGAGGACCGGCTGGATGAGCCTGGCGGCGGTGTCCACCGCGCCGCCCGACGAGAAGGCGACGATCAGGTCGATTGACTTGCCTTTCTTGGGGAAGTCGCCGGCGGCTGCGGCGGAGTTGCTGGCTCCGGCGTTGGCGCCGCAGCCGGTGAGGGCGAGGAGGGAGGCAGCTGCGACGGCTGCGAAGATTTTCTTGCGGGACATGGGTCTTCTCCTTTGAAGTGGTGCGGGTGTGCGGTTTAGGTGGAGGTCAGGCTTCGGGGTCCTCCATGAGGGCCTTGGGTTTACGGAGTTTGAGGAGCGGGCTGCAAATGATGAGCAGGCCAATGCCGATCAGCACGGCCGAGATGGGCCGGCTGGTGAACACAGTGAAGTCGCCCTGGGATATCTCCAGCGATTCGCGCAGGGAGCGTTCCATCAGCGGCCCCAGCACCAGGGTGAGCACCATCGGAGCCAGGGGAATGTCGAGGTTCCGAAGTGCCAGGCCAAGCAGGCCGAACCCGATCATGACGTAGACGTCGAAGACGCTGAAGTTGATGGTGTAGGCCCCGATGACCATGAACACGAGGATCACTGCGGTCAGGATCGGGGTGGGCACGCGGAGGATGGAGGTCCACAGTCCCACGAGCGGGACGTTCAGCAGCAGCAGGAGGACGTTTCCGATGAAGAGACTGGCGATGATGGCCCAGGCGATCTCCGAGTGTTCCGTGAACAGGCTGGGTCCCGGGGTGAGTCCCTGCTGGAGGAAGGCGCCCATCAGCACGGCGATGGTGGGCGAGGCGGGGATGCCAAGGGTGAACAGCGGGATGAGGGCAGCGTTGGCGTGGGCATTGTTGGCGGTCTCCGGACCGGCGACGCCCTCGACGGCCCCCTTGCCGAGTTCATGGCGGAACCGGGAGAACCTCTTCTCCGTGGCGTAGGAAAGGAGCGAGGACACGGAGCCGGTCATGCCGGGAATGAGGCCCAGGCCGAAGCCGACGCCGGTGCCGCGGGCCATGGCGGGTGCACTGCGGCGCCACTCCGTCCTGGATGGGAACAGCTGCCGGAAACCGGGGGCATGCACCACCGGGGTGGGCTCATTCCGGCGGAAGGAGAGGATTTCGGAGAGCCCGAAGACGCCGACGATGACGGCGACGAAGCTGACCCCGTCCATCAGGTTGTCGATGCCAAAGGTGAAGCGCGGCGCTCCAGCCACGGGATCGATGCCCACCATGGAGATCAGCAGGCCCAGGGCGCCGGAGATCAGGGCCTTGACCATGGACTTTCCAGCCAATGCGACCAGCAGTGAGATGCCAACCACCATGAGCGCGAAGAATTCGGGCGGCCCGACCAGCAGGCCCATCTCGCCGAGTGGCTTGGCAGCGGCGACCAAGCCGACGGTGGCGATGGTGCCGCCGATGAAAGAGCCGACGGCGGCCAGCGTCAGCGCCGCTCCGGCCCTCCCCATCTTTGTCATGGCATAGCCGTCGATGGTGGTGATGGCTGAGGAGGCTTCGCCGGGAGTGTTCAGCAGGACGCTGGTGATGGTTCCGCCGTACTGGGTGCCGTAGAAGATGGCACACAGCATGATGATGGACCCGGCTGGGTCGAGGTTGAGCGTCAGCGGGATCAGCAGGGCCACTCCCGCGACGGGTCCGACGCCGGGCAGGACGCCGATGATGGTGCCGAGCAGGCAGCCGAGGAAGGCAAACAGCAGGTTTTGCCAGGTCATGGCGGTGGCAAAGCCGCCGAGCAGTTCGTTGAGGGTTTCCATGCCTAGAGTCCGATCAGGTTCAGCGGAGTAAATGCCGAGACGGGAAGGGCCACGTTCAGGCCGTAATTGAAGGCGTAGAAGGCGCCGACGCTTCCCGCCAGGGAAATGATCAGTGATGGCATCCATGCCCGGCGTCCCCGGATTTTCAAGTGGTAGAGCAGGAACGCGAACATGCTCAGCTGGAAGCCCAGCAGGTCCATCACGGACGCCAGGATGACCAGGCTGGCCACGACGGAGATGACCACCCCCTTGTCCACGCCCTCGCCCCTGGCGCTAGGCCTGCGGAGTTCCTGGAGGAGCCAGACTGCCGACATCGCCACCAGGAGCGTTCCCATCGCGAAGGGGAACAGCCCGGCACCAGGGCCGAGGGACGTCCAGAGGCCCAGGCTGACCGAGCTGACCAGGACATAGATGCCGACCGCGGCGAAGGCGCCGATTCCCGCCAGCACGCTGGGGGCGACCCGAAGGGTGCTCCCTGCTTTGGTCGTGACTGACTCCGTTGTCATGAGTTTCCTTTTCACAGCGTGGCGTTTCATTTCACAGAATGAAACTATATTGCGTACTGAGAAATAGTGACAGGAGACACAGGGACTGTCAAGCGGAAGGAACTTACATACAATGAAAGAATGGCGACGACGACTTCCACCACGGCCGGCACGGCAGAAGAGGGCCCCAAGTCCTCGAACATGCGCTCCCTTTCGAGGGCGATGGAGGTCTTTGCGGAACTGCAGCGGGCGGAACGGCCACAGCGGCTCAGTGATCTGGCGCGTAACTGTGGCATGAGCCTGCCCACCACGCTGAGGATCCTCCGGGTGCTGCAGGACTTCGGGATGGTAAGCCAGACCGACAAGTCCTACCGGATCGGCCCGGCGGTCCTCCCCGCTGCGCGCAGTTTCCTGGAAAATGATCCGCTTGTGGTCGCCGCCCGCCCCGTCCTTCAGCAGGTGGCGTCGCAGACCGGACTGACGGCGTCGCTGTATTCACGGCTTGGGTTCGAACGCATCCTGGTGGCCCGCGTGGACGGCGAGGCACCGCTGCGCTACGACCTGCCGCTGGGCAAGCGGCTGCCCCTGACGCTCGGCGCCGCAGGAAAGATCCTGCTCGCATCGGCGTCCGATGACGAACTTCAGCAGGCGGTGGCGGCGGCCGTTGCGGCCGGCCAGGAAGACGCCACCCTGACGGCGGAAGACCTTCGTGCCCGAATGCCCGAGTCCGGAACCGACTATGCGTTCTCGGCCGATGAGCGGGCCACCGGCGTCCTGTCAGTGGCCATGGCCGTCCCCAACAGGACGGGCCGGCCCACCGAATCCATTTCGCTTACCAGCCCGGTGGAAGCGGCCAGCGAGGCCACCTTGAAAGCCGGCGTCCCCGAGCTGCGCCGCGCCGCCGGCCGGCTCTCCGAACTGCTGGAGGGCTCCGTCTACTGACCCCTCCCGGCCGCCCCCACCAAGAGATGTACGACGGCGTCACGCACGGCACGCTTTCGTCCCACCCGGGGCGGGGGCCCGGAAAGCCGGGGCTGCCGCCGTCGGCCTTGCCCTCAAAGGCTGCCTGGCGTGACGCTCCCGCAGCAGCTAATCCAGCTGCACACCCCGCAGCAGCACCATGGTTCCGCCCACCACCACGGCGGACGCGAGGAACACGCCGCCCGCGCCAAGGCCGGCGGCAACAACGCCGATGGCACTCGGCAGCACCACCTGGCCCACCCGGTTGCCGGCCAGCCGAAGCGCGAGCGCCCGGCCGCGCTGCCCGGCGGGAGCCTGCGCGGAAAGCCACGACATGGTCAGCGGCTGGCCGATACCCAGGCCCAAACCCAGCACCGCCATCACGACGAACAGCAGCCACGCCGGCATGGGAATGGCCGTGGCTGCCAGCGCAACGGTGGAGAGGGCAAGGCTCACCACCAGCAGCCGCATCCGGCCAATGCTCCGGGAGACCCGGCCCAGCAGGAGCCGGGACACCATGGAAAACACTGCGCGGACGGTCAGCATGGCACCCACCGTTGCGGCCGTCAGCCCCCGGTCGGCGCCAAGCGCGGGCAGGTAGACCATGGTCAGGTCCACCACGGCCAGCACGGTGGCACTCGTGGCGAGGGCGCGGGCGACGCCGGGCGCCTTCAGGAGCGCCATGGGACCGCCCGTGGCGCCGTCGGCGGCGACGGCCTTCCGCTTCCCGCCGCTGACGTGGGCAGAGACCGCGAAGGTGGTGGCGAAAAGTACCAGGCCCATGCCCACGGCAAGGAGGAAGATGGCCTGGGTGTCGGGCCGGACGGCGGCGCCCCCCACCAGGGCAATCGCCAGCGGTCCCAGCGCCTGCCCCAGCGATGCGGCGAAGGTCAGGTATCCGAACGCGGAGTCCATGCGGGATGAAGCGGCGTTGTTGGCCACCACCGCCTGCTGCCCCACCACGCACGCCAGCTGCCCGGCACCCAGGAGTGCGGTTCCGAAGACCAGGGCCACGATGGATGAACCCCAGAGGAGCAGGAAGACCGAGCAGGCAAGGACGACGGCGGACCCGATCCCCATCAGCCGGCGCTCACCGAGGCGGTCCACCAGGCCGCCCGTGGGAACTGCGAGCAGCAGGGGAAAGACCGCGTAGCTGGCGGCCAGCAGGCCCAGCGCGAAGTCGGGGACGTCCAGCTCCAGGGCGCGGTAGGTGGCAGCAGGCCGGACCAGGAAGGTGACCGCCTGGATCAGCGCCGAATGGACCAGGAGTGCAGTGGCGGAGCGGCGCCCGAGTTCGCCGATCATGCGCCGGCTACCGCGTTGCCAGCCTCGGGGTCGCCAGCCTCGGGGTCGCCGCTCTCGGTATCGCTCGCCGCGCTTCCAGACATGGCCCGGAGGGCCGCGTCCCGGGCGGCCATCACATGGTTGAAGGCGATGTTCGCTGCCTTGTCCGCCGTACCGGCGGCGATGGCGTCCACCAGGGCGCGGTGCTGGACCAGAGCCTGGTCCCGCCGCTCCTGGGTGCTGTTAGTGAAGTGCCGGTAGCGCTCCATGTGGCCCGTGATCTGGCCGTGGAAGCGGCGCGCCCAGGCATTTCCCGCCATCTCCGCGATCTTTGCGTGCAGCGACATTCCCTGCTGCATCGCGTCATCGGCGAACCCCACCATCGCGGCGTTGCGGGCAAGGATGCCGCGCAGCACCGCGATGTCCGCCTCCGTTGCCTTCAGGCAGGCATTGCGGGCCATCAGGGACTCCATGGCCGCGCGGACTTCGAAGAGGTCGGACATGGCCGCCTCGTCCAGGGCCGGCACCAGGACGGCCCCCGTGGGCTGCTGCTCCAGCAGGCTCTCCGAAATCAGCCGCCGAACCGCCTCCCGCAGTGGCGTGCGGCTGACATGGAGTTCCGCGGCCATGGCGGGCTCGTAGATCCGCTCCCCCGGTTTCAGCTCGAGGGCCAGGATGCGCCGCTTCAATTCGGCGTAGACAACATATGCTCCGGTGTTCCGGGCTGGTGTTTCGGGCAAGATGCACCTCCACCAAACATCATACTTGTATACATCTATACAACATGACCTCCGGGAATTCCTGCGGAAGGCGCCGGGCAAAGAAAATGCCCGGCAGCGACTTCCCTGCCGGGCATTTGGGGAGGGGACGACGGCGGGACCTCCCCGCCGTCGTCGGCCGTTGTTCGGTGCCGTCCGCCTAGGGGCGCCGCACCTTCTGCGCCTCGAGGTCCTGCAGCGAGGTCCCCTTGGTGTCCGATGACAGGAGGGTGGCCACGGCGGAGACGAGGCAGATGCCCAGGGTGGTCAGGCCGATGGTCAGCGGGACATTGGCGGAACCCGGGGGCGCGATCGCCGTGAAGATGCTCGGGAAGAAGGAGGCAATCATGAGACCGATGTTCTGCGAGACGGCAAAGCCGGTCACCCGGATCCGCATGGGGAACTGCTCCTGGAAGAAGGTGGCGAAGGTGGCGTTCCACATCTGGAAGAAGATGCCCTGCACGATCACCACGCAGACGAAGACCAGCGGCAGGCTTCCCTGCTCAATCGCCCAGAGGTAGCCGCCCACCAGCAGGCCACCGATAACTCCGCCGGCCGCCATGAGCGTCCGCCGGCCAATCCTGTCGGACAGTGCGCCAAAGAGCGGAATGGTCACAACGGCGGCGATGTTGGCCACAAGGGTCACCCAAAGGAACTCGCTGCTGGAAAAGCCGTTGCCGTAGCCCTTCTGGGTGGCGTAGGAAACACCGAAAATCAGGGTGGCCATGCCGATTACATTGGTGAAGGTCATCGCGACGCAACGGATCAGGACGCCCGGACGGGTGCGCAGGAGCTCGACCAGCGGGAAACGCTTGGCTTGCGGCTGGCCTGACTGGGCAACGTACGTGGGCGGTTCCTGGACCCGGCGGCGGATGAAGTAGCCAGCAAGGATCACGACGGCGCTGAGCAGGAAGGGGATGCGCCAGCCCCAGGAGCCGAACTGGTCCGCCGGAAGGACGGCGGCGAGCGGGAGCAGGACGGCGGTGGCCAGGATGGAGCCCACCTGTGTGCCCTGGAGGCTGAAGCTGGCAAAGAATCCGCGCCTGGAGTCCGGAGCGTGCTCGACGATCATGGCACTGGCACCGCCGAGTTCGCCGGCCACGGCAAAGCCCTGGATGAGGCGGAGGACCACCAGGAGGCCCGGGGCCAGGAGGCCTACCTGTCCGTAGGTGGGCAGCAGGCCGACAGCGAACGTGGCGAAGCCCATGAGCAGCATTGCGAAGACGAGGACCTTCTTGCGGCCATGCCGGTCACCGTAGGCCCCAAGGACCACTGCGCCTACAGGGCGGGAAACATACCCGACGGCGTATGTTGCGAGCGAGGCGATAATTCCAACGGTGGGGTTCTCCGACGGGAAGAAGATGGAGGGAAAAATCAGCGTGGCGGCGAGCGAGTACAGCGCAAAGTCGTAATACTCCAGCGCGCTTCCGATCCAGCCGCTCATCGCCGCTTTCCTCAGGTCCCGCGCTCCGGTTCCAGCATCCTCACCGGTGAGCGGGGTTCGGGTTGGGGTGGTGCTCATGTGCTTGTCCTTCGTCTTCATTGGCAAGGAACCGCTGGCCAAAGCAGGTGTTCGGGGTTGTCGTCTGCGCCGGTGCATTGGAACGGCGGAACAGCTCTTGAATCGATTCATTCACTATAGAAGGTGACGTGCGCAACGTCAATTGGCAAGCGCTATCCCGCGGAAGAGCCGCGCGTTCCCGGGCTACCGGCTGGCGTAGTAGGCAGCAACCATGTCCTGCTTGGCATGCCCCTGCCCGGCCACCCGGTCCAGCCGGGCAGCGAACGCTTCGGCGCCGTCAAGCGTCAGGCCCTGTTCGGCGGCAGCATCGACAATGAGGTGGGCGTCCTTGCAGGCGGTGTCCACTGCGAAGGATGCAGGTTCCAGCGCGCCCTTGAGGATGAGATCCATCTTCATCCGGAGGTAGGGAAGGTCCAGGGGACCGCCGTCCACCACGTCAAGGAACTGCTGGGGATCGACGCCCAGCGCCTGGGCAAGGGCAACCACTTCACCGGCGGCATTGGAGGCGGCGATGACCCAGCTGTTGACCACGAGCTTGAGGCGGGCCGCCGAACCGGCGGACGGGTCGTCGCCCGCCCAGATGGTGCGGGCGCCGATGGCGTCCAGGACCGGAGCGACGCGCCGGCGTACGGGACCGGGGGCGGCGGCAAGCACCAGCAACTGGCCCGCTTCGGCCGGCGCGCGGGTGCCGGAAACCGGGGCCTCGACCAGGTCCAAGCTCAGTTCCGCGGCCAGGGCTGCCACGGCAGGAACATCCTGCACACCCACCGTCGTGGACTGGACCCACGCCGTTCCTGGCCTGACGCCGGGAGCAGCCTGCCGCATGACCTGGTCAACAGCCGCGGCGTCGTACAGCATGGTCAGGACAACGTCGGCAGTGGCCACGGCTTGGGCAGGGTCCGCCGCCCGGTTGGCACCCTCGGCGGCCAGTGGTTCCGTTTTGGCCGCGTCCCGGTTCCACACTGACACCGCGTGGCCGGCGCGGAGCAGGTTCCGGGCCATGGCCGCCCCCATGATCCCGGTCCCCAGCACCGCCACAGTGAGTTTGCTGTCGTTCACGTCATCCTCCTGTCAATGTTTGGCTTTGCCTACCAAACCAACGTTTCCAGGATTCAGCTGGTTATTCATCAGGACTGCCGGCTCCTGACGAATGTCGGTGGCCCGTCCTAGACTCGTGCGCATGAGCGACAGCAACCAGGAAACCATCGGCAGCCCCGAACCCGAGCCCAACGCAGGCCTTAACAGGGATCCGGAAGACTGGGTGACCGGTGATGAACCCATGACGGCGGCGCAGCGCAGCTACCTCGATACGCTGGCGCGGGAGGCCGGGGAGGAACTTCCCGCAGACCTGAGCAAGGCGGAGGCGTCAAAGCACATCGACAGGCTGCAGCAGCGCAGCAACCGCGTTTCCGGCGAAGGGGACAGTTCAGGCAGCTGAACCGAAACCGGCCGCGCCCGAACGGAAGGGGCCTACCAGGCCTGGCATTCCCGGGTGAGGCCGAAGGGAACTGTCTCGCTGAGGTCAACCGTGAACGTGTCGGCGCCGTGCCGCGTGACGAGGATGCCGTGGCGCTTGCCGTCCAGTGCGTGGGCCTTGGCGGCTGCGACCGCGTCGTCGAGCTGGCTGTCCATGCTGTGGCGATCGGACACGGTGAGGGTCAGTGGGAAGTTCATGGGTGGGCCTTATGTCTTTCAGGGTGGGTGGGCAAACGCCGCCCAGCGCTCCCCCTGGCTGCATAGGCGGTTGGCACTTTCGTGCTCGAACCATGGTGCCCGAGCGAATAAGGGCCAACAACTTTAGATAAATGACGCAGGTCAGCGCCTCACGCCCCTGCGTTTGTCCTGACAATTACTGGCCGGGAGGCACCGTCAATTAGAGTTGGACAGGAGTGGGAGCCGAATTTCAGGGCTTCCACGTGCCTTTGAAACCCGCCCCGCGGCCCCACCCGAGCCATTATTGCGCGACCGCTGACTGTGCAACGACCTGACAAGGATTCCGCCATTTCCACCGACGCTCTCTTCGGCAATCTAACCAGGATCCGCAACGTCATCCTCCCCACCCCCGCAAGGAACGCACTGAACTCCGGGCGCGGCTTGCTGGGCGGCTTCATCGTGGTCCACCTGGTCTTCCTTGTCTTCGCCGCATCGCTGTCCCTGCGGGGCGAGGCCTTCAGCGACACCTTCATCTACCGCGAGTGGGCCATGGCCGGCTTCAATGACGCGAACCTGAGCGGCGGCCCCAGCCCGTGGGTCTACCCCATCCTGGCGCTTATCCCCATGGCCATCGCCGGACTGGCGGGGCCCGGACCGTTCTTCTTCCTCTGGGTCCTCATGACCACGCTCCTCAACGGCTGGGCCCTGCTGAAACTGACCGAACGCGGCCGTGCCAGCCAGGCGATCCCGGCCGGCTGGTGGTGGCTGGCTTTCACCTTCCTGATGGGCTGGCTTGGCTTCGCCCGCGTGGACGGCCTCACTGCCCCGCTGGTCCTGGTCGCCCTGGCTTACGGCGTCAAGCGCCCCTTCGTCGCCTCGGTCCTGCTGGCCATCGGCACATGGGTCAAGGTCTGGCCTGCGGCCATCATGCTGGCACTCTTCGCGGTGGTGAAGAACCGCCTGCTGGTGGTCCTGGCGGGAATCGCGACGACGGCGGCCGTCGTTGCGCTGGCAGCGGCACTGGGCAGCGTCCCCCGGCTCCTGAATTTCCTCACCCAGCAGGGCGACCGCGGAATGCAGCTCGAGGCAACCTTCACCACCCCCTGGCTCTGGCTCTCTGTCCTGAACGCGGGCGGTTCCCGGATGTACATGAACACGGACATCAACTCCATGCAGGTGGACGGCCCGGGCACCGCCACCATGTCCGTGCTGATGCAGCCGCTCCTGGTCCTGGCCGCCCTGCTGGTGGCAGGCCTGGCCTTCTGGGCCCTCCACAACGGCAAGCAGCACAAGGTGGCCGGCGGCGTGGACCGGACTGAGCTGCTTCTCGCCGGCGCCCTCGCACTGGCTGCCGCCTTCGTTGTCTTCAACAAGGTGGGCTCCCCGCAGTTCATGGTCTGGCTGGGCCCCGCCGTCGCCGTGGGCCTGGCGCACAGCTGGCGGGAATGGCGCGTCCCGGCCGCGATGCTGATCGCCATCGCCGTGGCCACCTACTTCATCTACCCGCTGTTCTACGACGCCCTCAGCCACAACAACCCGTGGATGGCGCTGGTGCTGACCACCCGCAACGTCCTGCTGGTGGTCCTCTTCCTGTGGAGCGTCCGGCGCCTGTACTCCCTGGGCCGGAAGACCGCCGTACCCGCCCCCGCGCTCAAGGAGTCCTGAGATTTCCACGAGGTTCTTTGACCGCCTGGTGACGGTCCGCAGCAAAGTCCTGCCGGCAAAGGTGGTGGACTGGTTCGCCCGTCCGTCCAGCGTCTGGTGGGGCTTCGCCGTCGTCCATCTGTATTTCCTGGGCTGGATGGCGTCCTTCTTCCTGAACGGGGACACCTTCAGCGACACCGAGCAGTACCGGCAGTGGGCCATGGCCGGCTACAACCCGGCGGACCTGACCGGGAAGATCAGCCCATGGGTTTACCCGGTGCTGGCGCAGATCCCCATCTTCCTCGCCAACATTGCCGGCCCAAGCCTTTACCTGCTGGTCTGGTTCCTGATCATCACGCTGCTCAACGCCGTCGGCCTGCTCTACCTCACCCTGGGTCCGCGGAAGGTGACGGGCGTCGCCCCGGCCTGGTGGTGGCTGTTCTTCACCGTCTTCATGGGCTACCTCAGCTTCGCCCGGGTGGAGGGCATCACCGCCCCGATCGTGCTGATCGCCCTGCTGTATGCGGCGGAACGGCCCGTCGTGGCCGGCGTCCTCCTCAGCATCGCCACGTGGATCAAGGTGTGGCCCGCAGCTGTCCTGGTTCCCATCGTCATCGCCAGCCACAAGCGGATCCAGGTGGTGCTCGCCGGCGCCGCCGTTAGCGCCGCCGTGGCCCTGGGCACGTGGCTGGCCGGGGGCCTGCCGCACATCATGGACTTCCTCCTGAACCAGGGCGAGCGCGGCATGCAGCTGGAGGCCACCTTCTCCACGCCCTGGGTCTGGCTGAGCGTGTTCCACATCGCGGGCTCGAAGATGGCGGACAACACGGCCATCAACTCCACTGAGGTCTACGGGCCCGGGGCCGCCACGGCAGCGGTCCTGATGCAGCCGCTGCTGATCCTCGCGGCCATCATTGCCGCCATCCTGCTGGTCCGTGCCATGCGGCGCGGCGCCGAACGCGAGGAACTCTTCCTCGAAGGCTCGCTCATGATGGTCACCGCATTCATCGTCTTCAACAAGGTGGGCTCCCCGCAGTTCATCATCTGGCTGGCACCGGTGATCATCGCGGGCCTGGCGCACGACTGGGAGCGCTGGAAGGTCCCCGCTGCCCTGCTGATGGGCATCGCGATGACCACGTTCGTGATCTACCCGCTGTTCTACACCCCGCTGATCCACGCCCACCCGGTCATGGCGGCCATCCTCACCACGCGCAACGTCCTGCTGGTGGTGCTGCTCTGGTGGTCGGTGAAGCGCACCGCCGAACTGGGCCGCAGGACGGCCGCGCAGGTGCCGGCGGGCAGGTAGCAGGTTAACGGCTGGCAGGTCCGGCGGTCAGCGGCTTTCGGGCCGGTCGGCTGCGGCCGGAGCCGCGGCAGCGCGCCTGGCCGCCCGCCGTTCCATCGCCCATTGCCAGCCGCTGCGGGCAAGATCCAGCGGCTTGCCTTCGATGAGCAGTTTGCGCGTGTGCACGTCCAGGACCAGCAGGTAGAACGTGAACGCAAGGGCCGTGAAGAACGCCAGCGACGACGCGTCGATGGGCAGTTCCACGAAGGACCAGACGGAAAGCTGGTCCTGGGCGCCGAACACCACAAAAAACGTCACGCCCACGTAGAGCGAGCGGATTTGCCAGTCGTCCCGGATGCCGGTGACGGCAAGGAACGGCAGGAACCACAGGATGTACCAGGGCTGGATGATGGGTGAAAGCATCACGACGGCGGTGAACGCCAGGGCCATCCGCCGCACCGCCCGCGAGTAGTCGCCGCGGAACATCAGCAGCAGGACCAGGGCGATCGCCGCCCACTTCATGGCAGTGCGCAGCCAGGTGGCCAGCGTTCCGCCCGGAAGGCCCAGCGCGTTCGCAAGCATCTCCACCTGCTGGCCGATAAAACCGGACGGCGAGTAGCCGGTGTAGCCCGGGGTGGGGTCCATGATGGCCCAGGTCCAGCCGATGCCCAGGTTGTAGGGGATGCCGCTGAGGACCAGCACGCCGAAGCTGATGGCCGCCGTCGCCCCCCACGTCAGGAACTTACGCGGCCAGGAGGCTGAGGGGCCCGCCCACATAACCCCGATGAACGGCAGCAAGAGGACCGTGATGGGCTTGATGCCGATGGAGGCGGTGACCAGGAGGATGCCCGCCAGGTAGCGGCGGGTGGCCGCGAAGTAGACGCCGGCGACGGCCAGGCCCACCATGAGTGCGTCGTTGTGGGCGCTGGCGATGAAGCTGATGAGGAACAGCGGGTTGGCCACGGAGATCCACAGGGCCCGCGCGCCGTTGATGCCGTGCAGTTCGGCGAGCTTGGGCACGAAGATGACGCAGAGCAGCACACCGGCGCCGGCGAGCAGGCGGAAGAGCAGGACCGAGGCGTCCGGCTGGGCGCCGGTCAGTCCCACCACCGCGCGCGCCAGCCACAGGAAGTACGGCCCGTACGGCGTCCGGTTTTCCGCCCAGGCGGGGTCGGCGCCCAGGGCGAACCAGTTGTTGAGGGTGGAGATGCCCACCTCGTAGGGGTTCTGGCCCTCCATGACCAGCCTGCCCTGGCCGGTGTAGGCGTAGACGTCCCGGGAAAAGACCGGGACACAGAACATCAGCGGCAGGGACCAGGCGGAGATGGCAAGCACTACAGAGCGGAGCGCCGAGTGGCCCCAGTCCCCCAGCCGCTGGCCCAGCCGCAGCCAGGAGCGCATCAGGAGCATGGCGCCGGCCGTCAGGAGGATCGTGGACACCGCCACTCCCCAGCCCTCGGTGCGGAGCGCGATCACCACCGGCTGCCGGATCATGGGGGAACCGTTGGCGATCCAGCCGGTTCCAATGGAGCCGACAAACATCATGAGGGCGCCGATGAAACCTTCGATGGTCGCCAGGTAGGCGCGGCCCCTGGCGGGCACGGAGGCGTCGGCCAGTGCGCCCGGCCTGCTCTCCGATGTCCTGAGGTGTGACCCGCCTGCCGACATGATTGTGTGGTCCCCTACCTTGTTACGGCACTGCTCGCCCAGCTTCACAAGGCCGCCCTGCAACCCGGCTATTTTATCAGCCATGCTTATGGACACCCCCGGTCCGCGGCGCCCGGAACGCCACAGTTTGGCAACATAGCTAAGCTAGCGTTGGAAAGGCAGCCGGGTTTTCGGCGCATTTTCTTTCCATCCCATTGTCTTCCACGGCAGTCTGCCTTCCACGGCAGTGCCGGGTCCGTGCGCAGCGTGGCGCGCAGAAACGTTGCCCACCGCTCTTTCCGCAGAGCCAACCCCCTGGAGCCGCTCCATGGCCACCGCCGACCGCATCCGCCCCATCCGGCAACCAATCACCGTGCTCACGGCGCTGCGTTCCCCACGGCAGCTGTCCCGCGAGGTCCTGGCCGGGATGGTGACCACCCTGGCCCTCGTCCCGGAAGTCATATCGTTCTCGATCGTGGCCGGCGTGGATCCCATGGTGAGCCTCGTTGCCTCCATCGTGCTGGCGCTAGCCATGTCGGTCCTCGGCGGACGGCCCGGCGTCGTCACGGCCGCGGCAGGATCCGTGGCCCTGGTGATCGCCCCGCTGGTGCATGAGCATGGCACCCAGTACGTCCTGCCGGCCGTGCTCCTCGCCGGCGTGATCCAGGTGGTCTTTGGCCTGGCCGGCCTTGCCCGGCTGATGCGGTTCATTCCGCGGTCGGTAATGATCGGATTCGTCAATGCCCTGGGCGTGCTGATTTTCATGGCCCAGGTGCCCCATGTCATCAACGTTCCGTGGCTGGCCTACGTCCTGTTCGCCCTGACGTTCGCCATCATTTTCATCCTTCCGCGCTTCACCAAGGCAGTCCCTTCGCCGCTGGTGGCCATCGTCGTGGTCACAGCGATCGTCATTGTCGCCGGCCTCGCCGTGCCCAGCGTCTCGGACGAAGGGCCCCTCACCGGTGCCATGCCCGGGATCACGCCGTTCCTCTTCCCGTTCACACTGGAGACGTTCCAGCTGGTCCTGCCCACGGCGCTGAGCGTGGCGTTCGTCGGCCTGATGGAGACCCTGCTGACCGCCAAACTCGTGGACGAGATCACGGACACTCCCTCGCACAAGGGACGGGAGTCCTGGGCCCTTGGCGTGTCGAACATCCTCGCGGGTTTCTACGGCGGCATCGCCGGCTGCGCCATGATTGGCCAGACTGTCCTCAACGTCAAGACCGGCCAGGCCCGCACCCGGATTTCAACGTTCGTGGCCGGGCTGTTCCTGCTGGCTCTGGTGACCGGCCTGAGCTCCATCATGGGACAGATTCCCATGGTGGCCCTGGCCGCCGTCATGATGGTCGTCGCGGTCACCACCGTGGACTGGCACAGCGTTAAGCCGTCCACCCTGAAGCGGATGCCCATCCCGGAGACGCTGGTCATGGGTGTCACGGTCGCCGTCGTGGTCCTCACGGGGAACCTGGCCTACGGCGTCCTGGTGGGCGTCATCCTCGCCATGGTGCTGTTCGCCCGCCGCGTGGCCCACGTCATTACTGTGGAGCGAAGCCTGGCCGGCGACGGCGGCAGCGTCCGCTACGAGGTGGTGGGACCGCTGTTCTTCGGCAGCAGCAACGACCTGGTGGAACACTTCGCCTACGCCGACGATCCGGGCTCCGTGACCATCGACCTCAGCCGCGCGCAGATCTGGGACGCCTCCACCGTTGCCGCCCTGGACTCAATCGAGACCAAGTACGCGGACCACGGCGCCACGGTGGCAATCGTCGGCCTCGATGAGCGCAGCACCGGCTTCCACCGCCGCCTGACGGGGCATTTGGGCACCTGACCCGCTGCCCGCACCCGGGCAGGACACCCTTTAACGCAGCAGCAGGCGGGGCCATCCGGCCACGCCTGCTGCTTTGGTTCCTAGGAGAAACGTCCGGGCCGGAAGGTGGCCAGCATGGGGTGCTTCTTTCCGGTCAGGATCTCGCCGGCCAGCAGTTCACCGGCAATGAGGCCCAGGGTGGCGCCGGAGTGGGTGAACGCGACGAAGCAGCCGGGAACCTGGCCCAGCTCGCCCAGGACCGGCTCGCCGTCGCCCGGGATGGGCTTGTAGCCCATCTTCCAGGAAGCGGGCTTGAGTTCAGGGTTGCCGGCCACCAGCTTGGAGGCTTCGTCGGCCAGTTCCTGCACCACCTCATCCGGGATGGTGAATGAGCCGTCGGCGTGCTCGGTAATGCGCTCCTCGTACCAGTCGTGGTCCAGCGCGAACGTGCCGCCCGGGTTGGGCCGGAGGGCTGCGCGCGGCGTGTTCATCACGGCGGCAACCTGGTGCTGGACCTGCTTGGTCACCACCAGCATGGACACCGGGGAACCGTTGGGGATGTGGACACCAAGAGGAGCGACGACGGCGGGCGTCGCTGCGCCGCAGGCCACCAGCACGGCGTCGGCCGGGTAGGTCCCGCCGGACGCAGTCTCCACGCCCGTGGTGCGGCCGCCCGCCACCATGACGGAGGCTTTGCCGGCGTTGAGGACCAGTTCGCCGCCGCGGGAATGGAACTCCTCCATCAGGAAGTCGATAAGGTCCGGCAGGCTTACCCAGCCTTCGCCGGGGTTGAAAATGGCGTTCTCGGGGACGGCGCTGGAATCGATCCCGGGGGTGACGGAGCCGATTTCCTCCGGGCCAACGAGCTTGGAGTCATAGCCAATGGACTTTTCGTAGGCATGCCGGGCTTCGGTGGCCCCGCGCTCCCCCTCGGCGTTCCACATCAGTCCGCCGCCGAACTGCAGCCATTCCCGGTTGGGGTCGGCGGTAAAAAGGGTGCGGTAGCGGTCCACACCGGCCACCCGCAGCTGGTGGTAGGGGGTGGACCGTTCACCGGCGGAGTTGAGCCAGGACAGCGAGCGGCCGCTGGCTTCGCTGGCCAGGCCGCGCTCGGTCAGCAGGATCACGGAGGCGCCTTCGCGGAGGAGGTGCACCGCGGTGGAAACGCCCAGGATGCCGCCGCCGATGATCGCGACGCGCTTGGTGGATGCTGCAGAGGACATTGGTGTCCCTTTCTATGGAAATTCGTAATGCTGAAGGACGCGGACCTGCGTCGTGGAATGGAATGGAATGGAATGGAATGCGGATGCGGCGGGTCAGGCCAGGGCGTAGATGCCTTCGATGACCTTCAGGACCTCGAGCGGTCCGGCCGGATCCACGGGCAGCGGGCCCTGGCCGCGCAGGGCGGCTGCCAGCTTTTCGTAGAACTGCGGGTAGGCGCCGCGTTCGGCAGGAACGGGAGACGTTGCCCCGTCGATGCCCAGGAGCCCCCAAGACTCCTGGGGGTCAAGTCCGTAGGCCGGATCCGACGGCGGCATCCCGCCTGCGAGGGCAGGTTCCTGGCCGTCCAGGCCCCACTTGGTATAGCCAGCCCGGGAGCCGAGGACGTGGAACCGGGCGCCGGCCTGGGCAACCATGCCATTCATCCAGAGCCGCGTCCGGACGCCGGATGCGTGCAGCAGGGACACGAAGGCCTCCGTGTCGGCGGCGTCCGGGTGCGGCCCGCGGTTGGCCGTCTCGCCGTAGGTCTGTTCAACCGGGCCGAACAGCTGGATTGCCTGGTCGATCAGGTGCGCGCCGAGGTCGTGCAGGATGCCGCCGCCTTCGGCAAGCGACACCGTGTCCCGCCAGTTTCCGAAGCCTTCCGGGCGCCACCATTCAAACCGTGATTCAAAGCTGGTGACCTCGCCAAGCTCTCCGGAGGCCAACACCTTCTGCAGGGTGAGGAAGTCGGCGTCCCACCTGCGGTTCTGGAACACCGTAAGCTGCACGCCGCCGTCGGCCGCCCTGCTGACCAGTTCCTCACCCAGGGCGGAGGTGGGGACGAAAGGCTTGTCCACAACGACGTGCAGCCCGTGGGCGATGGCAGTTGCCGCCAGCCCGTAATGGGTGTGCGGCGGGGTACCGAGGATGACCAGGTCGAGGTCAGCGGCAAGCGCGAACAGTTCCTCCGGCGTCGCAACAATCCGGGCCTGCGGGTAGAGGCGTGCCGCCTCAGCCGCCCGCCTCCCGTTGGAGGTGACGATGACGTCGAGGGAGAAGTCCGGGTTGGCGGCGATCAGCGGGGCGTGGAACACCTTGCCGGAGATGCCGAAGCCGACGACGGCGGTCCGGATGCGTGCCGTTGCAGCCTCCGCCATCAGAGCACCTCCGAGAGGAAGCGCTGGAGGCGTTCGCTGCGGGGGTTGTCGAAGAGTTGTGCGGGTGTTCCCGCTTCCACCACTTCGCCTTCGTCCATGAAGACCACCTGGTCGGCCACCTTGCGGGCGAAGCCCATCTCATGGGTGACCACCAGCATGGTCATGCCGCGGCGGCCCAGGCCTGCCATCAGGTTCAGGACGCCTTTCACCAGTTCCGGGTCCAGGGCGCTGGTGGCTTCGTCGAAGAGCATGACTTCGGGTTCCATGGCCAGGGCACGGGCGATGGCGACGCGCTGCTGCTGGCCGCCGGAAAGGTCCCGGGGCCGGTGGTCGGCGCGCTCGGCCAGGCCTACCTCGGCGAGCCGCCGCCGCGCGCGTTCCATGGCCTGCGCTTTCGGCATGCCCTTGACGCTCCAGAGGGCCAGGGCAACGTTCTCTTCTGCGGTGTGGTCAGGGAAGAGGTTGAAGTGCTGGAAGACCATGCCGATGCGGGTGCGGAGGGTGTCCGGATTGACCGTGAGCGCGCTTTCGCCGGCGAGGAGCACGTCGCCGCTTTTGGGTTCATGCAGCCGGTTGATGCCGCGGAGCAACGTGGACTTGCCGGACCCCGAGGGGCCGATGATGCAGGTGGTGGTGCCCGGGGCCACTGTGAGGCTGACGTTGCGCAGCACCTCGATGTCCCCGTAGGCCATGGTCAGGTTGCGCAGTTCCAGACTTGAGCCGTGGAACGCCTGGGCGTCGGGCGCTGCGGTGGTGGTGGGGGTTGGGGTTTTCATGTGTTGCTCCCGGTGGTGAGCGGCGAGGCCGCGTCGAGTTCCTTGACTTCCTTCAGCCCGCTGGTGGGCGGTGCGGGGCGGCGGCGGCCGGTGCGGAACTTGTTGTCGAAGTGGTTCACCAGGTGCGTCAGCGGGACGGTGATCACCAGGTAGAAGAGGCCGGCTGCCACCAGCGGTGAAAGGTTGCCGGACAGCACGGCGGCATCCTGGCCGACGCGGAAGAGTTCGCGTTCGGTGACCAGCAGGCCCAGGAAGTACACCAGGGAGGAGTCCTTGACGATGGCGATGAACTGGTTTACCAGTGCCGGCAGGACCCGGCGGACGCCCTGGGGCACCACCACCAGGGCCATGGACCTGGCGTAGCTCATGCCCAGGGCGCGGCAGGCCTCGCCCTGGCCCTTGTCCACGCTGAGGATGCCGGCGCGGAAGATCTCCCCGATGTAGGCGCTGGCGATCAGGCTCAGCGCAATGATGCCCAGCGGGTAGGGCGAGGGGCCGAAGACCGACTGGCTCAGGCGGGCGAAGCCCTGGCCGATCAGCAGAATGGTGAGGATGGCGGGAAGGCCGCGGAAGAGGTCGGTGTAGATCCTTGCTGGAACCCGCAGCCACGTGGACGGCGAGATGCCCATGACGGCCACCACCATTCCCAGCACCGTGCCAAGGACGGTGGCGGCGATGGAAATGATCAGCGTGTTCAGCAGGCCGACCGCCAGGAGTTGGGGCATGACTTCGGCCATAGCGCGGAAGTCGAAGAAGGTACGGATGATGGTGTTGAGCCAGTCCATGGTTGCTCTCAGACGTAGATTGTGGGGAGGTGCCGGGCGGGCCGCTTGCNCCCGGCGGGGCGGCCAGAGGCCGGGTAGCAGGCTGCGTGCCTGCCGCGCTTACTTGCTCGGGGCGGGTGACGCCGTCTGCTCGGCCTTGGGCAGGTACTGCTCAGGCATCGGCGAGCCGGGGAACCACTTCTGGTAGAGCTTCTTCCAGGTGCCGTCCTCCATGGCCGCCGCCAGCCCCTTGTTCAGGGCTTCCTTGAACGCGGTCTTGCCCTTGGCCACCGCGAAGCCGGCGGGGGCGTCGAAGGACGGGATGTCAGCGGCGCTGACCAGCCCGTGCTGCTCTTCGTAGGCCTTGGCGGCCTCGTAGTCGAGGAAGTGGGCGTCAACGCTTCCGCTGTTCACCGCCGCGATGGCGGTGTTGTTGTCCGGGAAGCGGACCAGGTTGGCCGAGGTGAAGTTCTTCACTGCGTAGGCCTCCTGCAGCGTCCCCTGGACCACGCCCAGGCGCTTGCCGGCGAGGCCGTCCACCCCTGTGATGCCGGAGGCCTTGGTGGTGATAACGGTCAGGTAGCCGGCCAGGTAGCCGTCGGAGAAATCGACGGTTTCCTTGCGCTTGTCCGTGATGCCGATTGCGGCAACACCGGCGTCGAACTGGCCGTTAGCGACTGCGGCCAGCAGGCCGGAGAAGTCCTGCCCGGTGAAGACCACGTTGTCCACACCGGCCCGGTGGGCCACATCCTTGAACAGTTCCACGTCGAAACCGGTGAAGTTACCGGAGGCGTCGGCGAAGGTGTACGGCTTGGAGTCGCCCAGGCTGGCCACGCGGATGGTGCCGGGCTGGATGAGGCCATAGGGGTTGTTCTCCGTGGTGGATGCAGCAGACGTGGAGCCGCAGCCGGAGAGGGCCAGGACCGCGGCCAGTGCTGCCGCGGCAATTCCGGCCGGGCGGAGATTCTTCTTCTTCACAGCGTTGTCCAATCGTTTGGTGGGAGGCGGTGCTGTCAGGGCCGCCGATAAAAGTCGCCGATGTTCTTGTTGAGTCCGGTCTCACCCTCTAGGATTGAGACCGGACTCACATCGATGGATAGAAATGTAGCTGACGTCACAACGGACGTCAACACCCCGCTGGAAGGTGAAGATGAGCGCTGAAGGAGCACGACGGCGGGACGTAACCGTTGCCGACGTCGCAAAGGCCGCCCAGGTCTCCAAGGCCCAGGCCGCCCGCGCGCTGGGCAATTACGGCGCTGTCAGCGACGAAGTCCGGGAGCGCGTCCTGGCTGCCGCGGAGGCGCTTTCCTACCGGCCCAACGAGCTTGCCCGGAGCATGAACACGGGCAAGTCCCACACCATTGGCGTGGTGGTGGGCGACATCGAAAACCCGCACTTCGGCCTTGCCACGCGGGGAATCACCGACACCGCCAAGAAGGCCGGCTACAACGTCATCCTGGTCAACACCGACGAGGACCGCGCGGCGGAAGTCGACGCTGTCCGCGTCCTGCTGGACAAGCGGGTGGACGGGCTGATCGTCGCTCCGGCGTCATCAGTGGACACCGGACACCTGCAGGAAGTGCACCGGTCCGGGCGCCCCCTGGTCTTCATCGACCGCACGGCCGGGGACCTGCCGGTGGAGACCATGGCCGTGGACATGGCAAGGATCTCGCGGGAGGCCACGCAGTACCTCCTGGACGCCGGACACCGCCGGATCGCGTTCATTTCCACACTGCGGACGGACGCCCCATACACGCCCGGGATGACGCTGGAATCCTCGCAGATCGCAGACCGCATCGAGGGGATGCGGCAGGCCTTCGCCGGGTCGGGGCTGCCGTTTCCCGAGGACCTGGTCCGGTTGAACGCCGGCGACGAGGACTCCATCCGCGGCGTTACCCGCGAGGTGCTCCGCGGGCCGGATGCGGCCACAGCCGTGGTGGCTTCGGACGGCCTGATCGCCCTCAGCGTGGTGGAGGCCATCCGGGAACTGGGCCTGTCCATTCCGGCAGACGTCTCATTCCTGATGTACGACGATTTTGCCTGGACACGGCTCACCACCCCGCCGTTGACCGTCATCGCCCAGCCCGTCTACAACATGGGCGTGGCGGCCGCCAAGGCACTGATCCGCCAGATGGAGGGACGGCCACCGGGGCCGCCCGCGCAGTTCACGGCAACCCTGGTGCGGCGCGGATCCGTGGGGCCCCGCCGGGGCACCGGGGGCGCGGAGCCGGAAGCGTTGGCGGCCACGGTCAGCTGATGGCGGCCGGATGTCGGTCACGGTGTCGAGGCTGGTGATTTTCATCCGTCTGGTTTCCTTGCCGTTGCTGCTGCAGGAGTTACCACCGGCCGGCTCAGGATGCGGGAGGCGCGGTGGATTCACGGACGATCAGCTGCGTTGCAAGCTCCACCCGGTGCGAATCCAGGATCTCGCCGCGCACCTGGCGAAGGAGTGACCGCAGCGCCGCGCGCCCCATTTCCTCGAGCGGCTGCGACACCGAACTCAGCGACGGAACAGACTGCTCACCCTGGTTGGTGCCGTCGAAACCGATGAGGCTGATGTCCTCGGGAACCTTGATCCCGTGGCGCCGGGCTTCGCTGAGGACGCCCAGGGCGATGGTGTCGCTGGCGGCGAAGACGGCGGTGGGCCTCGGGTCCAGCTGCAGCACCGCCCGCAGCCCGGCCACCCCGCTCTCGGCCCGGAATCGGCCCCCGGAGATGATGCATTCAGGGTCTACCGGTATGCCGGCAGCCATCAGGGCTGCCATGTAGCCGTGTAGCCGTGCCTGGTTGCATTCGGAGCCCTCAATGCCGCCGATGTAGGCGATCCGACGGTGTCCCAGTCCCAGGAGATGCTCCGTGGCCGCCTTGCCGCCCGCCCAGTTGGTCGCCCCGACGCTGACAACGTCAGCCGACGGCGGGTTGAGGGGGTCGATCACGACGACGGGTATGTGGCGGCGCCGGAAAGCGTGCAGTTGGTCCTCGCTGAAGGCGGAGGTGACAACGATCATTCCCGCCCTGCCCTCTTCCAGCATCCGCTGGGCGCGGCGCTCAGGGGCATGCCGCGCCGGCCCTGCCTGCCCCGTGACGCTTACCAGGACTTCGACATCGGCAGCTGCGGCGAACTGCAGAATGCCGTTCAGGACCTCGATGGTGTACGCGGAGTCCAGGACGTCGATGACGACTTCAATGACGGCTCCAGTGTCCGCGGCCGCCCGGCGCTGCATAGGTGACTGGTAGCCAGCCTGCTCCAGCGCGGCGAGGATGCGTGCCCTGGTTTCGGGTGCCACATCGTCGCGGCCGTTAACCACCTTGGAAACGGTTGGCGCCGACACCCCCGCCTGCCTGGCAATGGTGGCAAGCGTCGGCTTGGGGTCCGCCGGCGATTTGAGGCTCATGAGTTCGCAATCTTTCGAAAATGATGACTGCCTTTATTGTGCGGATCATGAATGTGCGGGGTCAAGGACCAGGCGAAGCCGAACTTCCAGGCGAAAGATTCCCTGACCAGCCCTTGACGAAGAGCACATTTGCCGCTTTAGTTTAGACCGTGACTTAAATCACTGTTCGAAATGTTTCGGACATGTGGCGGCTCTACAGCCCGCACCTGACAGCAAATTTCACAATGGAGAAGCAATGAAGCAACCCCAGACCTCCCGCCGCTCTTTCCTCGCCCTCGCTGCCCTTACTCCTTTTGCCGTTGCCGTAACCACTGCTTGCGGAACGTCCGGTCCGGGTGCCTCCAGCGGGGGCGGGGGCGCCAGCATGTGGTATCTGTCCGGCGAGCCGAACCAGACCACCATGCAGAAGGCTGTGGACGCCTTCAACTCGGCCAACTCCAGTGACAAGATCTCCGTCACCTATTTCCAGAACGACGCCTACAAGACCAAGATCAAGACCGCGATCGGCGCAAACCAGGCGCCCACCATCATCTACGGCTGGGGCGGCGGTGGCCTGAAAACGTACGCCGAGGCCAACCAGGTGGAGGACCTCACGGGCTGGTTCGAGCAGAACCCGGACCTGAAGAAGAAGTTCTTCCCGTCCGTCTTTGGCGCCGCAACGGTCAACGGCAAGATTTATGCCCTCCCCAACCAGTACGTAGCCCCGATCGTCCTGTTCTACAACAAGGAGCTCTTCCAGAAGGCAGGCGTCCAGCCGCCCAATACCTGGGACGACGTCATGTCGCTGGTCAAGACCTTCAACAACATGGGCGTGGCCCCCTTCTCCCTGGGCGGCCAGTCGCGCTGGACCTCAATGATGTGGCTCGAGTACCTGCTGGACCGCATCGGCGGCCCGGAGGTGTTCAAGGCGATCTTCGAAGGCAAGCCCAACGCCTGGATGGACCCGGCCGTGATTGAGACCGGGACCAAGATCCAGGAACTCGTCTCCGCCGACGGCTTCATCAAGGGCTTCTCCTCCATCACCGCTGACTCGCAGGCGGACCAGGCGCTGCTGTTCTCCGGCAAGGCAGCCATGATGCTGCACGGATCCTGGACCTACGGCGCCATGAAGAAGGCGGGCCAGAACTTTGTGCAGAGCGGCAAGCTGGGCTTCGTCCCGTTCCCCACCGTTGCCGGCGGGAAGGGCGACCCAAAGAACGGCGTGGGAAACCCCGCGGCCTACATGTCCATCTCCTCCAAGGCCAGCGACAAGGAAAAGGAATCCGCCAAGAAGTTCTTCAAGGACGGCATCCTGACGGACACGGTGATTGATGCCTACATCAACTCCGGCTCGGTGCCCATCGTCAACGGCATCGAGGACAAGCTGGACAAATCCGAGGACAAGGAGTTCCTGAACTTCGTCTACGACATGGCCAAGAACGCCCCGAGCTTCCAGCAGTCCTGGGACCAGGCGCTGAGCCCCACCGCGGCCGAGGCCCTGCTGAACAACATCGACCAGCTGTTCCTGAAGTCGATCACGCCGCAGCAGTTTGCTGAAAACATGAATGGCACCCTCGGCAAATGAGCAACGCCGTCTCAACCGCCCCGCGGGCAGCCGCCAGGGTGAGCGATTCCAAGCAGACCGACCAGCGCAAGGCCGCCCTGGCCTGGCTGACCGTTCCCGCATTGTTCTTCTTCCTGGTGTTCGCAGTCATCCCGCTGGCAGGGGTGCTGATCCTCAGCTTCACCAGCTGGGACGGAATCGGTGCCATCGGGGCGGCGGGCCTGGACAACTGGTTCTCCGTGCTGGCAGATCCTGGACTGTACAACGCCCTGGGGCTGACCTTCCTGATCATGATTGTCTCCTGGCTGGTCCAGACGCCCATCAGCCTCCTGCTGGGCGTCTTCACCGCAGGCAGCCAGCGTTACCGTGCCGCCTTGGCGGTGCTGTACTTCCTGCCCTTGCTGCTGTCCTCCGCCGCCGTCGCCATTGCCTTCAAAGCCCTGCTGGACCCCAACTTCGGCCTGGCAACCGGCCTGGGACTGCCGTTCCTCGCGCAGGACTGGCTCGGCGTACCGCAACTGGCCCTGGGCCTGGTCATCTTCGTCATCGCCTGGCAGTTCGTGCCGTTCCACACGCTGATCTACCAGGGCGGCGTGCGGCAGATCCCGAAGTCCCTCTATGAGGCGGCCCAGATCGACGGCGCGGGAACGATCAAGCAGTTCTTCCACATCACCCTGCCCCAGTTGAAGTACACCATCATCACCTCGTCCACGCTGATGGTGGTGGGTTCACTGACCTACTTCGACCTGATCTTCGTCCTCACCGGGGGCGGACCCGGAAACTCAACCCGCATCCTGGCCCTGGACATGTACCTGAGGGGCTTCCGGGCCAACCTCATGGGCCCTGCCAGCGTCATCGCCGTCATTCTCGTCATCATCGGCCTTGCACTTGCCTTGTTCCTCCAGCGCCTTGGGGGCAAGGACAAGCAGGGCAGCCAATTGGAAGGTTTGTAGGGTGAGTACCGTCCTGAAAAGCAACATCCAGGAGGCCGGCACCGGCCTGCGCGGCGGCACCACCGCCGCAAAGCGGGGGCTCGGTTCACGGCTGAGGCGGCTGAACATTCCCGGCGGCCTTGGCGGCTGGATCTGGCTGGCCATTATCATCCTGCCGGTCTATTACGTGGTGATCACCAGCCTGAAGAC
Source organism: Paenarthrobacter sp. 22069 (assembly GCF_052046035.1). Classification (NCBI taxonomy): domain Bacteria; kingdom Bacillati; phylum Actinomycetota; class Actinomycetes; order Micrococcales; family Micrococcaceae; genus Paenarthrobacter; species Paenarthrobacter sp. 22069. Next base: position 15,840 of record NZ_JBQEQF010000013.1, on the reverse strand, counting down.
GCAGGCGGGATACTTCGGCCAAAATCCCCTGGCCCTCCCCACCTCGCCCACGCTGGAGAACTACCAGATGGTCCTCGAGGCCGATTTCGCCACGTACTTCATGAACAGCGCCATCGTCACGCTCGGTTCCGTGATCCCCACGGTGTTGGTTTCCTTCATGGCTTCCTTCGCCATCGTCCGTGGCAGCGGCAGGTTCCTCAAGCTGGTCAACGGCGTGTTCCTCATGGGGCTTGCCATTCCCCTGCAGGCAACGATCATTCCCATCTACCTGATGATCATCCGGCTCAACCTGTATGACAGCCTGCTGGCGCTGATGCTGCCGTCCATTGCCTTCGCCATCCCGCTGACGGTGCTGATCCTCTCCAACTTCATCCGCGACGTCCCGAACGAACTGTTCGAGTCCATGCGGCTGGACGGCTGCAGTGAATGGCAGACCATGTGGCGGCTCGCGCTGCCGCTCACGCGCCCGGCCATCGTGACGGTTGCCATCTACAACGGCCTGCATGTCTGGAACGGGTTCCTGCTTCCCCTGGTCCTCACGCAGAGTCCCGGCCTGCGCGTCCTGCCCCTGGGCCTGTGGACCTTCCAGGGTGAGTTCAGCGTCAACATCCCCGCCGTGCTCGCCTCCGTCGTGCTCAGCACCCTGCCCATCCTGGTGCTGTACGTCATCGGCCGGCGCCAACTGCTTGCGGGCCTCACCGCCGGCTTCAGCAAGTAGAAAGGACTGTCACAATGACCACCGCACAACCCCTGCGGGTCGGCATGGTGGGCTACGCCTTCATGGGTGCAGCCCACTCCCACGCCTGGCGCACTGCACCCCGGTTTTTCCACCTGCCCCTGCAGCCCCGGCTGACAGCGGTCGCGGGCAGGAATGCCGAGGGCGTCCGTGCCGCGGCAGACAAGCTCGGCTGGGAATCGGTGGAGACGGACTGGCGCCGCCTGATCGAGCGCGAAGACATCGACCTCATCGATATCTGCACGCCCGGCGACACGCACGCCGATATTGCCATGGCCGCCCTGGAAGCCGGCAAGCACGTGCTGTGCGAGAAGCCGCTGGCCAACTCCGTCGAGGAAGCCGAACGGATGACGCTCGTCGCGGAATCCGCCGCGAAGAACGGCGTCTTCTCCATGTGCGGCTTCAGCTACCGCCGAACTCCGGCACTGGCGCTGGCCAAGCGGTTCGTGGAACAGGGCAGGCTGGGCGACATCCGGCATGTCAGGGCCCAGTACCTGCAGGACTGGCTCACCGATGCCAACGCCCCCATGACGTGGCGGCTGGACAAGAGCAGGTCCGGATCCGGTGCCCTGGGTGACATCGGAGCACACAGCATCGACGCCGCGCAGTGGGTCACAGGCCTGAACATCAGCGGGGTATCGGCACTGATGGAGACCTTTGTGCAGGAACGCCCGCTGGCCGGCGACCTGGTGGGCCTCGGCGGGCACGGCGACCTCAGCAGTGATGCTCCGCGCGGAAAAGTCACGGTTGATGACGCGGCAATCTTCAGTGCCAAGTTCGACGGCGGCACGGCTTCGGGTGCGATCGGCGTCTTTGAAGCCACGCGGTACGCCCTGGGCAGGAAGAACGCCATGCGGCTGGAGGTCAACGGCACCAAGGGTTCCCTCGCCTTCGATTTCGAGGACATGAACGTCCTGTCCTTCTACGACGCCGCCGAATCCCCCGACGCCGGGTTCCGGAAGATCTTCGTCACCGAGCCCGAGCACCCCTACGTCGGAAACTGGTGGCCCACCGGCCACGGCCTGGGGTATGAGCACGGCTTCACCCACCAGGTGGTGGACCTCGTCACGGCCATCGGCGAAGCCCGGCAGCCGGAACCGTCCTTCGCGGACGCCCTGCAGGTGCAGCGGGTTCTGGCCGCCGTGGAGTCCAGTGCCGCAAATTCCAGCCAGTGGCAAAAAGTCTGAGCAGCGGTTCGGCACGGCAATGACCAGCTTCAAGCGATCCAAGGAATAGACATGACACGACCAATCACGCTGTTTACCGGCCAGTGGGCCGACCTGCCCTTCGAGGAAGTGGCGCGGCTCGTGGGCGAGTGGGGCTTCGACGGCCTGGAGATCGCCTGCTGGGGCGACCATCTGGATCCGCGCCGCGCGGCCGAGGATGACAACTACCTCCAGGGCCGGCTGGACATCCTCGAAAAGAACAACCTGAAGGTGTTCGCCATCGCCAACCACCTGACCGGACAGGCAGTGTGTGACGACCCCATCGACGAGCGCCACCAGGGCATCCCGTCAGCGGACGTCTGGGGTGACGGCGCGCCCGAAGGCGTACGCCGCCGGGCAGCGGAAGCCATGAAGGACACCGCCAGGGCTGCTGCCCGCCTCGGGGTGAAAACCGTCACCGGCTTCACCGGCTCCTCCATCTGGAAGGCGGTGGCCATGTTCCCGCCCGCCTCCCAGGAAATGATCGACGCCGGCTACCAGGACTTCGCGGACCGCTGGAACCCCATCCTCGACGTCTTCGACGAGGTGGGTGTCCGGTTCGCCCTGGAGGTCCACCCGTCCGAAATCGCCTACGACTACTGGACCGCCAAACGTACCCTCGAAGCCATCGGCCACCGGGAAAACTTCGGCCTGAACTTCGACCCTTCCCACTTCATCTGGCAGGACCTGGACCCCGTGATGTTCCTGCAGGACTTCGCAGACAGGATTTTCCACGTCCACGTCAAGGAATCCATCCGCCAGCTCGACGGCCGCAACGGCCGCCTGGGCTCGCACCTGGCCTGGGCCGATCCCCGGCGCGGCTGGGATTTCGTCACGGCCGGGCACGGGGACGTGCAGTGGAACCGGATCTTCCGGACCCTGAACGCCATCGGCTACCAGGGCCCCACCAGCATCGAGTGGGAGGACGCCGGCATGGACCGGCTCGTCGGCGCCCCGCAGGCGCTGGCCATGGTCCAGGACCTGGCCCGGATCGCCCCGCCGGCAGCAGCCTTCGACGCCGCCTTCGCCAGCCGCTGACCCCACGCCTTGCCGGCAAAAGCCGGCAGCAAACCAAAGGAAACTCCAATGACAGAACGCAAGAACGCCCTGGTGGTCCGCGGCGGCTGGGACGGCCACCAGCCCTACGAGGCCACAGAGCTCTTCATCCCCTACCTCAAGGACAACGGCTACGACGTCCGGGTGGAGGAATCCCCCAAGGTCTACGCCGATGCCGGCTACATGGCTGGGGTGGACCTCATCATGCAGTGCATGACCATGTCCAGTATTGAAAAGGATGAGTTCGCCGGCCTTCGGGCAGCTGTGGAGAACGGCACCGGCCTGGCCGGCTGGCACGGCGGGATTGCCGATTCCTACCGGAACACGTCCGACTACCTGCACCTGATCGGCGGCCAGTTCGCCTGCCACGCCGGCAAGCACCCGGACGAGTGCATTGGTGAGCAGTCGGACAACTACGTGCCCCACACCGTCAACATGCTGCCGGCCGCCGCCGACCACCCCATCACCAAGGGAATCAAGGACTTCGACCTGGTCACCGAGCAGTACTGGGTCCTGTCCGACGATTACATCGACGTCCTGGCCACCACCACCCAAAAAGTCCGCGAGTGGGACCCCTGGAACCGCGAAGTGACGTCCCCTGCCATCTGGACCCGTCAGTGGGGCAAAGGCCGGATCTTCGTGGCCACCCCCGGGCATCGCGTGGAAATCCTCCAGGACCGGAACGTACGCACCATCATCGAAAGGGGCCTGCTGTGGGCAAGCCGTTGAACGTAGGAATCGTTGGCTGCGGAGCCATCATCGCGCAGTACCTCGCCAACTTCCGCCGGCTGGACCAAATCCAGCTGGTGGCCGTGGCGGACTTGGATCCGGCACGTGCGCAGGCAGTTGCGGCTGATTACGACGGCGTCCGCGCCGTCTCCGTCGACGAACTGCTCTCCGCGGAGGACGTGGACCTGGTCCTGAACCTGACCATCCCCGCAGCGCACGCGGAGGTGGCCCTGAAGGCGATCGCTGCAGGAAAGAGCGTCTACGGCGAAAAACCCCTCGCGGCCACAACCGAAGAGGCACGCCAGGTGCTGATCGCAGCACGCCAGGCCGGCGTCGTCGTCGGCTGCGCCCCTGACACGGTGCTGGGCACCGGGGTCCAGACAGCCCGGAAAGCCATCGACGACGGCCTCATTGGCGCGCCCATTTCCGCATCGGCCACCATGGTGACGCCCGGCCATGAGCGCTGGCACCCCAACCCGGACTTCTACTACCAGCCCGGCGGCGGCCCCCTCCTGGACATGGGCCCCTACTACGTCACCGCCCTCGTCACGCTGCTGGGCTCGGTGGTGTCGGTCATCGGCGCAGCCAGCCACACCCGCGACGAACGCACCATCGGATCCGGTCCCCGGCAGGGTGAAAAAGTGCCAGTCACCATCGACTCCCACGTCACCGGGATCCTGGTCCACGCGTCCGGGGCACTTTCCACCCTGTTCATGAGCTTCGATGCTGTGAAGTCCAAATCACCGAACATCGAAATCCACGGCGAGCGGGGATCCCTGGTAGTGCCTGACCCCAACCACTTCGACGGTGACGTGCAGCTGTTCCCGCTGGGAGCCGAGGACTGGGAAACCCTTCCCGCCTCGGCAGGGTACGTCGATTCCGGCCGCGGATTCGGCATCGCAGACTTGGCTTCCACCCCGGACGGCAAAGAACCGCGCGCCGGCGGAACCCTGGCCTATCACGTCCTGGAGGTCATGGAATCCGTCCTCAAGGCAGCACAAAGCGGCATGACGGTGGGCATCCAGAGCACCGTTGAGCGGCCCGAAAGCGTACCGCTGACAGTCCTTGCGGAACAGGCGGACGCGCTCCATTCACGGTAAGCCGCATGTAGGAACCGCGCCGCTGATTGCAGCAGGGCTACCCCCGCCCGTCGCTGCGGGCGGCGCGGTTCCGGCCCAGCGACTTTGCCCGGTAAAGCGCCTCATCCGCTGCTTCGATGAGCCCGTCCACCGTGGAGGTACCGCCGTCGTACGTTGAAATGCCGTAACTCGCTGTGGGCATCTCCATGCCGTTCCGCGTCTTTGCGCCGGCCAGGCGTCGGCTGATTTCCTGGGCAATCGCTTCGGCCCGTTCTGCGGTGGCCCCGGGAACCAGGATGAGGAACTCTTCCCCGCCGTACCTCCCGGTCAGGTCGGTGGAACGGACGGTGGCAACGCAGGCGTCAGCAAAGGCCTGCAGCGCGACGTCACCGGCTGCGTGGCCGTAGGTATCGTTGACGGCTTTGAAATGGTCCAGGTCCGCCAGGATCAGGGCCCCGGAACCACCGGTGATGGTGCGGTCGGCAAGTTGCTCGGCGGCAAGGTCAAGGAACGCCTTGCGGTTCAGGAGCCCGGTGAGGTCGTCCCGTGTGGCCACCACGCGCAGGGCGCGGGTCTGCTGTTCCGTGCTCAAGGCCGCCATGCTGAAGGAGACAACCACCAGCAGCACCATGGTCACCATGGTGGTCACTGCGGATCCGAACATGGTGGTGAAGACCGCCCCCTGCGGGCCTTCCACAAGGAACGCGAGCCAACGGAAGAAGTAGAAGACGGAAAGGCCTCCGGCAGCCACGGCCATGGGGAGCCGGACCCGTGAATAGCCCGGCTCCAAACGCCACAGCTCGCGGGAGGCCAGCCCGATGGTCAGGCTCATGGCGGCCAGGAACACCGGGCCGCCGGACCATGTATTGGTGGCCGGATGGTCCAGCAGTGAGGCCACCAAGGTGACCAGGGGAATGCCGGTGAAGGCCCACTTTGGCGGCGGCACTGTCCGCAGCGAACGCGCTCCCGCCCACACTGCCACACCGCCGTGGACCAGCAGTGTGTTGCCCACCGGGTTGGCCCACACCTGATGCACGGTGCCGTCCAGCAGGAAGCAGCCTGATCCGGTCAGAAAGAAGAGCAGGGCTCCGCACCACCACGCACTGTACGGCGAGCGCGTCAGCCGGTACGCGGAAAAGTAGAAGAGGACCACCAGCACCAGGGCCATCAGGCCAAAAGCGGTGCGCAGGGTTGCCGTGTCCAGAACCATCTGACCGCAGTGCCCCCAAACCCGAATGCCCACACCAGTATCGAATCGCAGCATACAGGCTGCGGGTGGTCATTACCCCTGATCAGAATCCCGTAACGGGCCTAGGGTTGGGTTATCCGGGATAACGAAAGGCCGCCATGCTCCTGCTCTTTGGTTTTAAGACTGTCCACAAGGCACTGCCCGGCCGTACGGCAACCTGCCCGCACTGCGGCGCCTTCATCCACCACCTGCTGGAGGAGCAGGCCACAAAGTTCACGCTGTTCTTCCTTCCGGTGCTCACCGTCTCCCGGAAATTCCGGATCACCTGCACCAACTGCGGCTACGCCTCAACCATCAGCGGCGCCCGCAAGCGCGCCCTGGAAGGCCGGCTGTAAGCCCCTGCGGAAGAACCGGCCCGGCATCCCGTCCGGTGTCCACCGGCGGAACTGCACCACTCCAGCTCTGGCCCCCGGTGCCGGCGGCCACTAGAGTGGAACCCGGCCCCCACCTGCCGTCCCGGCAGGACAACGGGACGCCGCACGAGGGAATGGAGGTGGTTTTGATGACTGCTGTCGCCGCGCGCCCTGAGCGCCCCGCACCCACACCATCAACCATCCTTCCCTGCTGTATCCGCCTTAACTGACGGGCGCCTGTCCGGCCCGATGCGGCTGCACTGGGGACATTCCCAAGGAACCCACCGTGCAGTTTTCTTCAGACAATGCCCTGGCCAACGCCGCCGGCAACAGCCCATCAATGACCGACGGTCCAGCCGCCTACGGCTACACGCCAGGGGTGGACTGCCACTTCAACCAGCATCCATGTCCGGGCGCGACGGGACGCGGGCGGGTGGTGCGGGTGGACCGCACCCTGCTGCTCGTCGCCGTCGCAGATGGGCTGCTCCACCTGCCCTATCCGCTGTCCGGTGAACAGCCCGTCACCGGGGACTGGGTCTGGGTCGGCCCCAACCGTGCGGGCGACCGCCAGATCCTTGCCGTCCTCCCCCGCCGGTCGGAACTCAGCCGTAAACGTGCGTTCGAGGATTCCTCCGCGGAACAAGTGCTGGCCGCCAACATGGACACCGTGGGGGTAGTGGTGCCCATGGACCGCCCGCTCACCCACAACCGCCTTGAGCGCACCCTCGTGGCCGCCTGGGACTCCGGTGCCACTCCGCTGGTGATCATCACCAAGGCTGACCTTGCGCAGGTGGCGGACGACGTCGTCGGCAAAGTCATCCTGCAGGCGGCAGGCGTGGAGGTGGTCACCACGTCCGCAGAAAACGGCGACGGCATCGACGAACTGCTGGCACACATTCCGGCCGGCGGCACCATCGTTTTCCTGGGCCCGTCAGGTGCCGGCAAGTCCACCCTGGTCAATGCGTTGGTGGGACACGAAGTCCAGCAGACCGGGGAGGTCCGGTCCGGGGACTTCAAGGGCAAGCACACCACCACCGCCCGGGAGCTGGTGCCGCTGGCCAACGGCACTGTGCTGATGGACACCCCCGGGGTCCGCGGCTTTGGGCTGTTCGACGCCGGGGAAGGGCTGGGTGGCATGTTCGCCGACGTGGAGGAACTGGCAGCCAACTGCCGGTTTGCGGACTGCGCTCACGGAACCGAGCCCGGCTGCGCAGTCCGGGAAGCGATCGGCACCGGCCTCCTCGCCATGCGCCGCTGGAACTCCTACCAGAAGATGCAGCGGGAACTGGCGGCTCTGGCACGCCGCTCGGACGTCGCCGCCCAACGCGCCTACCATCGCGAGTGGCACCAGAAAGTGGTCTCCGGGGGAAAGTCTCAGCGCTCGGCTGAGCGCGAAGCCTCCGAGCGCGGCAACCGGACGGGAGGGAAGGACCGGAAGCAGAAGAGGTAGCACCCCCTGCTGCCCGGCCGGGGCCGGGAGTAGGGTTCGGTCATGGACATCATCCTGGTTCCCGGCTTCTGGCTGGACGCATCCTCGTGGGACCCGGTGACGCCGGCACTGGAAGCTGCCGGGCACCGCGCCCACCCCCTCACGCTTCCCGGGAAGGAGTCGGCGGACGCCAATCGCGCGGGCATAAGCCTGCAGGACCATATCGACGCCGTGGTGGAAGCCGTGGACCGCACGCCCGGCAAGGTGGTCCTGGTGGGCCATTCCGGCGGCGGTGCCATCATTCACGGTGCCGTGGACGCGAGGCCGGAGAAGGTGGAACGCGCCATCTACGTGGACAGCGGACCGCTGGGCGAGGGCGGCGTCATCAATGACGAACTCCCCGCCAAAGGCGACGACGTGCCGCTGCCGCCCTGGGACAGTTTCGACGACGCCGACCTGGTGGATCTGGACGAGGGGCTCCGCCGGGCGTTCCGCGGCCGCGCAATCCCCGAGCCCCGCGGTGTGGCGTACGGACAGCAGCACCTGCATGACGATCGCCGCTATGCGGTGCCCGCGACAGTGATCTCGTGCGAATTCCCTTCCGCCACGCTGCGTGAATGGATAGCGGCCGGCCACCCGTTCGTCGCGGAACTGGCGAAGGTTGACGACATCGACTTCGTCGACCTGCCCACCGGGCACTGGCCCCAGTTCACAAAGCCGGCCGAACTTGGACGCGCCATCGTGGCGGCCGTGGACCGGGAACCCCGGAACTGACCCGACACACTCTTGCGCACGGGGTGCCGTGTCCTCATAATAAATGAATGGCATTCATTTATTCGACAGAACTCCGGGGCAGTGCCGCCCCAGGGCACTCTTCCCTTGGCCCCGGGCTCCGCATGCCCGCAGAGTGGGCCACCCACCGCCGCACCTGGATGGGATTCCCGCCCCCGAACGACACCTTTGGTCCCGTGGGAAGTCCCACTCTCGACCGGGCCCGGGCAGCGTGGACCCGGGTGGCCCGAACCATCGCCTTGTACGAGCCGGTCACCGTGCTGGCAGACCCCCGCGATGCCACGGCCGCACGGGAATGGCTGGGCGATGGCATCGACGTCGTGGAGGTGCCACTGGACGACGCCTGGCTGAGGGACAGCGGCCCCACCTTCGTGCACGGGCCGGATGGTTCACTGGTGGCCGTTGATTGGATTTTTAACGGCTGGGGCGCCCAGGAGTGGGCGGCCTGGGACAAGGACCAGCATGTGGCCCGGAGCGTGGCGGCCGGCATCGACGTGCCGGTCCGGCCCAGCTCCCTGGTGAACGAAGGCGGCGGGTTCCACGTAGACGGCGAAGGAACCGTGCTGTTGACCGAGACGGTCCAGCTGGATCCGGGCCGCAACCCTGGCGCCACCAAGGCATCCGTCGAGGCGGAGTTCCACGCCGCGCTCGGCACCACCAAGGCCATTTGGCTTCCGCGCGGCCTCACCCGGGACTACGACGAATTCGGGACCCGCGGCCACGTGGACATCGTGGCCACCTTCGCCGGAGCAGGCACCATCCTGCTGCACCGCCAGGACGACCCCGCACACCCCGATCATGCTGTCTACCTGCAGCTGAAGGCAGTCCTTGCCGGCCAGTTGGACGCCCAGGGCAGGCCGCTGCGCATCATCGACGTTCCCGCCCCCACAACACTCAAGGACGATGACGGCTGGGTGGACTGGTCCTACATCAACCATTACGTCGCCAACAACGTTGTAGTGCTCTGCAGCTTCGACGATCCCAACGACGCCATCGCGGCAGGCATCCTGGAGCGCGCCTACCCGGGGCGGACAGTGGAACTCGTGGACGCCCGCGATATCTTCGCCTTCGGCGGGGGCATCCACTGCATCACGCAGCAGCAGCCTGCGGCCAAGGAGGGAGGAACATGGTGAACCCCGCCCCCACGCAAACGCTTCCGCGGTCCCAGCCGCAGTTCGACGTGGTGGAGGCCGGCATCAGCCGGCTTCGCGCCGCCCTGGACTCCGGCGAGGTAACCAGCGAGGAACTGGTACGCCTGTACCTGGAACGGATCGAGAAGTATGACTCCACTGGCATATGCCTCAATGCCTTGGTCGTCCTGAACCCGGAGACCATCTCCGAGGCCCAGGCGTCGGACCGGCGCCGGGCCGCAGGTTTCACTCTCGGCCCCCTCGACGGAATCCCCTACACGGCGAAGGACAGCTACCAGGTAAAGGGGCTCAGCGTGGCAGCGGGCTCCCCGGCATTCAAGGACCTCGTAGCCCAGCAGGACGCCTTCACCATCGAACGGCTCCGGGCCGGTGGGGCCGTGCTGATCGGGCTGACCAACATGCCACCCATGGCCAACGGAGGTATGCAGCGCGGGGTATATGGCCGGGCGGAAAGCCCATACAACGCCAACTACCTCACCGCCGCCTTCGCGTCCGGTTCGTCCAACGGTTCAGGAACCGCCACCGCGGCCAGCTTCGCAGCCTTCGGCCTGGCCGAGGAGACCTGGTCCTCGGGGCGGGCACCGGCGTCAAACAATGCGCTCTGCGCCTACACGCCCTCGCGCGGCGTCATCTCGGTGCGCGGCAACTGGCCCCTGGTGCCCACCATGGACGTGGTGGTCCCCCACACCCGCACCATGGCAGACCTGCTCGAAGTCCTGGACGTGGTGGTCGCCGACGACACTGAGAACCGCGGTGACTTCTGGCGGGTCCAGCCCTGGATTCAGGTGCCCAAGGCATCCGCCGTCCGCCCGCCGTCGTACCTGGACCTGGCCGTACCGGACGGTGCCGCAGCCGCCGGGGTGCTGGCGGGCAAGCGGCTCGGCGTTCCCCGGATGTACATCAACGCCGATCCAGAGGCCGGCACGGCGGCGGCACCGGGCATCGGTGGGCCAACCGGCCAGAAGATCCTGACCCGCGCCTCGATCCTGGAGCTGTGGAACGCCGCGCGGCGCGACCTGGAAGCCGCGGGCGCCGAGGTGGTGGAGGTGGACTTCCCCGTGGTGTCCAACTACGAAGGCGACCGGACCGGCGCACCCACCATTGCCACGCGGGGCCTGGTGTCCCCGGAGTACCTGCGGCGCGAGATTGTCGACCTGTCCGCTTGGGCCTGGAACGACTTCCTTGATGCCAACGGCGACCCGCAGCTCAACCGCCTGGCCGACGTCGAGGGTGCCGCCATTTTCCCTGCCCCGGCCGGCGCCCTGCCGGACCGCTACGACGGGTTTGATGACGACATCAGCGACTACCCCGCCTGGATCCGCGAGCACGGCGTTCCCGACCTTGACCGCATACCGCACCTGCCCGAAGGCCTGGCGGGCCTGGAGGAAACCCGCCGCGTGGACCTCGAGGACTGGATGGACCGCCTGGGCCTGGACGCGGTGGTGTTCCCGGCAGCAGCGGACGTGGCGCCCGCTGATGCGGACACCAATGCCGCCTCGGCGGACATCGCCTGGCGCAACGGGGTGTGGGTGGCCAACGGAAACCTGGTTCCCCGTCACCTGGGCATCCCCACCGTCACCGTTCCCATGGGCCTCGCGGCCGACATCGGGATGCCGGTGGGACTGACCTTCGCTGGAAAGGCCTATGCGGACACGGACCTGCTCCGCCTTTCCGCCGCCTTCGAAGCCACCGGCCGCAGGCGCGTTCCACCGCCCCGCACCACACCGGCTGCTACTCAGGAAATCTCTGGCTGAAACGCCCGCAACGGATATTCTGGAGTCAGTGACTTCTCCTCTTTGCCGTTGACCTCCAGCCGTCCCACGTTCCCGTCCTTCCTTGCAGGAACGGTGATTCCGTGCACCCGGGAGGGGGACCCAACCCTGGGTTCCCCTCCCTTCCGCACCCTTATCGGAACCACCTTCGGGAGTAACCATGAAACCTCCAACGCCTTCATCAACAGCCAATTTCCCTGTACAGGGCGCCCTCCGGCCTGACTGCCCACAATGCTTCGCGTTGTGCTGCACCGCTTTCGGATTCGCACGATCGGCGGACTTCGCCATCGACAAGCCACCTGCCACGCCATGCCCCAACCTGGCCGCGGACTTCTCCTGCACCATCCATGACCGGCTCCGGCCCCGGGGCTTTCCCGGCTGCACGGTCTTTGACTGCTTCGGCGCCGGACAGGCGGTGAGCCAGCGGCTTTTCGGTGGCATCAGCTGGCGGGACAACCCTGACTCGGCGGCCGGCATGTTCACCGCGTTCAAGGTCCTGCGCCAACTGCATGAAATGTTGTGGCTGCTTGGCCAGGCCGCGGCGAGGGCCTACGGCCCGGATACTGCCGGGGACGCGTATTCCCTGGCGGCCGCGGTCCGGAAGGTTGCGGACAGCGGGCTGGAAGACCTCCTGGCGGCCGACGTCGAGTCCCTCCACCGGCAGGTGGGCGAAACACTCCGCGTGGTGAGTGAGGAGGTCCGCGCCGGATACTTCAGTGCAGCCTACGGTGATGCCGGTTCCTCCAGCCTTCACCCCCGGATCCGCCTTGAGCCTGGCGCCGACCTTGCGGGTGCCGACCTGCGGGGGCTGGTGCTGTGCGGGGCGGATCTTCGCGGGGCATGCCTCATCGGTGCCGATGTCCGGGGCGCAGACCTGACGGCCACGGATCTCCTGGGCGCCGACCTCCGGGACGCAAGGCTCGACGGCGCCGACCTGGCCGGTGCCCTCTTCCTCACCCCGCCGCAGGTCGGCGCAGCCAGGGGCAGTGGATCGACCAGGCTCCCGGAAGGGCTGGCGCGCCCCGGCCACTGGGCGGCGTCCGTCCCGGAAGACGCTCCGACCGGACCGCGGAAGCGCCTTGACAGGCGGGATTGTTAGCGCTGACAGTGGAGGAAACCGACCCCAAGCGAAAGCCACCCGATGAAGAACTGGGCAGGAAACCTCGAATACTCCTCCACGGACGTCGTACGGCCGGAATCCGTCGCGGAGCTGGCCGAAGTGGTGGCCGCGGCACCGCAGGTAAAGGCACTGGGCTCCAGGCATTCGTTCAACCGCGTGGGTGACACCGACGGCGTGCACGTGCTCCTTGACGCCCTGCCGCAGCAGGTGGAGCTGGACACCGCACGCGGAACCGTGCGGGTCAGCGGCGGGGTCAGCTACGGGGCCCTGTGCCGCACCCTCGAGGCGTCCGGCACGGCAATCCACAACCTTGCCTCGCTGCCGCACATCTCGGTGGCTGGCGCGGTGCAGACCGGAACGCACGGCTCCGGGGTGGAAAACCAGGCACTCGCCGGCGCCGTGGAGTCCATCGAGCTGGTTCGGGCTTCCGGTGAGCACGCCACGCTCAGCCGGGCCGACGGGGACGAGTTCCTGGCCAGCGTGGTGGGCATCGGCGCGCTGGGCATCGTCACCGGCCTGGAACTCTCGGTGCGGCCAAGCTTCGGGATGCGCCAGCGCGTCCTCGAGGACCTGCCCTGGGAGAACGCACTCTCGGATTTCGGCGCCATCGTCTCGAGCGCCTACAGCGTCAGCCTCTTCACGGACTACGCCGGCGACAGGATCAACCAGGTCTGGCTCAAGGCACTTGACGGCGAACCGCCGCTGTCCAGCCTGTTCGGTGCCACGGCCGCCATCAGCCCGCGGCACCCGCTGCCGGATATGTCCGCGGAAAATTGCACTGTGCAGCTGGACCAGCCCGGACTGTGGCTGGACCGGTTGCCGCACTTCCGCCACGAATTCACGCCAAGCAACGGGGACGAACTGCAGAGTGAGTTCATCCTTCCCCTGGAGCATGCCCCGGCAGCGCTCCAGGCCGTCCGTGGCCTGGCGGACAGGCTGGCGCCCCTGCTGTTTGTCTCGGAAATCCGGACCGGCGCGGCGGACGAGTTCTGGCTCAGCCCCTTCTACCGGCAACAAAGCGTGGCCCTGCACTTCACCTGGAAACCGCTGCAGCCCGAGGTGGAAGCCTTCCTCCCCGAACTCGAAGCGGCGCTTCGGCCATTCGGCGCACGCCCGCACTGGGGCAAGCTGTTCACCGCCGGGGGCCACGACTGGGAGCAGTTGTACCCGCGCTTCGCCGACTTCCGTTCCTTCGCCGCACGGCATGATCCCGAGGGCAAGTTCCGGAACAGGCTGCTGGACAGCGTCCTGGGCGTGCCCGCCCGCCGTTAACCTGCCATCGGTACGCTGGGTGCATGAACTTCCGCACCGCCGTCGCCCCAGCCACCGCACTCTGCACTGCCCTGCTGCTGCTCACGGGCTGCGGCGCAGTGGAGGAAGCGGCCGGCAACGCCGCCAGCGATGCCGCCTCCAAAGCCGCCTCCGCCGCCGCCCAGGAACTCAACCGGCAGATCTGCGCAGTGGTGCAGGACGGCCTGGTCAGTGCATCGGACAAGCAGGCGCTGGCGGGCCTGGTTTCAGCGGCACGGACCGCAGGGGTGCCCACGGAAGTTACGACGCCGCTGGGCCAGATTGCGGAGGCGGGGGACCAGGTGCCGGCCGACTCCGTCCGGGCCCTCAAGGATGCCTGCCGGCCTTAGCAGGAGGCCAGCAAGAACCCGTCAGGCGCTAACGTCCAGGAACGGCTCCGCTGCGGGCGGAGGCTGCGACGAGTCAGATCTCGTACAGGGCGGCCTGCTGAAGGGGAAGCGGAAGACACCCGTTAAGGCAAGCAGTGGCCGGTCCGAAAGGTCCGGCCACTGCTTTTACGGGCATCTTCAGTTCTGGCGGGGCTGTTCCCAGCCGCGGAGGCCGCCCGCCCGGCCGGGAGGCCTGTGTGCATGTCCGGACCGGTGCTCGGGCGGTGCGAACGGCAGCACGTCCGTATCCCGGCCGGGGGGAACGGCCTGCACGAACTTCGTCAGTTCCTCCCGCAGCGCCTTCCACGCTATGTCCGGATCGTCCGGATAAGCATTGATTTCTGCCTGCCGGGCCGCGTCCACCGCGGCAAGGCCCGCGTCCGTCAGCTCCACTTTCAGCTGCCGGCGGTCCGACGCGTGGCGCGTTCGGGTGATGAGTCCCGCCGATTCGAGCCGGGTAAGTACCCGGCCAAGCGTCTGGCTTTGAACCCTGATCGCATCGGCAAGCTGCTCCTGGTTCAATGGCCCCCCCGTCAGGCCTTCCAAGGCAATGACAGCCGCACGGGTCAGCCCAAGGGGGGCCAGTGCATCGTCCTGGCGCCGCTGGATCAGCCGTGCCGCCAGGGTGATGAGGCGGTAGCTGCTCCGGGCGTCCGGATCGAGATTGCTGGTCATCGGCCCTGGCCTTCCTGTAGGTGGCGAAGTGCTGGTCACCCTGCGTCGCTACACCCCTACAATAAGCATGCTTAGCAACCTGTTCGCAAGTAGGCTTACTATCCTTCCGCGAGTCGCCGGTGGTTTGCGCACCAAGAGCCCTGCTGTGGAGCATTAGCCCTTGCATTCGAATTGGAAAGTGTGCTTAGTATCTATTTAGTAACCCTGCTTACTAAGTTGCCAGCACTGCTGGTTCTTGATCGCCAGCTACCCCTTTCGGAAAGAGAGCGAAGATGACAGAGAACCAATGGCCCCAGACACCCCGGACCGAAACCGAGCCGGCAATCGCCGATCCCTACGGCACAACGGATTCGGTTCCGCAGACCGCCTACCCGGCAGGTTCAGCAGATACCTCCAAGTCCCAAGCAGCCAAGGAGGAGGCCTCCAATGTTGCCGGACACGCTGCGTCCGCGGCGCAGGGAGTGGCGGAGACCGCCAAGAGCGAGGCTGCGAACGTGGCGCAGGAGGCCAAGGCCAATGCGCAGGACCTGCTGCACCAGGCCAAGTCGGGCCTGACCAGCCAGGCCGGCACGCAGCAGCAGAAGGCGGCCGAAGGGATCCGGAACATTTCCAGCCAGCTGCACAGCATGGCCAGCGCCCCGGACCAGCAGGGCGTGGCCAGCGACCTGATCCGCCAGGCAGCAGAACGCACCTCCTCGGTGGCGTCCTGGCTGGAGAACCGGCAGCCGGGCGATCTCCTGACCGAGGTCCAGCGGTACGCCCGCAACAACCCCGGAACCTTCCTGCTCCTCGCGGCCGGCGCCGGCGTCCTGGCC
>NZ_JBQEQF010000012.1:122178-153364 GCF_052046035.1 Paenarthrobacter sp. 22069 | reverse complement strand
CCTGTTGCCTCATGTCAATACCTCCGCGAAGGGGCATACGTTGCCTCATTGGAAAACCTCCGGTTGGGTCGGCGGTTCCAGTCCTCGTTGACTGGCGGTTTGATGGGCGCTGGCTGCTTGGCGGTGGCGAGGGTTCCGAGTTGCCCGGTGAGGGCCAGGATCTGCCGGGACAGGGCCGCGGGTCTGACTTTCCGGTACTCGGCGTTCATGCGGGTTGCCGCCTTCCTTTCGGTGTGAGGATCGGCGGCCGCGCGGCGGTGGGGGGTCGCCGGCGCGTCATGGATCTTTGTCACCGTGGCCCCGTGGCGGGTCTTGGATACGAGCTTCTGCTGGGGAAGCAGGTAGTTGGTGAAGGTACGGTCCAGCTCCCAGATTTGGTTCAGCAGCGCAAGTTCCGCGGCGGTGTCGTAGCGCAGGTAGCCCACCAGCTCACGGACCCTCGACCAGTTTTTCTGCTCGACGTGGGCCCCGTCGTTCTTGTTATACGGACGTGAGCGGGTGAAAGTGATCCGTTGTTCCTGGCAGAAGTCGAAAAGATCGTTGTTGATGAACTCTCCTCCGTTGTCCGAATCGATGCCGATCACCGGGAACGGGAAGGCAGAGATGGCTTGCTGGAGGGCAGCGAAGACATGCCTCTGGGCCTTGTTGGGCACGGACCTGTTCACCGTCCATCCAGTGGCGATGTCCGTGACGGTGAGCGTGAAGCAGTACTGTCCGGAACTGTTCGAGCCCTCATGGCCGACCAGATCGATCTCCACAAAGCCGGGCACGGCGTCATCCCACTGAGCCCACGTGCGGATCGGAATCTGGGACTTGAGCAGCGATCCGGGTTTGGTGTGGGACCGGCCCCGCGGCAGCAGCTTGGCCCGTTCCCCGGCCAGGCGCCTGTCGATCGTGGCTGCGCTCATCCGCCCGAGCAGCTGCGCCTGGGCGTCCGTGATGTCCAGGGCCTTCTCGTCGCGCAGCATCGGGACGAGTTCTGGCATCACCGCCGCCAGCAGCCTTCCGGCAGGAGCGCG
Organism: Paenarthrobacter sp. 22069; assembly: GCF_052046035.1. Classification (NCBI taxonomy): domain Bacteria; kingdom Bacillati; phylum Actinomycetota; class Actinomycetes; order Micrococcales; family Micrococcaceae; genus Paenarthrobacter; species Paenarthrobacter sp. 22069. Next base: position 152,345 of record NZ_JBQEQF010000012.1, on the reverse strand, counting down.
CAGCACCGCCCAGCAGAACACCAGAGCAGGCTGCAGATCCGCCCCGTATACCGGTGCCCGGCCGGGCCTGACCGGCCTGGGCCGCGGAGGGTCCAAAGCATGCCGAAGCACCGCCCGGGCATGATCCCGGTGCCAGCCGGTCAACTCCACGACCTCGTCCAGGATTCTTCCCTTCCGGACCCTGTCCCCGGCCCGATAGGACCTGGCCAGCTGCTTCGTCACGGCCTTGCGCTCAGCCATCGTCAATCCCATCCACCCGGCCTAGCCTCCATCCGCCCACCCCGGCAACCGCCAACCCAAGCGGAGGATTATTAATGAGGCAACGTATCCCCCTTCGCGGAGGTTATTTACGAGTCAACGCGATGAGTGTGATCCGCAGCTCAACGTGGCGTAGCCTGAATTCATGAGTGTCCAGCTAGGTATGCCCCAGCCGCGGGAGGAAGCAGCATCCGCGCTGCCCGGCGTTCCCGGGCGCCGGCCCACCGATGCGCCGGCAGGCCTCGTGGACCGGTACGGCCGCCGCGCCACCGACATGAGGCTGTCCCTTACGGACAAGTGCAACCTGAGGTGCACCTACTGCATGCCCGCGGAAGGGCTGGAGTGGCTGGCAAAACAGGCAGTGATGTCCGCGGATGAGATCGTCCGCATTGTCCGCGTGGGCGTGGATCAGCTGGGGGTCCGTGAACTCCGCCTGACGGGCGGGGAGCCTCTGGTCAGGCACGATCTTGTGGACATCATCGCGGCCCTGCGCCGGAACCACCCGGACCTGCCGATCTCCATGACCACTAACGGCGTTGGCCTGGCGAAGAAGGCGGCAGCGCTCAAGGCGGCGGGACTGACCCGCATTAACGTCTCGCTGGACTCCCTGCACGAAGAGACCTTTGCCAAACTGACGCGGAGGCCGTTCCTTAATCAGGTGCTCGCGGGTGTGGATGCGGCGTGGGCGGCCGGCCTGGGGCCTGTAAAACTGAACGCGGTGCTGATGCGCGGCATCAATGATGCAGAGGCACCTAAACTGCTGGCCTGGGCCCTGGACCGGGGATACGAGCTGCGGTTCATTGAGCAGATGCCGCTGGACGCCGACCACGGCTGGACCCGGCGCAACATGATCACCGCCGCCGAGATCCGCGAACTGCTTTCCCGTGACTTTGTGCTCAGTCCTGACCGGCGGGCCCGTGACGGCGCCCCGGCGGAACGTTTTGACGTACGACGGCGGGTGGTCGGTCAAGTGCCTGAGGATGGTCCCGTGCTGGGAACCGTTGGCATCATCGCCTCCGTGACCGAGCCGTTTTGCTCCGACTGCCGGCGCACCCGCATCACCGCCGAAGGCAAAATCATGAGCTGCCTGTTCTCGCGCGAAGAGTACGATCTGCTCGGCTTGCTGCGTTCAGGCGCGTCGGACGATGATCTGGCGCAGCGCTGGCAGGACGCCATGTGGATCAAACCAAAAGCCCACGGCATGGACCACGTGGGACTCGACGCTCCGGACTTCGTCCAGCCGGACCGCAGCATGAGCGCTATCGGGGGCTGACCGGGATGCTTGTACGTTACTTCGCTGCCGCGCGCGCTGCCGCCGGGTTCGAGGAAGAGAAGTTCGACCTGCCGGAGGGGTCCACCGTGGCGGAACTGCTGCAGGTTGTTGCGGCCGTTGACCGGCCCGAACCGCCGGCCGGCACGCCCCCGCTGATGCGGCTGCTCTCGCGCAGCAGCTTCCTGCTCAACGAAGTGGCGGTCCGGGACCAGGCAACGGTTCTGGGCCCCGACGACGTGGTGGACGTGCTGCCCCCGTTCGCCGGCGGTTAGCCGGCGGTTAAGGGTAAGCCGGAGCCTTCCGGCAGCCCCTTCGACACTGAATGTCGGACCCTCGTTGGATGATGTGGGTATGGGAATCGGCGGTGTTGGGGCAGTGATGGAGGGTATCTCTGCCTCTGTTGCTGTCCTTGATGCGCTGGACCTTGAGGATGCTGTTCTGGCTTCCGGCGCTCATGGTGGCACTGACGTTGATGTGTTGCAGCGGCGGTACGAACTGCGGCTGGAACGGCTGGACGTGGTGAAACGGCTCGAGGGCCAGCTCGCCGCGGTGAAAGCCCATGATGTTGCCGACGCCGTTGAGATCCAACACGCGATGCTTGCCCCGGACGCCCCCGTGCACGAGCGGACCTACGCCGAAATGGCGGCCGTGGAAGAGATCGCCGGGATCCTGACCATCAGCTCCCCAGCTGCCGGCGCCCTGGTGGACCAGTCCCGCCGCGTCTGCACCCTGCCGCCGGTGATGGACGTGTTGGCCGCCGGGGAGATGTCCTGGCAGCACGCCCGCATCGTTGCGGACGAAACCGAGGGCCTCACCCCTGCCGGCGCCGCCGGGCTGGTGGCGCACTTCTTCGACCCCGAGGCACCCAGCCCGGCCCGCGGCGCAGCCCCCGGTGAACTCGTCCCCTCCCGGTTCCGGGCCAAGGTCCGTGCCTGGCGGGAACGCCACCACCCGGAATCGATCGAGAAGCGCCATGCAAAGGGTGTGGCTGACCGGCGGATGGAATACGCGCCCGACCGGGACAGCATGGCCTGGCTCTCCCTCTACCTGCCCGGAGACACCGCATCGGCCATCTGGAACCGCACCACCGCCACCGCACGCGGACTCCAAAGCCCCGACGAAACCCGCACCCTCACCCAACTCCGCCCCGACATCGCCGCATCCCTCCTGCTGGGCGCCGGAACCGCCGGGGGCGAAACTGACGCAAACACGGCCGAGCTTGGAAAGGTCCCCACCCCGCGCGCCGATGTCCTGGTCACCGTGCCCGTGTTCGCACTGCTCGGTGTCACGGATGAGCCCGCGGAACTGGACGGCTACGGTCCCATCCCGGCATCGATGGCGCGGAAACTCGTCGCCGACGGGGCGGATTCGTTCTACCGGGTCCTGGTCGACCCCCGCGACGGGGCACCCCTGGAGATCGGCCGCACCCGCTACCGGCTCACCGAGACCATCAAACAATGGATCAGGATGCGCGACCGGAAGTGCACCTTCCCCGGCTGCAGCAACCACACCCCCGACAACGACACCGATCATGGGACCGCCTGGGAACACGGGGGAAGCACCGGGATCACCAACCTGGCCCAGCTCTGCCCCAAACACCACCGGCTCAAACACAACAGCCACTGGACCCCCGATGCCGCAACCCCAAACGAGCCACCCGGCTGGACCTCACCCACCGGCAGGCACTACAAACCCGAACACCCCACCCCCGAACCAACCCACTGGCCACCAAGCACCCTGCCGGACACTGGTGCGAGGCCCACTGTCGAAAGCACGCTGCCCCATGCCACGACTCCACCGGAGCTGATCGCTGCGCCGCAACCGTCAGGCCGGCCTGACCAAGTGCACGATCTGGGATCACAGGAACTGGAGGATCTGCACTGGCACCAGATCCTCGCCGGGATGCCCGCGTGGCCGGATCCGCCACCCGAGGAACCACCGGGGAACACCATGCTCGATCCAGACCAGGTTCCGGCGGAGGATCCCCTGTGGGAAGCCTTCTACTCCACGCCGTTCCTCTTGCCACCTGACCCCCAACAGGACGCATCCCTGTTGTCGTAGGAAGCTCCGTTGTAGACCTGGCGTTGTAGCCCTTCCGTTGTCGGCCTTCCCTTGTAGGCCTGCCGGGGTGAGCTTCGCCGTTGTGCGGCGGTGTCCCAAGGTCCACATGCAGGATGCCTGGGGCCAGGAGTCCTGATCGGCAACGGCTATGCCTTATGGAAGACCGAACGCATGAACGGCCTGTAAGTCGAACCTTTTCCGTTGGTGCCTGCATCCGGCGCATCCCCGCCGTCGTCCCCGGCTGCTGACCTCAGTTCGGTGAGGTGGGTCAGGACCTCGTCCTGGACCCAGATGGAGTGGCGTGTCCAGCCCCCGAGGCCGTGACGTTCGACGCGGAGGACATGGTCCTGCCAGGTGCAACGTGCAGCGGCGCCGGGAGGGACGCCGGAGTTATCCACGTAGTACCACAGCACATCATGATGGACGGGGTCCACCGTGAAGATGCCGTGGCCTTCGAAATGGCTGCCGTCGGGTTCAACATGCCGGTAGCTCTGGACCACTCCCTGGCCGGCAGCCACCTGGCTGTAGGTCACTTCAGCTTCCACGCTGCGCTCCGGCCCCCATGGACCGGCCGCAACCCGCGTCGTCCCCCGCCAGTGGCCGAGCAGGCCAGAAAGCGCGGGATGTCCGCGTTGCGTTCCCGGCCCTTTTATCGCCACGACGCCGCCTGCCCAAGTTCATCCATACCTCAGGATGGCCTCTCCAGGGGACCGTGGCCAGCCTCTTACAGCCCGAAAGTCTCGTTCTCCTCGAAGGGACCCACAACAGTGACGGTCCGTGGTGCGGCGGCGAGCTCAGCAGCAAGCTCCTGGACCTGCTCCGTGGTGACGGCCTTGATGAGGCGCAGGGTCTCGTCGATATCCTGGTACTCCCCGGAGACGAGCTCAGCGCGGCCCAGCCGGGACATCCGTGACCCGGTGTCCTCCAGGGCCAGGACAATGCCGCCGCCAAGCTGGCCTACCGCCTTGCGGAGCTCGTCGTCGGAAATTCCGTGTTCGGCGAGCTTCTCGAGTTCCACTCCCAGCAGGTCCAGCACCTGCCTGACCTTGGACGGCGTGCAGCCCGCATACATGCCGAAATAGCCGGCGTCTGCGTAGGACGAGGCAAAGGAGTAAGTGGAGTACACCAGGCCGCGCTTTTCGCGGATTTCCTGGAAGAGCCGTGAGGACATGCCGCCGCCCAGGACGGCGTTGAGGACGCTCATCACGTAACGGCGTTCGTCCGTGGCAACGATGGTGGGGCAACCCATGATGATATTCGCCTGCTCCACCGCACGCTTCACCACGTGGAGCCCGGCGGTTCCCGTGATGACGGCCCGCTCGGTGGAACGGCGCTTGACCGGTGACGCTTTGGGTTCAAGCAACCAGCCGGCTGATTCAAGGGCGTCCACCACAAGCCCGCACACCACGTCGTGTTCAAGCCCGCCGGCCGCCGTGATGACCAGTTCCTCGGGCTTGTAGTACCGGCGGTAGTGCTCCCAGACGGAATCCCTGGCCACGGCCTTGATCGCGGCCGGGGTCCCGCCAATAGGCCGGCCCAGGGGGTGGCTGCCAAGAACCGCGGCGACAAAGTGTTCGTGCGCAACGTCGGTGGGGTCATCGCTGTCCATCGCAATTTCCTCAAGGATGACGTCCCGTTCCTGCTCCATCTCGTCAGGATCAAGGACGGCCCCGGTGATCATGTCCGCAATCACGTCGATCGCCATAGGCAGGTCCGAATCCAGGACGCGGGCGAAGTAGCAGGTGCTTTCCTTGGCGGTGGCCGCGTTCGATTCCCCGCCCACCTCGTCAAACGCCGAGGCTATCTCAAGGGCCGTGCGCCGCTTGGTTCCCTTGAACAGGAGGTGCTCCAGGAAGTGGGTGGAGCCGTGCTGCCCGGGAGCCTCGTCCCGGGAGCCGACACCGACCCAGAAGCCGATGGTGGCTGACCGTTGCCCCGGCATTGCCTCCGTGAGCACCCGTACTCCCCCGGGCAGCACTGAACGCCGGACCTCGGACCCGCCGTCGGAGCCGTGGACCAAGGTGTCGCCGGCGTGGTTCTGCTCAAGCGGCAGGGGTACAACAGTCATTGATGCCTTTCAGGACGGGCAGCCGGATCTGGCTGCCATCGTAACAGCGGCGGGANTCATCCACCGGTCCCGCCGATTCATGCTTTATGCCGGGAGGCCCGGGCTGTTAGACGTCAGCGCCTTCAGCCGGCTCCTCGGTGTGGGCGCGCTCGGTGTCGGCCGGAGCCTCTTCCTCGGCAACCACGGGGGCAAGGGAGAGCTTACCGCGGTCGTCGATCTTGGTGATTTCCACCTGGACCTTCTGGCCGACGGAAACGACGTCCTCCACGTTGTCCACGCGCTTGCCATTGGCCAGCTTGCGGAGCTCGGAGATGTGCAGGAGGCCGTCCTTGCCCGGGGTCAGGGAGACGAAGGCACCGAAGGTGGTGGTCTTGACGACCGTACCCAGGTAGCGTTCGCCGATTTCCGGAACCTGCGGGTTGGCAATGGCGTTGATCGCGGAGCGTGCTGCGTCGGCAGACGGACCGTTCGTGGCGCCAATGTAGACGGTGCCGTCGTCCTCGATGGAGATGTCGGCGCCGGTGTCCTCCTGGATCTGGTTGATCATCTTGCCCTTGGGGCCGATGACCTCGCCGATCTTGTCCACGGGGATCTTCACCGCGATGACGCGCGGAGCGAACTCGGAGAGCTCGTCCGGGGTGTCAATCGCCGAGTTGATGACCTCGAGGATGTGCAGGCGCGCCTCGCGGGCCTGCTTCAGCGCTGCTGCCAGGACGGAAGCGGGGATGCCGTCGAGCTTGGTGTCCAGCTGGATTGCCGTGACGAACTCGGAGGTACCGGCAACCTTGAAGTCCATGTCACCGAAGGCATCTTCGGCACCGAGGATGTCGGTCAGGGCGGCGTAACGGGTCTGGCCGTCAACCTGGTCGGAGACCAGGCCCATGGCGATGCCCGCGACGGCTGCCTTCAGGGGCACACCGGCGTTCAGCAGGGACAGCGTGGAGGCGCAGACGGAACCCATCGACGTCGAACCGTTGGAACCGAGGGCCTCGGATACCTGGCGGATGGCGTACGGGAATTCCTCGCGGGACGGCAGGACGGGCACCAGGGCGCGCTCTGCCAGTGCACCGTGGCCGATTTCGCGGCGCTTGGGCGAGCCCACGCGGCCGGTTTCACCGGTGGAGTACGGCGGGAAGTTGTAGTTGTGCATGTAGCGCTTGCGCGTTACCGGCGACAGGGAGTCGATCTGCTGTTCCATCTTCAGCATGTTCAGCGTGGTGACGCCCATGATCTGGGTTTCGCCGCGTTCGAAGATGGCGGAGCCGTGGACGCGGGGCAGGACCTCGACCTCGGCGGTGAGCTGGCGGATGTCCGTCAGGCCACGGCCGTCGATGCGGACCTGGTCCTTGAGGATGCGCTGGCGCACCACGTGCTTGGTGACCGAGCGGAACGCTGCGGACAGTTCCTTCTCGCGGCCTTCGAACTGGCCGGCCAGGTTGGCCAGGACTTCGTCCTTGAGGGCGTCGGAGGCGTTGTCGCGTTCCTGCTTGTCGGCGATCTGGAAGACGGCGGCAAGCTTTTCGGCAGCAGCGGATTCGACGGCGGCGTAAGCGTCGTCCTCGTAGTCCAGGAAGACCGGGAACTCCACGGTGGGCTTGGCGGCGCGGGCGGCAAGGTCGGCCTGTGCGTCGCAGAGTGCCTTGATGAACGGCTTGGCAGCCTCGAGGCCCTCAGCCACAACCTCTTCGGTGGGGGCGGTGGCGCCCTGTTCCTTGATGAGGTTCCAGGAGTTGTCGGTGGCTTCGGCCTCAACCATCATGATGGCGACGTCGTCACCGGCAACGCGGCCGGCCACCACCATGTTGAATACGGAGTTCTCCAGCTGGGAGTGCTTGGGGAACGCGACCCACTGCGAGCCGTTTTCGTCCGCGACCAGGGCAACGCGGACGCCGCCGATGGGGCCGGAGAACGGAAGGCCGGAGAGCTGGGTGGACATGGAGGAGGCGTTGATGGCCACGACGTCGTACAGCTCGTCCGGGTTGATGGCCAGGACGGTGACCACGATCTGGACCTCGTTGCGCAGGCCCTTGATGAACGCGGGGCGCAGGGGGCGGTCCATGAGGCGGCAGGCCAGGATGGCCTCGGTGGACGGGCGGCCTTCGCGGCGGAAGAACGAGCCCGGGATGCGGCCCGCGGCGTACATGCGCTCTTCGACGTCGACCGTCAGCGGGAAGAAGTCGAAGCCTTCCCGCGGGTGCTTGCCGGCCGTGGTGGCGGACAGCAGGGCGGTGTCATCATCGATGTACACCATGGCTGCGCCGGCGGCCTGCTTGGCGAGGCGGCCGGTTTCAAAGCGGATTACGCGCTTGCCGAAGCGGCCATTGTCAATGACAGCCTCTGAGAACTGGATTTCGGGACCCTCCAAGAGAGTCACCTCCGTTTCTGTTTCACGGAAGTCCAGCCGCATCAACCCAGCCCAGCATCTGTCTACTGGCCCTGCACCCGGTCATCGATCGAGACCCACGGGCCGTCGGCTTCAGTCGACGAAGCCGTTCCCGGAGATCACTACCGAGGACCGCGAATGCGTGATGCGGTTGATCCTCCTGTTTAGTTTTAGGTGAAGAAGGCGGCCCGTTCCGGATGGAAAGGGCCGCCCCAAAGCCAGACTAGCGGCGCAGGCCGAGGCGCTCGATGAGCGAACGGTAGCGGGCGATGTCAGTCTTCTTGAGGTAGCTCAGCATACGCTTGCGACGACCAACCATGGCCAGCAGACCGCGCTGGGTGTGGTAGTCGTGCTTGTGCTCCTTCATGTGCTCAGTCAGATCCTTGATCCGCTGGGTCAGAACGGCAACCTGGACCTCGGGTGAACCGGTGTCGCCTTCGGTGGTTGCGTACTCCGTGATGATGGACTGCTTTACAGCGGCGTCAAGTGCCACAATAACTCCTTGGGAATGTGCCGTGAGGGCCCAGGTCAGAAACTCACTGCCGGGTCTGCCGCGTGCGTCGCGCCCGGAAAACCGGGGGCGGCCGCCAACAACAGGAACCAGCCGCCACGGACTGCAGCCGGATCCATCGCCCAGTTTACCGGCCCGGGCCTAACCTTGTCGAAACAGTGCGGTCAGCTCCGCAGGTGGTCCCGAACGGCCGCCATGCCCTGCAGTACTTCGGTGAAGCTGGTGCTCAGCGGCGACAACCCAATCCGGATGCCATGCGGAGACCGGAAGTCCGGTATGACGTCACCGTCCCAGAGGGACTCCACTGTGGCTTTGGTGAAGTCCGGGTGGTCCACGGTGATGTGCCCGCCCCGCTCCCCCGGGTTCCGCGGAGTGGCAAGCGTGGCTCCCAGCGGGGCCAGCCAGGCGTCGAATACCTCCACCGCGAAGGCGGTGAGGTCCACGGACTTCGCCCGGATGGCAGCCATCGAGGCTTCCTCGATGAGGTCCAGGGTGCCCTGCATGGCGATCATGCCGAAAATGGCGGGGGTGCCGCTGAGGAAACCGCGGATACCGGCAGCGGGTTCGTAGCCTGCGGCCATCTCGAAGGCGTCCTTGCGGCCCATCCAGCCCCAGATCGGCTGGTTGAGGGTGGGCAGGTGCCGGGCATTGACATAGGCGAAGGCCGGTGAGCCGGGCCCCCCGTTGAGGTATTTGTAAGTGCAGCCCGCTGCGAAGTCGACGTCCGCACTGTCCAGGCCGATCTCCACCGACCCCGCAGAATGGCAAAGGTCCCACACCACCAGCGCGCCGGCGTCGTGCACGGCCGCGGTGATCCCCGGCAGGTCCGCAAGGTGGCCCGAGCGGTAGGCGATCTGGCTGAGCAGGACGACGGCGGTGCGCGGCCCGGTGGCCTGGCGCACCTGGTCAAGGGTCACCCCGCCAACGGGATCCGGCTCGATCCAGCGAAGGGTCAGGCCTTCCTCGAGCGCGATGCCCTCCACGAGGTAGCGGTCGGTAGGGAAATTTTCGGTATCCAGCACCAGTTCGTTGCGGTCCGGGTCCTGGACGGCGGCAAGCGCTGCGCGGATGATTTTATAGAGCACCACAGTGGTGGAATCGGCGATGATCGTTTGTCCCGGGGCAGCGCCGAGGACGGCCCGGCCCAGCTGGTCACCGATGGCCTGCGGCATGTTGAGCCATTGTTCGTCCCAGCCGCGGATGAGGCGGCCACCCCACTCGTCCCTGACAAAACCGGCGACGTCGTCCGCCGTCCGCTTCAAGGGGCGGCCGAGGGAGTTGCCGTCCAGGTAGGACAGGGGCGTCTCCGTGCCGATGAAGTGGTCCCGGTAGCGGGCCAGCGCATCCCGCCGGTCGAGCTCTTCGGCCCGGCCACGGAGCTCTTCGGCGGTCACTTCAGTGGGGTTTTCCTGGTGGATGCTCATTGTCCGATCTCCGTCCTGACAGCGAATAGTTCCGGGAAGAACGTCAGTTCCAGGGCCTTCTGCAGGAAGGTGACACCGCTGGAGCCGCCGGTGCCCGTCTTCATGCCGATGGTCCGCTGGACGGTGCGCAGGTGCCGGAACCGCCACAGCTGGAAGTTGTCCTCCAGGTCCACCAGTTCCTCGCACGCCTCGTAGGCCGCCCAGTTGTCCGCCGCGTTTTCGTAGATGTGCTTGAAGAGCGGCACCAGTTCCGGGGCGAACTCGTGGGCGCGGGTCACGTCCCGGTCAAGGACGGAGGGCGGTACGTCGAAGCCCTGCCGGGAGAGATAGGCCAGGAACTCGTCGTAGATGCTGGGCGCGGCCAGCATCTCCTCGAGCATGGCGTGGGCCTCGGGGTCGGACTCGAAGACAGGCAGCATTTTGCGGTTCTTGTTGCCCAGGACGAACTCCACGGCCCGGTACTGAGCGGACTGGAAGCCAGAGGAGTTGCCAAGGAACCCGCGGAACTGGGAGTACTCGGTAGGCGTCAGGGTGGCCAGCACCGACCACTGTTCGGTGAGGGTCTTTTGAATGTGCTTGACCCTGGCAATGCCCTTGAGCGCCGACCCCAGGTCGTCATTGCGGAGCCAGGCGGCGGCACTGCGCAGTTCATGGAGCACCAGTTTCAGCCACAGCTCCGTGGTCTGGTGCTGGATGATGAACAGCAGCTCATCGTGGTGTTCGGGCTGGCTGACCGGCTGCTGCGCACTGAGCAGGGTGGGAAGCTGCAGGTAGGAGGCATAGCTCATCCGTGAGCTGAAGTCGCGGACGATCCCCTTATCGAGCTTGCGGGTGTTCTTTTCGACGGACACGTGCTGCCTTTCTTTGTTGTCACCCGGTTGTTGCCGCCCGTGCGAGGCAGCAGTCAGCGGCCGCCCAGGAGTTCGTGGGCCTGGGCCACGTCCAGCCGCATTTGTTCCACCAGGGCCTCAGGGCCACGGTAGGCCACCATGCCGCGGAGCCGCTGCACGAATTCTATGACTACTGTCTGGCCGTACAGATCGAAGTCCTCCACCGCTTCCTTCGGCCTGTCGATGACGTGCGCCTCCACCTGGCGGCTGACGCCGTCGAACGTGGGGTTGGAGCCCACCGAAATGGCCGCGGGCCAGCGCTTGCCGGCCTGGTCCACCAGCCAGCCGGCGTATATACCGTCGGCCGGGATCAGGCCCGAGGCGTCCGAGGCGAGGTTCGCGGTGGGAAAACCAAGGGCCCTGCCCCGGGCCGCGCCGTGCACCACCTCGCCACGCATCCGGTGCGGCCTGCCCAGGACGGACGCAGCCGTGGCAACGTCTCCCTCTTGCAGGGCTTCGCGCACCCAGGTGGAGGAACAGCGGCGGTCCGTGCCGTCGTCGTCGTGCAGGGGGTACCCTTCGGAGCCGAACTCGCTGATGACCTGCACATCGAAGCCGAACTTTTCACCGAGCTCCTTCATGGTGTCCAGGTCGCCCGAGTTGGCCCGCCCGAACCGGGCGTCGTGGCCGATCACCACGTGGCTGGCGTGCAGGCAGTCCACCAGGTACTGCTCCACGAACTCCTCGGCCGTGAGGCTGGCCAGGTCCAGGGAATACTTGACCACCAGGACGGCGTCCAAGCCCAGCTCGCCCAGGGCTTCCAACTTGTCGTCCAGGCCCATGATCAGGTCCGGCGCGGATTCGGGCCGGTGGATTAGTGCGGGATGCGGATCGAACGTGATGGCCACAGCCTTGGCACGGGAGAGGCGGGCCGAACGCACCAGCTGGGACAGCACCTGCTGGTGGCCCCGGTGAACACCGTCGAAGTTGCCGAAAGTGACAACAGATGGGCCGAAATCCGCCGGGACATCGGACGGATCGTTCCAGATGTAAACCATCACCCTCGCCTTAAGCTGCCTGCAAGCATCCACGTTCCGTCAACCATGCCGGCTGCCGAACTCTTCAAGGTTACCCGGATTCGCTGCCCGGATTTTGCCGTCACTTCGCGGCCCCGGCCTGGGCCTGCCGGGCCAGGGAGGGACGGCGCCGATAGAGCCATACCAGGCCCAGGATGGGCAGCAGCAGCGGAACGAAGCCGTACCCGCGGCCAAAAAGCGACCAGACGGTCTCGTGCGGAAACTGCACGGAGTCCAGGATGCTCAGCGTCCCCACCACCAGCACGCCGGCGAGCTCAACAAGGACAGCGGCAACGGAAACCTTGAACCACGTGGTGCCCGCCTTGGCGAGCGACACCGTGGCCACCACGTATACCAGGGCAGCGAAGGCCGAGAGCACGTATGCCAGCGGGGCTTCGGAGAACTTGGTGAGGATCTGGTAGCCGGCCCGCGCGGTGGCGGAAATGGCGAAGATCCCGTACACCGCAATGAGCAGCCGGCCGGGACCGGTATTGCGGGTATTGCGGACGGGTCCCTCGCCGGTGCCCGCCTGGGGCTGCTGGTCTTTCATACGTGCTGCTTCTCCCACTTCAGTACCAGATCTGGTTCATTCGGGCGGCCATCACCAATGCCGTGACGCCGACCGCTCCCAGGACAAAGTTGCTCCACCGCGTGCGTTCCAGGATGGACCAGTAGATTGCCGCCGGCGGCAGCAGCATCGCGGTGGCCATGTAACCCCAGAATTCCCACGCCTCGCCGGCAATCGGTTCGCCCGCCACAACCCGGACGATGGAACCTACCAGGTAAACCACCAGGGCCACTTCCACCGCCACGACGGACAGGATGGTCACGTCGTTCGGCGCCTTCTTGAAGATTCCTGCGCCCGCGCACAACAGTGTGGACACCAGGCCGACGACGAGGATGATCCAAAAATATGCGTCCACGCTCAGGCCTCCGCGGCAGCGGGTGCGGCCGCTCCATTGCCGGGGGCGAAGACCAGCACGGGCTTGGCGTAGCTTCCCGCGTCGGCGAGAAGCGCCACCAGGGTGCCGTCGGGAGCAAAGGCCGCGGCCGGATGCTCTGCAGTGGCGGCCCCGGAGGTTCCTGCCGCCGGGCCGGCTCCGATCCGCCGTCCAAAGGAAATCTCCGCGGTTTCCTCCGCGGTGAGCTCGCGGTTGGGCATGAGGGCGCGGGCGGCAAGGGACATGTCCAGGACGTTGAGCTCTTCCGCCAGCTGTTCCAGGGTGCGCGCCTGGTCCAGGGTGTATGGCCCAACCTGGGTGCGCCGCAGTGCCGTCAGGTGGCCGCCGACGCCAAGGGTGTTGCCGAGGTCCCTGGCGAGGGCGCGGATGTAGGTCCCGGAGGAGCATTCGACCGTTACGTCCAGGTCCACGACCCCCGCTTCGGCGTCGCGGCGTACGGTGTGCACGTCGAACCGGTGAATGGTGACCGGACGGGCGGCAAGCTTGACGTCCTCCCCGGACCGTACCCGGGCGTAGGCGCGTTCACCGTTGACCTTGATCGCGCTGACGCTGCTGGGCACCTGCTGGATGCCGCCCGTGAGCCCTGCGACGGCGTTATGGATCTGTTCGTCGGTGACGCCGGCGGCGCTGGTGGTGGCGGTGACTTCGCCTTCGGCGTCATCCGTCACGGTGGACTGGCCCAGCCGGATGGTGGCGGTGTAGGTCTTGGAGGTCCCTACGATGTAGGTCAGCAGCCGGGTGGCCTTATTGATGCCCAGCACCAGCACGCCCGTAGCCATCGGATCGAGGGTGCCTGCGTGCCCCACTTTCCGGGTACCTGCGAGGCGCCGCATCCGGCCAACCACATCATGGCTGGTCCATCCCTGCGGCTTGTCCACTATCACCAGTCCAGAAAGCACGCCTCCCAGTATATCGGCGCAGGTTGGGGCCTCCGTGCAGGGCGGCGGCGGGGAGCGGACGACGGCGGCAGGCAACCGGGCAGGCCCGTTACCGGGTGCGGGCGGAGGGTGCGCGGCCGGCGGCTAGGATGGCTGGCATGCCTGAGCTTGCCGCCCATGTCCGCGACGTGCCCGTTAACCAGATCCGCGAAATCACCGAGGCCGCCTGGCGGACTCCCGGTGCCGTGGTGCTGAGCATCGGAGAGCCGGGCTTTCCCCTCCCCCGCCATGTCCTTGACGCCGGTATCGCCTGCCTGGACCGCGATGAGACCAACTACACGCCCAACGCGGGGATCCCTGCCCTCCGCGAGGCGTTCGCCGCCCGGTTCCGGGAAGAGCAGGGCGTGGACGTCGGGGCCGACCGCGTCTACGTGGTGTCCGGCGCGCAGCAGGGGCTGCACTTCGCGATGAGCCTGCTGCTGTCCCCCGGTGACGAGATCCTCATTCCCAACCCTGGCTACCCCACCTTTGCCATGACCAGCCGGCTGCTGAATGCCGTTCCAGTGGGATATCCCCTGCACCCGGACCACGGCTTCCAGCCCCGGGTGGCGGACGTGGCGGCCCTGATCACCGCCCGCACACGTGTGCTGGTGCTCAATTCGCCGTCCAACCCGCTCGGTGCCGTGCTCGGTGGGGACCTGGTCCGGGAGCTGGTGGAACTGGCCCGCCGGCACGATATCTGGGTGATCTCGGACGAGTGCTATGAGGCGTTCACGTACGACGTCCCGCACGTCAGCCCCGCACGGTTCGACGGCGGCACGCCGGAAGACGCACGGGTGTTCACGTCTCTGACGCTGTCAAAGACCTACGGGCTGACGGGGCTGCGGATCGGCGCGCTCATCTGCCCGCCGGGACTTGAGCGGAAGATGGACAACGTCATGGAGTCCATCGTCTCCTGCGTGGCGTCTGCCCCGCAGTACGCGGCGCTGGCGGCGCTGACCGGGCCGCAGGACTACGTCCGGCATGCGCACCAGCACTACCGGGAAAACCGGGACGCCGCCTCCGCGGTCCTGGCTGCGAAGGGGATCCGCTACCTGCCGGCGCAGGGTGCGTTCTATCTGTGGGCTGACATGTCCCATGTGACCGGCGGCGATGTGCGGACCTGGGTGCGACGCTTCCTGGCGGATTCGGGTGTGGCCCTGGCCCCGGGAACCGCCTTCGGCTCCATAGGCGAGGGGTGGGTGCGGATCGCGCTGTGCGGCAGGAAGGAGGACCTGCTGGAAGGGGTGTCCCGGCTTCCGGCAGCCTTGTCCTGACGTTCCCCGTGATGTCCGGCCTGGGTTAATTCCCGGGGGCCGGCTGCAGGTTTCCGGTCCCTGTCGGCTTAACTCCGGCGGGTTAACTCCGTGCGCCGGCGAGGGCCTTGTCCAGCCAGGACCGAAGGACCTCCGCGGGCGCGGCCCCGGCCTGGCGGGCCGCGACCTTCCCGTCAACGATCACCATCAGCGTGGGAATGGCCTGCACCTCGAAGCGCCGTGAGAGGCCGGGCGAGGTATCCACGTCCACCTTCACCAACTTGATCTTCCCGGGCCGTTCCCGGGCCAGCTTGTCCAGCACCGGGCTGACCATGCGGCAGGGCCCGCACCAGGCGGCCCAGAAGTCGACCAGCACCGGAACCGATGACTGTTCGGCCACGGCAGCGAAGTCGTTGTCACCTGCGGACACGATCCAGGGCAGGTCCGCCTTGCAGTTGCCGCAGCGGGGATGGCCGGCCGCCTGTGCGGGCACCCTGTTGGTCTTCCCGCAGGCCGGGCAGCTGAGGAGCGTGGGTTCCATGGCTAGTATTCCTTCCTGCCATCGAAAGCGCGCCAGGCCTGGAAGGGGACGTCCGACGTCGGGATGTCACCCCTGGTGACCGGCATCAGTTCCGGAGCGGCACCATTGAAGTAGTCGTAGAAGAGTGCGTCATCGAAGCCTGCTGCGGCAGCACCGTGACGGTCCGCAGCGAAGTAGACCCGGCCGATCCGGGCCCAGAGTGCGGAGGCCAGGCACATGGGGCACGGCTCGCAGCTTGCGTAGAGGACGGAGCCGGTGAGGTCGAAGTCCGCTGTCGCCGCAGCTGCCGCCCGAATGGCCACCACTTCGGCGTGGGCGGTGGGGTCATTGTCCCGTGTCACTCTGTTGACGCCGGCATGCACGCGCCCGTCAGGAGTTACCACCACGGCTCCAAAAGGGCCGCCGCCCTCGGCAACGTTCCGGGTGGCCAGGTCCACGGCCTGTTCGAGGTATCCGACCCATTCAGGGTTTTTCCCCTGATCAAGGTGCTGGAAGGAGCTGCTGTCCTGGTCCGCGGAGTTCATACCACGATCCTAGCCACGGCTGCAGCTTGGGGGGACGAAAAGGGGGCCACAAAGGGGGGTCTCCCCAACGACTACCGGCAGGTAGGAGCCTACGCTTGCGCCCGGGGGATCCGTTTTGCCTCTGCGGAGGCTACATAACCAGCCTGCAGGTCAACCTGGACTCCGGCCGCATTTCGACGGTGGCAGTTCTTCCGCCCCGCCCGTTGAAGCTGACGGCGGAAGTTGCAGCATCGCTGGGCGCTCCGGACTGCGCCGGCTTCTCGTACGCCTTTGAGCCGGTGCCCACGGACGTTGAAATTGGTCCGGACGGCTGGCTGTACGTGTCATCGCTTCCTGGCGGACAGCCGGGCCCAGCGCTTGGTGCCCGCGGTGCCATCTTCAAAGTCGATCCGTGGAGCGGCGAGACCAAAAATGTGGCAGGACCACATCCTCACGCCTACGGGGCTGGCCGTGACCGACAAGGGTGATGTGTATGTCGCATCCCTGTTCGGCGGGGAAATCCTGAAGTTCAACTCCGAGGGCGATCGATCGCATTTCCTGACGGTCAACATGCCCGCCGACGTTGAGTTCAGGGCCGGGGACGTCTTCGCAACGGTGGACGCCCTGGTTGGCGTGTCGGACCCTGAGGCGCCGGCCGCTCCCATGACGAAGCCGGGCGGCCGCCTGATCGAGGTGGACCTCCACTAAGGCCACAACAACAAAACGGCAGGACCCTCATTGGGTCCTGCCGTTTTCATGCCACGGGGCTGGTTCTGGAGGCTATTTGCTGCCGTCCTCGTCAAGGTCCTCATCGTCGCTGAGGTCCAGGTCCTCTTCGTCGAAGTCGTCCTCGTCGATCTCCACGTCGCCGGACGCATCGGTCTTGTAGGGATCGGCGTCGCCGGCGTGCTTGGCCTTGGCGGCCAGGGCGGCCACCTCGGCATCACGCTTCTTGGCTTCGCGGAGCAGTTCCTCAAGGTTGGAGGCGTTGACCGGAATCTGGTCCGCCACGAACTCAAGCGTGGGGGTCAACCGGACGGTGATGTTCCGGCCGACTTCCTGCCGGAGCACGCCCTTGGCCTTCTCCAGGCCCTTCGCGGCATCCGCCTGGACAGCCTGGTCACCAAAGACGGTGTAGTAGACGGTGGCATGCTGCAGATCATTGGTCACGCGGGCATCGGTAACAGTGATCCCCTCCAACCGGGGATCCTTAACCTTCCGGCCCAGGGCCTCAGCAACAACAACCTTAATCCGCTGCGCCAACTTGGCAGCACGTGCCGGATCAGCCATGAACAACTCCTAAGAAAAATATGGGACGTACGACGCCGGCGGCGGGCCGGCGTCGAACGTTTCAGTTATGTGCCACGCACCTGGGGCCGGCTGCCACGCGCTGAGGCGAGTGCACGACGGATCTGCGTTGGATTTTTCCGGCGGCCTGGGAGTGGCATCGGGCCTGCCGGAGCTGGGCGGCGCGGGATCGAANACGGCCCCGCACCTGGCACTGCTGACTGCCCGAAGGCGGACCAGCTTAGACGCGCGGCTTCTCGCGCATCTCGAAGGTCTCGATGATGTCACCTTCGGTGATGTCGTTGTACGACCCAAGACCGATACCACATTCGAAGTCCGTGCGGACCTCGGTGGCGTCGTCCTTGAAGCGCTTGAGCGTCTCAACGGTGAGGTTGTCACCGATGACCTTGCCGTCGCGGCTGATCCGTGCCTTGGTGTTACGGCGGATGATGCCGGAGCGGACGATCGAGCCGGCGATGTTTCCGAACTTGGAGGAGCGGAAGACCTCGCGGACCTCGGCGGTACCGAGCTGGACTTCTTCGTATTCCGGCTTGAGCATGCCCTTGAGCGCCATCTCGATGTCATCGATTGCTGCATAGATGACGGAGTAGAAGCGCATGTCGACGCCTTCGCGGTCGGCCAGTTCGGCGACCCGCTCGGCAGGCTTGACGTTGAAGCCGATGATGACGGCGGAGTCCACCGTTGCCAGGTTGACGTCGTTCTGCGTGATGGCACCCACGCCGCGGTGGATGACGCGCAGCTGCACGCCTTCCCCGACATCGATCTTGAGCAGCGCGTCTTCGAGGGCTTCCACGGCACCGGACACGTCACCCTTGAGGATGAGGTTGAGGGTGTCGATCTTGCCTTCGGCGACGGCCTGGTCGAAGTCTTCCAGGCTGATGCGCTTGCGGCGCTTGGCCAGGGCGGCGTTGCGGTCGGCGGCTTCGCGCTTCTCGGCGATCTGGCGGGCGGTGCGCTCGTCAGCGGTCACGAAGAAGGTGTCGCCGGCGCGCGGCACGTTGGACAGACCCAGCACCTGGACGGGGCGGGACGGGCCGGCCTCGGTCAGGGCGCTGCCGTCGTCGTCGAACATCGCACGGACGCGGCCGTGGGCCGTGCCTGCCACGATGGTGTCGCCGACGCGCAGGGTGCCGGACTGGACCAGGACGGTGGCAACGGCACCGCGGCCCTTGTCCAGGTTGGCTTCGATCGCGATACCGCGGGCGTCCTTGTTCGGGTTGGCGCGCATGTCCAGGGCTGCGTCTGCGGTGAGCAGGACGGCCTCGAGCAGCTCGTCGATGTTGAGGTTCTGGCGGGCAGAGACCTCCACGAACATGGTGTCGCCACCGTATTCCTCGGGAACCAGGCCGTATTCGGTCAGCTGGCCGCGGACCTTCTCCGGGTTGGCGCCTTCCTTGTCGATCTTGTTCACTGCCACGACGATCGGCACGTTGGCCGCCTGGGCGTGGTTGAGCGCTTCAACGGTCTGCGGCATTACGCCGTCGTCCGCTGCGACCACCAGGATGGCGATGTCGGTGACCTTCGCACCACGGGCACGCATGGCGGTGAACGCCTCGTGGCCCGGGGTATCGATGAAGGTGATCTTGCGGTCGTCGCCTTCGTGGTTGTGCGTGACCTGGTAGGCACCGATGTGCTGGGTGATGCCGCCGTGCTCGCCGGCCATGACGTCGGACTTGCGGATGGCATCGAGCAGGCGGGTCTTACCGTGGTCGACGTGGCCCATGACGGTGACAACCGGAGGACGTGCCTCGAGTTGCTCGTCGCCTTCGGCTTCCAGCTCGGCATCGAAGTCAATGTCAAACCCGGAGAGCAGCTCGCGCTCCTCGTCTTCCGGCGACACTACCTGGAGCTTGTAGCCCAGCTCCTCGCCCAGCAGGGCGAAGGTCTCCTCGTCCAGGGACTGCGTTGCCGTGGCCATTTCACCAAGGTGGAACAGCACGGTCACCAGTGCGGCGGGGTTCGCCTCGATCTTGTCGGCGAAGTCCGTGATGGACGAGCCGCGGCGCAGCCGGATAACAGTGTTGCCGTCGCCGCGGGGTACGCTCACGCCACCCAGCGACGGGGCACTCATCTGCTCAAGTTCCTGGCGCTTTGCGCGCTTGGACTTGCGCTGCTTGCCACGGCCTGCGCCGCCCTTGCCGAAGGCACCCTGGGTGCCGCCGCGGCCGCGGCCGCCCTTGCCGAAGCCACCGCCGGCGGGAGCACCGCCACCGGCACCGGGACCGCCGGTGCCGGGAGCGCCGCCGGGGCGTCCGGGTCCGCGGCCGCCGCCTCCGGGACGTCCTGCACCAGCCGGTGCGGGACGCTCAGTGCGGTTGGGCATCATGCCCGGAGTGGGACGGGGGCCGCCGGGGCGCGGGGCACCCGGACGGGGTCCGCCTGCACCAGCGGCGGGGCGGGGTCCACCGGCGCCTGCTGCGGGACGAGGCCCACCCGGACGGGGTCCGCCTGCGCCTGCTGCGGGACGGGGGCCACCGGGACGGTCACCATCGTTACGGCTACCACCGGGCCGGGGCATGCCCTGCGAGGTGGCGAACGGGTTGTTGCCGGGACGGGGTGCGCGCTCACCGTCTCCACCACGGCCGCGGGGCATGCCCTGCGAGGTGGCGAACGGGTTGTTGCCCGGGCGGGGACCGCCGGGACGGGGACCGGACGCACCCGGCGTGGAACCACCCGGACGGGAGGAGGAAGCGGGGGCATCGGCCTTCGGGGCCGGACGTGCACCGGGCTTGGCGCCGGTGGACGGAGCACCCGCGGACGGTGCCGCCGGAGCGGCAGGCGCGGAAGCGGCGGGGGCTGCTGCCTGTACGGGAGCGGCGGGAGCAGCCGGTGCCTGCGCCTGGGGGGCCGGAGCCTTGGGGGCAGCCGGGCCGGGGGCCGGGGCTGAAGGACGTGAATCTGCTGCGGGGGCGGGCGCCTTGGGTGCAGCAGCGGGGGCCGCCGGCGCCGCTGACTTGGCAGCTGCGTCGGGGAAGGCGTTGCGCAGTTTCCGCACAACGGGGGCCTCAATGGTTGAAGAGGCGGAGCGAACGAATTCGCCCAGTTCCTGCAGTTTTGTCACTGCATCTTTGGAAGTTATACCGAGCTCTTTGGCGAGCTCATGTACGCGGACCTTGGCCACATTTCTCCTGTCTCGGTCCGCACCGAGCCAGGCACGAACCGTCTACTTCTTACTGCGGACCCCAGCCGCTGTTGATGCGAAGGGGCCCATTGCAGAGCGCAACAAAGTTGTCATCGTTACGCACTCATCGCTGGGAACTCATCGGGTTTCCATCAGATTTCTGACCCGCTTTCAGGTTTGGACGGTTGGTGTTGCAGCCACCGGGGCGGCGTCAACGTTCGGGCCTGACATGATCCAGTGTTCGACGGCGGTTGTCCCGGCCGCGCCCTTCAGGGCACGTCCGAATGCTCGCCGCTTGATCGCCAGAGCCAGGCACGATTGGCTGGGGTGCAGCCAAGCACCCCGGCCAGCCATCCGGCGTCGTTCATCCACCAGGACAGCGGTTGACCCGCTGCCTTCGGCGACGAGCCGGAGCAACTGCGACCGCGGGCCTTTCTTCCGGCAGCCGATGCAGGTGCGTTCGGGCTGACTTCCGGTGGAAGGTATTTCTGCCACGGTCATCGTCCTGACGTTCACTCTGCTGGCCCGGGTTTACCGCTTCCGCCGTTACGGAATCGAGCACGCCCAAGGCACACGGCTACCGGCCGTAAGGCGCGGTCCTATCTATTCTAGCCCCTTTGGGGCCGTTCTGCCCCAAACGGGGTACCCGCCGCGTTGCGGCGGCCACCCGCCGGCGGACGTTACTTGTCGCGGGGCGCCGCGGCGTCGGAGACGATGTCGATCCGCCAGCCGGTCAGCTTCGCCGCCAGGCGGGCATTCTGGCCCTCCTTGCCGATGGCCAGCGACAGCTGGTAATCGGGAACCACCACGCGGGCCGACCGCGAGGCTTCGTCCGTGATGGTGACGGAATTCACGCGGGACGGCGAGAGGGCGCTGGCGATGAACGTTGCCGGGTTCTCGCTGAAGTCAACGATGTCGATCTTTTCATCGTTCAGCTCGGTCATGACCGCCCGGACGCGGGAGCCCATTTCGCCGATGCAGGCACCCTTGGCGTTGATCCCCGGGGTGTTCGCCTTGACCGCGATCTTGGTGCGGTGGCCCGCTTCCCGCGCCAGCGCAACGATCTCCACCGAGTGGTCGGCGATTTCGGGCACTTCGAGTTCGAAGAGCTTGCGGACCAGGCCCGGGTGCGAGCGGGACAGCGTGACCGAGGGTCCCTTGGTGCCGCGGTGCACGTCGATGACCAGTGCGCGCAGGCGGTTGCCGTGGACGTACCTCTCGCCAGGGACCTGCTCGGGCGGCGGCAGGAGCGCCTCGATGGAGCCGAGGTTGACCTGGATCATATGCGGGTTGTTGCCCTGCTGGATGGTGCCGGACACCAGTTCGCCTTCACGGCCCTTGAACTCGCCCAGGACGTTGTCGTCCTCGACGTCGCGTAGCCGCTGCAGGATGATCTGCCGGGCGGTGCTGGCGGCGATGCGGCCGAACCCCTCCGGCGTGTGCTCGAATTCACCGATGGGTGCGCCGTCGTCGTCCAGTTCAACGGCCCAGATGGTGACGTGCCCGCTTTTGCGGTCCAGTTCGGCGCGTGCTTTTTCGAAGGCGCCGGGTGACTTGTGGTACGCCACCAGGAGAGCCTGCTCGATGGTGGGGATCAGGAGGTCCAGCGGGATTTCACGCTCACGCTCCAAAAGTCTCAGTGCGCTCATGTCAATATCCATCAGGCCTCCTCAGAAGGTCCATTGTGTTCAGGTTCCAGACCGTCCTCCGGGAGGTGGCTGAATTCGATCTCGACTTTTCCATTGCGGATCCTGTCGAAAGGAAGCTTTACGGGTTCGCCCTGCCGGGGTTTCATGCCCTTCTTCGCCGCGATCTCCGGGACAAGGGTCACTCCCGCGTCGTCCACGGACTGGATGCGTCCGGTGATGTTTTCGCCCTGCATCACGTTGACTTTGACCATCCGGCCCTTGGCGCGGTGCCAGTGCCGGGGTTCCGTCAGGGGTCGTCCGACGCCGGGCGAGGAGACCTCGAGGTCGTACGGACGGGTGTCGGCCTGGGGGTCGTTGTCGAGGACGTCGGAAAGCACCTTGGAAATGTCGGCAATGACATCCAGGCTGACACCGCCCGTCTCCTCCTGGGGCAGGTCCACCACGACGTGGACCACCCGGTGGGAACCGGCGATGTTGATGACGACGTCTTCCAGGTACAGGCGGTTGGCCTGGACGGCAGGTTCCAGGAGGCCCCGGAGCCGGGCGGCTTCGGGGTTGTGGGCCGGGGTGGACCCGGTTCCCGTGCCGGTGTGGTCTGGTGAAGCCGTCGCTTCTGCGTTGCTCACGATGCCGGCCGCCTCCCTATAGATGATGTGGTGTTTACTAGCGTAGCTATTTTACCGGCCCATTGGTGCACCCGGTTCCCCCTCGGCATGACACCATGGTCTGTTGTGAAAGACCGCCCCCAGGACCCCGCCCGACGCATCCGACCCTTCCGGTTTGCGGCCGGCGCCCTGGCCGCCCTGGTGGTCCTGAGCCTCGGTTTCGCCCTGATTCCCGCGCAGGAACCCGCGCCATCCGAGCCTCCGTTTTCGGAGCGCGCACGCGCTGCGGCGTTCACTGAGGCACTAAATCTGCGGTCTGCCGGGATGCGGCTCGCCGCTGCAGGAGCCACCGATCCCGGCGTGTTGGACGGGGTTGTGACCTTGCTGACCATCCAGGCCAGGGCCCTCCAAACCCCGGCTCCCCCAGCTGCTGTGCCAGCGGTATCTGCGTCCGCCGCAGCCACGGCGGATCCCCCTGGCATCGCCGAACTCGTGCATGGCCTGGCTGAGAGCGGAAGCGCGAGGGTCAAGGATGCGGAAACAGCCGACGGCGGTATGGCGCGCCTACTGGCCGGGGCCGGCACCGCCCAACTGCTCGCCGCCGGGAGGCTCGCTGCGGCCGCCGGAGTGCCGGCACCGCCGGGCGCGGCAGCAGAACCGGACGAGGATGGGTCCGCGGCTGACTCCAGTGCCTCCCCCTGCCTGGCGACACCGTTCGGGTCGGCCGCGCCGGCGGGTGCCAGGGCAGGTGCTTCATCAACCATCCAGCAGGCCCTGGCGACAGTCGTCGCTGTTGAACAGCAGGCCATCTACGGCTACCAGGCAGCGCTCCCCCGCCTTACCCCCGCTGAGGCGGGCCCGGCGTCGGAAATCCTGGGCCGGCATGAAGAGCTGGCCGCCGCAGCGGAGGAACGCCTTCGGCTGGACTGCGGGGCTTCCGCCCCGCAACAGCCCGGCTACGTTCTCGACGGCGGATTCCTCGCGGCGCCGGCCGCGGGCCTGGGCAAACTGGAGGCAGCGACACTGGCGTCCTACGGTGATGTGGTGGCGGTGGCGCAGGGCCAGGACAGGGCGTGGGCGCTCTCAGGCCTTCAATCCGCTGCGGGGCGGGCGGCACGGTGGGGTGCGGACCCGGGGCCCGTCCCGGGCCTGGCGCTGGACATTGACCAGTTGCCGGCCCTTGCCGACGGCGCCGGCCCCGGCCCTTCACCTGCAAGATCCTGAACCTCGTCCCCCCGCCGCCGGCTTGGCTGAAGCAGTGCACTCCCGTCATGCCTGAATCAGCGGGCTGCCGCTGCCTTTTCCTTGGGATTGCAACCACAGAGGGTGGCACCGGGGAGGCCTGAATGGTTTGCTGAAGGGATGAACGCGGACGAGCCGGCAGATGTCGGGAAAACAGCTGCCCAGGAAAGCGCTGCCCGGGAAACCGCTGCTGCCGGGCAGGAAGTGAGCAGCCATCATGAGACGGAGCCGCACGGCAATGACATCGCCCACCGGCTGAATTGGCTGCGCGCCGGCGTCCTCGGCGCCAACGACGGCATCGTCTCCGTCGCTGCCATCGTGGTGGGCGTGGCCGGTGCCACCTCCGAATCCGGTCCCATCCTCGCAGCGGGCGCAGCCGGCCTTGTGGGCGGCGCCGTCTCGATGGCCTTGGGCGAATATGTCTCCGTCAGCAGCCAAAGCGACAGCCAACGGGCCCTGATCGAAAAGGAGCGCCGGGAACTGGCCGAAGAGCCCGAGGCGGAACTGGCCGAGTTGACCGCCATTTATGAGGCCAAAGGCCTCACCCCCGCTACGGCGGCCCAGGTGGCCCGCGAGCTCACGGACCACGATGTCCTGGCCGCGCACCTGTCCGCCGAACTCAACATCGATGAAGCAGACATCGTCAGCCCCTGGCACGCGGCCATCGCCTCCGCCATCGCCTTCACCATCGGCGCCATCCTGCCCATGTTGGCCATCCTGCTGCCGCCACCGGCGATCCGCGTGCCACTGACGTTCGTGTCAGTCCTTGTGGCCCTGGCCCTGACAGGAGCTCTGGGGGCATGGATTGGCGGTGGTTCCAGAACGCGGGCCGCTGTCCGCGTGGTCGTGGGCGGTGCCCTGGCGCTCGCGGCAACGTTCCTGATCGGCAACCTGCTGGGGGCTTCCGGTGTTGTCTGAGCCCGCCCGGCCCCATTCGGCGGTGCAGCCGGTCCCCATCCCTGCGGGCCTTGCCGCACGATACGAACGCAGCAGCGCCGGGCGGGTATGGCTCGGCAGCCTCCCGGACGTGCTGGCCGACCGCTTGGAGCAGTGGCACCTCGAGGTTGACCTGGCTCCCGGCAGCCAGCCGTGGCACGGCCATGGCGCCATCGTGGTGCCGGTCCGGAAGGAGGACGGCTCCCCGGCGGCCCTCAAGATCGCTTTTCCGCATGACGAGGCGCTGGTGGAACGGCACGCGCTGGCGCTATGGGAGGGCCTCGGCGCTGTTGGCCTGCTGGCGTCCGACCCCGGGACGTGCGCCATGCTGCTTGAACGGCTCGAGGCTGAGCGGTCGCTTGCCGGCCTTCCCGTGGACGATGCGGTGCCGGTGTGGGGCGGGCTGGTGCGGCAGCTGGGGCTGGTGCCGGACCACCGGCCCGGGTGGCAGGAGTTCGAACACATCGCCGCCCGGGCCGAGCAGTGGAGCGATGACCTGCCAGCCGACTGGGAGCACCTGGGCCGGCCCTTTCCCCGGTGGCTCCTGGAGGCCGCCCTGGAAGTCTGCCAAACGCGCGGCGCGGTGGGACGCCGGTCTGCCCACGACGTGCTGGTCCACACCGACCTGCATTTCCTGAACATCCTGGCGCGGCCGGGCGTTGCAGGCGGCGGGGCCCGGACCGGCGCCGCAGGTTACGCCGCGATCGATCCCCAGCCGATGATCGGCGAGTCCGAATTCGCCGTGGCACCGCTGTTGTGGAACCGCCTGAGAGACCTGCCCGCCGCCGGGCCCGGTCCAGCGCTCGTCAGTCGCTGCCACGACTTCAGCACCGCCGCCGGCCTGGACCCCGAGGTGGCCCGGCAGTGGGGGGTCGCCCGGGAAGTGGAGAACGCGCTGTGGTACGCCGCCAAGGGCCACAGGGGCGACCTCGCCCGGTCCCTCTGGGTGGCGAGCACCCTGGCTGGACACACACTGGCGGACCTGCCGCATCCGCACACGCTGCCGGAACCCGGGCAGTGCGGATAGGGTCCGCCCTGTTGCCGGAAGGCGTGCACCGGCGGAACGGTCAGGAATTCCGCACCGCCGCCAGGGCGGCGCGGACAGCTTCCACGGCCGTGGCCACGTCCTCCCCGGCCGTATGCCAGTTGCTCACCGAAACCCGAAGGACGTCACGGTCCCGCCACCGGGAACCGGACATCCAGACCTTTCCATCCTCGATGATGCGGGCGGTGACCTTGCGGGTAGTCTCGTCGTCTTCGAAGGCAAGAGACACCTGGGTGTAGCCGACGTCGTTGACCACCTCGACGCCGTCGAGGCCTGCCATCCCCCGCGCGATGGCCGTGGCGGCCGCAGCCATGCCTCCCACCTGCGCTGCCACGCCCGCCCGGCCAAGGCTTTTCAGGGCAGCCCAGACGGGTACGCCGCGGGCCCTGCGGGACAGTTCGGGAACCTTCTCGAACGGGTCGCCCGGGCCGTCCACATCATGGACCAGATAGCTGGCGTGCAGTCCCATGGCGGCCCGCAGCGCCGACGGGTCCCGGACAATGGCGATGCCGCAGTCGTACGGCACGTTCAGGGTCTTGTGGGCATCCGTGCCCCAGGAGTCCGCCTCCGCAAAGCCTTCGGTCAGGTGCCGCAGTTCGGGGGCGGCGGCGGCCCAGAGCCCGAATGCCCCGTCGATGTGAACCCAGGCGCCGTGTTGACGGGCGACGTCGATGGCCTCCCGGAAGGGATCGAAGGCACCGGAGTGCAGATTCCCGGCCTGGAGGCAGACCAGCGCGGGTCCGCTCCCGGCGGCCAGGGCCGCGTCCAGGGCAGCGGGGACCAGGCGGCCCTGACCGTCGGCGTCGACCTGCTCCGGCTTTCCGAGGCCCAGGTAGCGCAGTCCCAGGTCCACGGTGTCGTGCCGTTCCCTTCCCACGAAGCAGCGGATCCGGGGGGCGCCGAAGAGCCCATCCCGGTCCAGGTCCCAGCCCGCGTCCGCGAGCAGCCTCCACCGGGCAGCCGCCATCCCGGTGAAGTTGGCCATGGTGGCGCCGGTGACGAATCCGACGTCGGCCGTGGACGGCAGGCCCAGCAGTTCCAGCACCCACTGCCCGGCGGCTTCCTCGATCGCGGCGGTGGCGGGAGTTGCGTAGCGGAGGTCGGCATTCTGGTCCCAGGCGCTGACGAGCCAGTCGGAGGCCAGGGCCGCGGGCAGGGTGCCGCCGATGACCCAGCCGAAGAAGCGGCCCGAGGGCATGGCCATGAGCCCTGGCTCGGCCTCTTTGGCCAGGAAGTTGATGACATCAACGGGTGGCGTTCCCGCTTCCGGCAGGGGGCCGCCAAATATCCGGGCGAGCCCGGCAGCATGTTCGCTTGGTCCTACCGGCCGGCCGGCCAGGCTGGACAGCCAATCCCGCGCATGCCCGGCTGCGGCCGCCAGGGCCGCGGCATACCCGTCGTCGTCCCCGAGTGCCATACCTGCATGCTACGCCCCGGCCGGTCCGGCCACGAGGCCGGTTCCCGGGGTGGATCAGCCGAAGTTTTCCTGCCACACGTCGTAGCCAAGCTTGACAATCAGTGCGGCGACAACCACCAGGAAGACCACCCGGACGAATTTGCTTCCCTGCTGCACGGCGGTGCGGGCGCCAAGGTAGCCCCCTGCCATATTTGCTCCACCAAGCAGCAGGCCGATTCCCCACAGGATGGACCCGTGTGGAAGGAAGAACAGCAGCGCGCCGGCATTGGTGGCCATGTTCACGATCTTGGCTTTGGCACTGGCCTCCAGGAAGGCGTAGCCCATGGCGGATACCAGCGCGATGACCAGGAAGGATCCTGTCCCGGGACCGATAAGGCCGTCGTAGAACCCGATCACCGCGCCGATGAGGCACGCGACGACGTAGTGCCTGTGCCCTGCGTGCCGCAGTTCCGTGAGCTCTCCGACGCTGGGCCTGAGGGCGGTGAAAAGCGCGACGGCGACCAGCGCCACCACGATGATGGGCTTGAAGACCCCTGCCGGCAGCGTGGCTGCCAGGCTGGCCCCGCCAAAGCTGCCCGCCAGGGCAATGACCGCCATAGGGACCGCCGTCCTAAGGTCTGGCCCCACCCTTCGGTAATACGTTGCGGCACTGGTGGCGGTGCCAAAGATGGAGCCCATCTTGTTCGTGGCCAATGCCTGGACGGGCGCGATGCCAGGCACCAGGAGCAGCGCCGGGAGCTGGATAAGCCCCCCGCCGCCCACCACGGCGTCAACCCACCCTGCTGCGAATCCAGCCACCACAATCAGGATGATGGTGGTGAGCTGGATCGACTCGAAGCCGGAAATCACTGGTTACGGACGGCGTTGACCACGTAATCGACGGCCTTGTCCACTGCAACGTTCTCGGCTTCGCCGCTGCGGCGGTCCTTGATCTCCACCACGCCGTCCACCAGGCCGCGGCCCACAGCCAGGATGGTGGGGACGCCCACCAGCTCGGCGTCGCCGAACTTCACACCGGGTGAAACCTTGGGACGGTCGTCGTAGATCACCGACAACCCGGCTTCTTCCAGCTCCGCGGA
This sequence comes from Paenarthrobacter sp. 22069, assembly GCF_052046035.1. NCBI lineage: Bacteria > Bacillati > Actinomycetota > Actinomycetes > Micrococcales > Micrococcaceae > Paenarthrobacter > Paenarthrobacter sp. 22069. The sequence continues at coordinate 123,880 of NZ_JBQEQF010000012.1, read as the reverse complement.
AAGCTTCTCAGCGGCCTGGAAGATCTCGTCCCCGCGGCCCACGGCAACCACATGCACGTCGGCGGGCGCCACGGTGCGGGGCCAGACCAGACCACGGTCATCGTGGTTGGCCTCCGCCAGGGCGGCCACGGCACGGGTAACACCCACACCGTAGGAGCCCATGGTGACCACCACCTGCTTGCCGTTCTGGTCCAGCACCTTGAGGTCCAGGGCTTCGGCATACTTGCGGCCGAGCTGGAAGATGTGGCCCATCTCGATTCCGCGCGCAGTCTCCAGCGGCCCCGAGCCGTCCGGGGAGGGATCGCCCGCACGGACTTCGGTGCACTCGATCACGCCGTCCCAGCTGAAGTCCCGGCCTGCCACCAGGCCGAAGACATGCTTGCCGGCCTCGTTGGCACCGGTGATCCAGGCGGTTCCGCTGACCACGCGCGGATCCACCAGGTACAGCAGCTTGGTGGCGCTTTCGGCCCCCAGGAGCGGTTCGTCCAGGGAGAGCCCGGGACCCAGGTAGCCCTTGACGATCAGCGGCTGCTTCTTGAGGTCTTCCTCGCCGGCCTGCTCAAGTCCGATTTCGCCCGCAATCGGCAGGAAGGCGCCGATGTTGGCTTCAACGCGCTTGAGGTCCACGGCACGGTCGCCGGGAACGCCAATGACCACCAGCTGCCGCTCCCCGGTGGGCAGCGTAACGGCGAGGACCACGTTCTTGAGCGTGTCAGCGCCAGTCCAGGCGCCGCCGTCGGCCTCTTCCCGCGGGGCAATCTGGTTGGCCGCGGCAACCAAAGTTTCGATGGTGGGGGTGTCAGGGGTGTCCAGCACTTCCGCCGCCGGGGCGTTGCTGAAGTCGATGTCGGCGGGGACCACCGTAGTGACGGCCTCCACATTGGCTGCGTAGCCGCCGGCGGAACGGACGAACGTATCCTCGCCAATCTCGGTGGGGAACAGGAATTCCTCACTCCTGGACCCTCCCATGGCACCGGCGGTGGCTGCCACCGGCACCACCTCCAGTCCCAGGCGTTCGAAGATCTTCAGGTAGGCGGCGCGGTGCGCGGCGTAGCTGGCATCCAGGCCGGCGTCGTCCACATCGAAGGAGTAGGAGTCCTTCATGATGAATTCGCGGCCGCGGAGGAGGCCTGCCCGGGGGCGGGCCTCGTCACGGTACTTGTTCTGGATCTGGTACAGGCTCAGCGGCAGGTCCTTGTAGGACGAATACAGGTCCTTGACCAGGAGGGTGAACATTTCCTCGTGCGTGGGGGCCAGCAGGTAGTCTGCGCCCTTGCGGTCCTGGAGCCGGAACAGGCCCTCGCCGTACTCGGTCCAGCGGTTGGTGGCCTCATACGGTTCCCGGGGCAGCAGGGCCGGGAAGTGGACTTCCTGGGCACCGATGGCTGCCATCTCCTCGCGGATGATCTCTTCGACCTTGCGCAGGACGCTCAATCCCAGCGGAAGCCAGGTGTAGATGCCCGGGGCGGCCCGCCGGATGTAACCGGCACGGACCAGGAGTTTGTGGCTGGCAACCTCGGCGTCGACGGGATCTTCACGCAGGGTGCGCAGGAAAAGCTGGGACAGTCGTATGACCACGGGTGTATCCGTTTCTGGGGAAGTGCTGGGTCAGCAGGGCCGGGCAATTTCGTCTGGGTACTAATCTACCGGCACACAACCTTCGGCATGGACCGCCCTGGCGCGCCTTCCGGCCCGGGGCCAT
>NZ_JBQEQF010000012.1:11004-122129 GCF_052046035.1 Paenarthrobacter sp. 22069 | reverse complement strand
CCCAACGCCGTTATCGCCTGAGTACTGGTGAGGACTGGTGAGACCGCCCACGCCACTTCCAGCGCAGCTAGATCGAACTTATGTGATCGCGCACACGTTGGCAAGGGTTTTGACTTGGTAAACCTGTTGACCCCCTCCCCGAGGGCACCTAGCTTTAATTCATCAGGTGATGAATTCCGGGAGGAGTTTCCCGGGCTCCCTGGCAGAGCATCCGGAGGCAGCCGTGTCCCACCCCGCAGCATCCAGAACCGCCCAGCCCGGCCCCCGTGCCGATGCCATCGTGGGCGCCGGGCTTACTGTCAGGCTTGCACGGCAGCCCGTGCTCCATGGACTGGATTTCACGGTCCCCGCCGGACAAATCACCGGGCTGCTGGGGCCGTCCGGAAGCGGCAAGACCACCCTGATGCGGACCATCGTAGGGGCGCAGCGGGTCTCCGCCGGGACCATCCAGGTGCTGGGGCTGCCCGCCGGAAGCCCTGCCCTGCGCCGGGAGGTGGGCTATGTCACCCAGTCCCCCAGCGTCTACCCCGACCTGACGGTGGAGGCAAACGTCCGCTACTTCGGGGCGATGCACCGCAAAGGCAAAACCGACGTGGCAGAGGCGATCGCCGCCGTCGGGCTTGAATCCCTGGCGCGCCGAAAGGCGTCCGACTTATCCGGCGGGCAGGTCAACCGCGTGTCCCTGGCCTGCGCCCTGGTGGCACGCCCCCGGCTGCTGGTCCTCGACGAGCCAACCGTGGGCCTGGATCCCGTCCTGCGAGCCGACCTTTGGGAACGGTTCCGTGCCATGGCCGGGGCGGGTACAACGCTGCTGGTCTCCAGCCATGTGATGGAGGAGGCCGGCCGGTGCGACTCATTGCTGCTGTTGCGGAACGGACGGCTCCTGGCCCATCTGACGCCGGAGGAGCTCGGCAGGAAGGGCCACAGCAGCAATCTGGAGCAGGCCTTCCTGGCAATCATCAGGGAGCAGGAAGAGTACGACGGCGGGAGGCCGCCCGGGCAGGACACCTCCCGGAGCGGTGATAGTGCGGGAATGGAACAGAACAGGAGCGTGCGGTGATGGACGTCCGGATGATGCTCGCGACGGCGCGCAGGGTGCTCAGCCAGTTGCGCCACGACCACCGCAGCATAGGCATGATCCTGGTAGTGCCTGCACTGCTGCTGGCGGCTGTGTATTTCCTCTACGAAAACGAGACACTCCCGCCGGGCGTCCCGCGCACCTTCGACCGGGTGGGCTTGATGATGCTGGCTATCTTTCCGTTCGTGGTGATGTTCCTGGTCACCTCCATCACCATGCTGAGGGAACGCACGTCCGGGACGCTGGAGCGGCTGCTGACCACTCCCGTGCACAAGGCCGACCTGCTGTTCGGTTACGGCCTGGCTTTTTCCCTCATGGCCGCACTGCAGTCGCTGGTGGCCACCGCGGTGGCCTACTGGGTCTTCGGATTGGATATCGCGGGCGCGCCGGGCTATGTGGTGATGATTGCGGTGATCAATGCGGTTTTGGGCGTGGCGCTTGGACTGTTTTGTTCAGCCTTTGCCAGGACCGAGTTCCAGGCGGTCCAGTTCATGCCAATCGTGGTGGTGCCGCAGATCCTCCTGTGCGGCCTGTTCGTGGTGCGTGAACGGATGAACGATGTCCTGGAGGCAGTCTCCAACGTGCTGCCCCTGACCTTTTCGGTTGACGCCCTGCAGGAGATCGCGGCCCATGCGGAGGCGACCAGCCGGCTGTTGCAGGACGCGTTCGCCATGGCGGCCATCGCCCTGGGCGTACTGGTGTTGTCCGCCCTGACGCTGCGGCGGCGGACGTGAGGCTGGAGAATCCGGCGGGCAGTCCTGGCCGGTCTGGCAGGGTCCGAGCCGGAACAGCCGGCGGAACAGCCACGGCCCGCAGAGGGCGCCGCGGCGGCACCACGGAGTCCCGGGACCTCATCCTGGACGTCGCCCGCAAACTCTTCGCCGAGCACGGTTTCGAGGGCACCAGCCTGCGGCAGGTCGCGCGCAGTGCAGGAGTGGATCCGGCCATGATCCACCACTTCTTCACGGGCAAGGACGAACTTTTCGCCCTCAGCGTGGAGCTGCCTGCCGACCCGGACAAGATCCTGGCAGGCATGGCCGGCACGGATCCTGACCAGCGGGCGGAACTGGTTGTCCGGACGGTCCTCCGGCTCTGGGAGAGCCCCGCCCAGGCCGGCCTGCTGGCCTTCCTCCGCGGGACGATCGGGTCCAAAGCCAAGACGGCGCTCCTGCGGGACATGGTGGCCAAACGGGTGATCAGCCGGATCATGGCCGGCGTCCCCGGGACACCTGAGGAGGTGGCACTGCGCGGAAGCCTCGTGGCCACCCAGGTGGTGGGGCTGATGATGGTCCGCTACGTTGTCCGGCTGGAGCCGCTTGCGTCCGCAGCGCCCCAGGACGTTGTGCGGCTCGTGGCCCCGACCGTGCAGCGGTACCTCACCGGACCCCTCGCATGACTTTGTTGGTTGGAGCGCACCACCATGCTGGCCTGCGTGACCAGGGTTCGGGCAGCGGCCGGCTTACTTGATGAGGGCGGCAGCAGCGTCCATCAGCGCGCCTGCCCGCCGCACGGCGTCGGCCTCGCTTTCGCCGCCGGATGCGACAGAGGTAAGAACAACCCCTTGCCGGACCGCCTGGGCCGTGAGCGTGGACTGCGTGCGGCCGTCAGGCAATGTGCTGTCCGTGCGGTATGCAACAGCGCCGGGAACCGAGCTGACCCCAGGAACGGCTTGCACCGTGACAGCGATCTCCATTCCCGAGGCGGTCATGGTCATTGACGGGCACTTCGCCAACTGCTCCGGGGAGTCCGTGACTTTGGCGAGGAAGCTCTGATCCAGGCCTGCCACCAGCGATAGTGCCGTGACCGCGCCGGTGCCGTTATCGGTGCTCATACCGACCGCCATGGCGGCACCGTCGACTGATGGCACCGTGCTGGCGGCGGCAAGCTCCTTGCATTCAGCTGGCTTGACGTCGATGGATGCGAGCATGGACTTGGTTTGCTCCAGGGTACTGGCGATATCCCCGGTGGGCAGGACGGAAAGCCTCCGGTCGGCCGCGTCCCTGACCTGGCCCACGATGGCAGCCAGCTCTTCGGCCGTATATGCCTTGGCGGTGGGTGTTGGCGTGGGTGTGGCGGTTGGAGTGGGCACCGGCGTCGTTGTCTGGGCTGCTGCCGGGGAAGAGTCCGCGGCCTGTGGGGCAGCTGGTCCGCCGCAGGCGGAGATGGAGATGGCCAAAAGGACCGAGGCCCCAAAAGTTCCCAGCACGGACGTCTTCAATTTTTTCCCCCAATATGCAGCTGTGCGCCGGCGTTCGCCGGCTAGAAGAGAACTGTAGCGAATGTCCCCACTTGGCGGAAGCCGACCCGTTCGTAAGTTGACCTGGCCCGGGTATTGAAGCCGTTCACATAGAGGCTGGTGACCGGGGCGATCTTCTGGGCCTGCTCCACCACAGCGGACATGTAGCCGGCGCTCAGCCCCTGGCCGCGGAAAATCGGGTTCATCCAGACGCCCTGGACCTGGGTAACGTCTTCGGTCACCGCTCCGAGCTCGGCTTTGAACACCACCTCGCGGGCTTCGTTGAGGTGGACCAGGGAATGCCCCTGCCGGATGAGGCCCTCGACCCGGCGGCTGTAGAACTCCCTGCCACCCAAATAGGGCGAATACCCGACTTCTTCCTCAAACATGGCGGCGCAGGCGGGAAGGATGCGGTCGAAGTCGGCGAGGTTTCCCTGGGCAAGGCCGGGATTGGCCTGCACCTGGGGGGCGCCGTCAATGACCATCAGGGGCTGGTCCCCGCGGACCTCGTGGGCGTGGTGGCCCAGCTCCGCCAGTTCGGTATTGAGGGCCAACACTGCTGCGGCGGGACCGAAAGCGGACGCATACCTGCGCCCGGAGCTGTTGGCAGCCTGCGCCACCAGGGGCGCCAGCGCGGGATCGAGCTGGACCGGAACCAGGTTGGCTCCGGCCCAGCACGCACCCGCCAGAACGCCGTCGTCGAATATTCCGATGACGCCGGCACCGCCGCTGGTGGGTGCCGCCGTCCCTGTGGCCCGGAGGTGGGCCAGGATGAACACGTTGGCCACCGGGTCCTGCAGGGCCAGCGATGTCAGCGCGGGGGTGTCCTGCCCGTCGAGCGTACGGACTGACAGCCCCGCGGGGTCGGCAACGTCCTTACGAGACGCTAACCACGGGGCTACCCTTGACAGCATCTTCGCCATCGGCCTCCCCCATCTCTTCCGCGATACGCATGGCCTCTTCGATCAGTGTCTCAACAATCGCGCTCTCCGGAACAGTCTTGATGACCTCGCCCTTAACGAAGATCTGTCCCTTGCCGTTGCCGGAAGCAACACCAAGGTCAGCTTCGCGTGCCTCCCCGGGGCCGTTGACGACGCAACCCATGACGGCGACACGCAGCGGGATTTCCATCCCTTCAAGACCGGCAGTGACCTGTTCCGCCAGAGTGTACACGTCCACCTGGGCGCGGCCGCAGGAGGGGCAGGACACGATTTCCAGCTTGCGTGGCCGCAGGTTCAGCGACTGGAGGATCTGGTTGCCCACCTTGATCTCTTCCACCGGCGGAGCGGAGAGGGACACGCGGATGGTGTCACCGATGCCGCGGGACAGGAGCGCCCCGAACGCCGTGGCCGACTTAATGGTGCCCTGGAACGCAGGTCCGGCTTCCGTGACGCCGAGGTGCAGGGGCCAGTCGCCCTTTTCCGCGAGCATCTCGTAAGCTGCCACCATAATCACGGGGTCGTTGTGCTTGACCGAGATCTTGAAGTCGTGGAAGCCGTGCTCCTCGAAGAGCGACGCTTCCCAGACGGCGGATTCCACCAGGGCTTCGGGCGTGGCCTTGCCGTACTTCTTAAGGATGCCGGGCTCCAGGGAGCCTGCGTTGACGCCGATGCGGATTGAGGTTCCGTGGTCCTTCGCGGCCGCCGCGATCTCCTTGACCTGGTCGTCAAACTTGCGGATATTGCCGGGGTTCACCCGCACGGCAGCGCAACCGGCTTCGATGGCCGCAAAGACGTATTTGGGCTGGAAGTGGATGTCCGCAATAACGGGGATCTGGGACTTCCGGGCGATGATGGGCAGTGCCTCCGCATCATCGGCGGATGGGCAGGCAACGCGGACGATGTCGCAGCCGGACGCCGTCAGTTCGGCGATCTGCTGCAGCGTGGCGTTGATGTCCGTGGTGGGCGTGGTGGTCATGGACTGCACGCTGATGGGGTAGTCGGATCCTACGCCTACCGAACCGACTTTGATCTGGCGCGTCTTGCGGCGGGGGGCAAGGACGGGCGGTGGTGCGGACGGCATTCCCAGGCTGACCGAGGTCACGTGGACTCCTTGAGTTGAAAGGGTAAAAGGCGGCTACGCGGCAATCCCGGCCAGGATGCCGGTTACCGGAGACCACTCGGTGATGCGCGTTCCGGCGATCACGCCGGCCGCGGCGAAAGGGTCCTGCTTGAGGATCGAGTTGAGGGCGGCTTCGTCCGATGCCTTGAAGATCAGCAGGGCACCCGCTCCGTCACCATAGGGGCCGCTAGCCACGATGACGCCATCCTCTGCCAGGCCGCCGGTCCATTCGCGGTGGGCGGGACGGACCTCGTTGCGGGTTTGGGTGGAGTCTGCGGCATAAACGTACTCAACGGCAAAAACTGTCATACCGCTACCCTATCGCCATGGCAGGCGTGCCAGCGTACCCATACAGTTCCGGGGACGGTCCAGTACCGGAGACAGAGCGGCACCAGCGACGCTCACTGCAGGAAGAGGACCTTCGCTGCTGCGGCGGTTCCGGCCGCCCAGAGCATGGAGGTGAGGGTGCCGATAATGAACCGTTCGGCGGCCACCGGCGTCTCCTTCAGCTCGGCGAACCTGCCGAGGCCCTTGATGGCGACAATATAGGCGATGGCCACCGGCTGGCCGGCGAGGATGGCAAGGCAAACCCCCAGCCGTTCGAGCACGCCGATGATGGCGCCGCCGCGCAGGATGCGCTGGGTTGGTTGGGCGGGCCCGGCGGCAGTCCCGTCCGACGCCGGGTGGCCGGGCGGGGCGCTCAACTCGCCGTCCACGGCCTGGCCGCCCAGGCCTGTGGCGCCGTCTGCAGCGGCAGGGGACGCATCCGCGGGAGTGCGGGGAACGACGGTTTCGCCGGCTCCCGCAGGTTCGCGGGAGGGATCATCCACGGTGACATCGGCGGAAGGGTCCTGCTCCGCCCGGCGGGAATCCTCCGCTGCCTTGGCGGCGTCTGCCTTGTCATCGATGGTCCTGGCCAGCTTGAACACCAGTGCGGTGACGGGCCAGCCGGCAAAGCCCGCGACCAGAAGGGCCGTTGCCACCCAAAGTGCGCTCACCTGTCTCCTTTGTTCCGCGATCCGGGGGTCCGAACCGGCTGCTGCCAGGGCCAGACCCCATTGCCGGGGCCAGGCCTGCCCTTCAGGCGCCAGGCCCTTTCCGGCGCCAGGCCTGTCCTTCAGGCGCCAGGTCCTTCGGGGCGGGAATTCCTTCAGGCCCGGGCTATCTGCGAGTCTGCCAGGTCCAGAAGCATGGAAGCAGCCGGCCTGGCTGCCCATTCTTCCTGCCACCCGGACCGCAACACGGTACGGCTCACCGACTGCTCCGAAATTCCAAGTTCATGCGCCACCTGCTTCTGGCTTCCATGCCGGCCAGGCCCCGCGCTGCCCGCACCCAGGCGGCGGAGCGCATCCACCACGCGCCACTGTGCCTCGGTGCGTTCCTGGACGAGCCGGCCGAGCAGCCGCAGCACCGCTTCCGCGTTGGCACACGCCTGGACCCCTTTCCCGGCTGGGCCTCCCCCGCCGCTTTCCCCTGCCATGATGCCCGGCACCACTGACAGCGGCACCTGGGAGCCGGCACCCTTGGCGAGTTCGACGGCTCGTCGGGCCGCAACGAAAGCCGTTCCGGATCCTTCCCGCGGGCTGGCGCCGCTGGGCAGCGCAACGGTTCCGACGCCGATCCCGACGTACCATCGCCCGGCGCGGAGGGCGTGCAGGGCGATCTCCACCACCGCGGACGGGTCCCGCACCACACCCTGGACTTCATCCCCCACGGAGCGGTCGAAGACGGGCGGTTCCGAATTCGCCAGATCCAGCCGCGCAACCTCGGCAAGCAGGGCAGGGACCCGGTCCTGGTCTCCGGTACTTCCGCGCTGGTCAATGGTCATTACGAACATGCCTCAACCCTAAACGGCTGATCGCACATAATCAATCAGATTTGGCTGATTCCTGGCTACCAACCGATTTTATCTGGAGCAGGAATATCTACCCGAAGAGGTTCACGGGCTTGACGATGTCCGCGTAGATCAGCAGCATGCTCATTCCCATCAGGAGTGCCGCAACCACATACGTCACGGGAAGCAGTTTGGCGATGTCGAAGGCGCCGGGATCGGGGCGTCCCCGAAGCCTGGCAACCCAGCGGCGCGCGCCCTCGTACAACGCCCCGGCCACGTGGCCGCCGTCCAGCGGCAGCAACGGGATCAGGTTGAATACCGCGAGGGCGAAGTTCAGGCCGGCGAGCAGGCCAACCAGCGTGGCGACCCGCGACTGCAGTGGCACGGCTTCCATGGCCGCCACCTCGCCGGCCACCCGGCCTACGCCCACCACGCTGATGGGGCCGTTGGGATCGCGGGGCTCTTCGCTGAAGGCAGCCTTGGCAACGCCCACCACGCGGGCCGGCAGGTTGAAGACAACCCCGGCCACCTGGCGGATGTTCTCCCCCGCCATGGGCAGGACGGACGACGCCGGCTGGGGCACCAGCGCCGTTTGCGCACCGATGCCAAGGAATCCGACGTCCTGGTACTGCAGGTTGCCGGCAGCGTCTGTGGCCTGCCGTCCGTCGGCACCCATGACCGGCCGGGCCGACAGGACAGGGGTGACGGTGGTGGACACCTCGCTGCCGTCCCGCTCCACGGTGATGGCTACCTGCTTGCCGGCGGAAGCCCGGATCCACTCCGTCAACTGGTCCCAGCTGGTGACCTGCCTGCCGTCAAAGGAGGTGATCGTGTCATTGGGCTTCAGGCCGGCCGCCGCGGCGGGCGTCAGCTGGCAGTCGGCGGAATTTGGATCGACCGTCTGCCCCGCTGCCACCTGGCATTTGGAGACATCGGAAATAGTGGTGGTGGCCGTGGCAAAGCCGAAACCCATGAGCAGCACGGCGGTGAGCAGCACACCAAGGATCATGTTCATGGCCGGACCCCCGAGCATGATGATCACTTTCTTCCAGACCGGGAGGCGGTAAAACACGCGGTTTTCGTCCCCGGGGCCCACTTCCTCGTGCGCCATGGACCGGGCCTCGGTGGCAAGCGTCTGGAACATGCCGGTGCTGGAGGGCCGGACGGAACCGTCCTCCTTGTTGGGCGGGTACATGCCGATCATGGAGACGTAGCCGCCGAGCGGCACGGCCTTCACGCCGTATTCGGTTTCGCCTTTGCGGCGCGACCACAGGGTGGGCCCGAAACCGATCATGTACTTGGTCACGCGCACCCTGAAGATCTTGGCCGGCACCAGGTGCCCCACCTCGTGGAGCGCGATGGATACCGCAATGCCAAGGGCGACGAAGACGACGCCGAGGATGAAAAGTAGAACAGGGGTCATGGAGGTGCTGCTGCTTCCTAGAGGCTGCTGACTGCTAAACGTTCGTGGGCGCGGGCGCGTGCCCAGCTTTCAGCATCCAGCACCGATTCCACCGTCAGCCCGGAAGAACCTGAGTGTTCGCTGAGAACGGCCGCGACGGTGTCGACGATGTCAGTAAACCGGATCCGGCCGGCGTGGAAGGCCGTGACGGCTTCCTCGTTGGCGGCGTTGAACACAGCCGGGAACGTGCTCCCCTGCCGCGCTGCCTCCTTGGCCAGGCCGACGGCGGGGAAGGCCCCAGTGTCCAGCGGCTCGAAGGTCCACGTGGCGGCCTGCGTCCAGTCGCAGTGGCTGGCGGCTCCCGGCACCCGGTCCGGCCAGCCCAGCCCAAGGGCGATGGGGAGCCGCATGTCCGGCGGGGATGCCTGGGCGATGGTGGAGCCGTCAATGAACTGCACCATCGAATGGACGACGGACTGGGGATGCACCACCACGTCGATCCGGTCCAACGGGATATCGAACAAGAGGTGTGCCTCGATGAGTTCGAGGCCCTTGTTCACCAGGGTGGCCGAGTTGGTGGTGACCATAACTCCCATGTCCCAGGTGGGATGGGCAAGGGCCTCCTGGGGCGTAACTGCGTGGAGTTCCTCCCGGCTCCTGCCCCGGAACGGTCCCCCCGAAGCTGTGAGGATGAGCTTGTCCACCTCGGCGGCAGTGCCGGAGCGCAGGCACTGCGCAATTGCGGAGTGCTCCGAATCGACGGGGACGATCTGGCCTTCGCGGGCTGCGGCCTTGACCAGGCTCCCGCCCACGATCAGGGACTCTTTGTTGGCAAGGGCAAGAGTAGCTCCGCTTTTGAGGGCTGCGAGCGTAGGTGCCAGGCCGATGGACCCGGTGATGCCATTGAGCACCACGTCCGCCTCAATCGCGGCAATGCGGGCGGAGGCGTCCGGCCCGGCCACGATCTCCGGCCGGTAACCCGGGCGGCCGGCTGCAGCGGCGGCGTCGCCGATCAGCGACGCCAGCCGGGCAGGATCCCCGCCGGCAATTCCCACCGCAGCGGCGCCGGTGTGGACGGCCTGCTGCGCCAGGAGCTCAAGGTTGCCGCCCCCGGCACTGAGTGCCACTACCTCGAACAGGTGCGGGGCGCCGTCGACGACGTCAATCGCCTGGGTGCCAATGGAACCGGTGGATCCGAGGAGGACGACTCTTCGTGGCTGCATTACTTAAGTATCCCGCACCCGTCACGGCCTGCCGTGCCCCTGACCTGCTGCTGTGCCTTGACCGCCGTGCCGGCGGGCGTAACGTGGATTGCGTGGACTGGCTCTCGTGGTTCGACGCACCGGAGTACGAATTCGCGCGGCAGGTGCTGCAACGGGGTGTGGCGGCACTGTATTGCGTTGCGTTCCTGTCCACGCTGAACCAGTTTCCCGCCCTGCTCGGCGAGCGCGGCCTGCTCCCCGTGCCGGAGTTCCTGGCCGCCTTTACCCGGCTGCGCCGGCCCACGTTCTTCCGCTGGCGGTACTCCGACCGGCTGCTGCGCACCGTCTGCGCCGCTGGCTTGCTGGTGTCGGCGCTGCTTGTGGCCGGCGTCCCCCAGCTGGGCCCGCCCTGGGTGCCGCTGATCGCATTCCTGGCCCTGTGGCTGCTCTACATGTCGATCGTGAACGTGGGCCAGACGTTCTATGGGTTCGGCTGGGAAATGCTGCTCCTGGAGGCAGGCTTCACCGTGGCGTTCTTGGGTTCGGACCAGACGGTGCCGCCCCGGACCATCCTGATCCTGACCGTGTGGCTGGTGTTCCGGTTGGAATTCGGCGCGGGGATGATCAAGATCCGCGGCGGCCGGGAGTGGCGCGACCTGACGGCGCTGTACTACCACCACGAGACACAGCCGATGCCCGGACCGCTCAGCCGCCAAGCGCATCTCCTGCCCAAGCCCCTGCACCGGATCGAGGTGGTGGGCAACCACATCGCCCAGCTGGTGGTGCCCTTCCTGCTGTTCGCGCCGCAGCCCGTGGCCAGCGTCGCTGCGGCGGTGGTGGTGGTCACCCAGCTCTGGCTGGTGGCCAGTGGAAACTTTGCCTGGCTGAACTGGATGGCAATCGTGCTGGCGTTCGCGGCGGTCAGCGATCCCGTGGCGCATGCCGTCATCCCGGCCATTCCCGCCGATTGGGATGCGGCCACGGGAGTGCAGCGGCAAACGCCCCTGTGGTGGCTGGCCATCACCCTGGCGGCGTCAGTGCTGCTGCTGGTCCTGAGCTACTGGCCGCTGCGGAATTTGTTCTCCCGCCGCCAGTTGATGAACGCCAGTTTCAACCGGTGGCAGCTGGTCAACGCGTACGGGGCGTTTGGAACGGTGACGAAGCAGCGCATTGAAATTGTCGTGGAGGGCACGCTGGACGAGGACCCCGACGACGGCCTGGACTGGCGTGAGTACGGCTTCAAGGGCAAACCCGGTGACGTGCGCCGGATTCCACGGCAATGGGCCCCTTACCATCTGCGGCTGGACTGGCTGATGTGGTTCCTGCCCCTGCGGAGCGTGCATGAGGAGTGGTTCTACGCGTTCCTGGCCAAGCTCCTGGCCGCGGACCGGCAGGTGCTGCGGCTGCTGCGGCATGATCCGTTCGACGGCGCTGCCCCGCGCTGGGTGCGCGTGCGCAGCTTCCATTACCGCTTCGCCAGCCGGAAGGAGTTCCGGGAGACCGGCAACCGGTGGGTGCGGACACTGCTCTACGAGCCCATTCCACCAACCTCACTGCGGCGGTCGCCCGGCCGGCAACGCTAAGTGCCGGCAGCGGAAGGAATTGCGCCGCCGGGAGCGCCTCCGCCGCCAGATCCTTCCGTCCGCTAGACCCGTTCCGCCGCGCGGCGGATGATCTCCTGGGCATGCTTGAGGATGGGCCCGTCGATCATCTTCCCATGGTACGTGAAGACTCCCGATCCGGCCGATGCGGCGGCATCCAGGAGCGCCTGGGCCGCGGCCACCTCCTCATCGGAGGGCGCGTAGGCCTTGCGGACGACGGCGGCCTGGCTGGGGTGGATGCATGCCTTGGAGCTGAACCCGGAGGCCACGGCATCGGCGGCTTCTGCGGCCAGTCCGTCAAGGTCCGGGATGTTCGTGTAGACGGCGTCCACTGCTTCCTTCCCATGGGCGCGCGCCGCCAAGAGCACCGACGAGCGGGCGTGCAGCGCCACCGCCCGGTAGCCGCCGTCGTCATTCCTGCTGGACGTGCCGCCAAGTGTGGCGAGCAGGTCCTCCGCCCCCCACATGAGGCCCACCACGTTGGGGGCAGCGGCGATAGCCGTGGCGTTGAGCACCCCGAGGGCTGTTTCACACAGGGCGATGACCTGGTACCCCTCCAGCGCCTTAAGCTGTTCGGCCGATTCGGCCTTGGCCAGCATCACGGTCCGGTAGGGCGTGTGCGCCAGGCAGTGCAGGTCCTTTTCAAAGTCGCCGGTGCCAACAGGATTGACCCGCACGATGGTGCAGCTGGGTTCAAGTTCCGGTTCCACTCCCGTGGTTCCGAGCTGGGCGAGGATGGCGCCCCGGGCACGCTGCTTGTCCGCCGGCGCCACCGCGTCCTCGAGGTCCAGGATCACGGCGTCCGCGCGGGCGGCGGCCTTTTGGTACCGCTCCGGCCGGTCGGCGGGGCAGAAGAGCAGCGCGGGTCCCATCACAAAAGTCATACCGGCATTCTCTCCTGTCCGCTGCCCTGCGCCTTCATGTGCGCATCCCGGATCCACATCAGGCAGCTGCGGGTGGCACGGGCCACCACCGTTCCGTCCTGGTTGCGCCCGGTGTGCTCCATGGTGGCGATCCCCTGCCCGGGGCGCGAGGCCGAAAGCCGCTTCCCGGTGATCACCGTCTCCGTATAGAGCGTGTCCCCGTGGTAGAGCGGATGCGGGAACGACACGTCCGTCAGGCCCAACTGGGCGATGATGGTCCCCTGGGTCAGCTGCGTCACCGACTGTCCCACCATGGTGGCCAGGGTGAACATGGAATTCATCAGCCGCTGGCCGAAGGGCTGGCCGGCGCTCCAGGCCGCGTCCAGGTGCAGCGCCTGGGTGTTCATTGTGAGCGTGGTGAACAGGACATTGTCCGTTTCCGTCACCGTGCGTCCCGGGCGGTGGGCATACACTACGCCCTCCTCCAGTTCATCGAAGTACAGCCCGCGCTGTTCGACCACGCGCCTGCCGCCGTCGCCCTGCCGGGTGCCGGTGGAATCCTTGGCGCTCATACGGTGAGTTCCTGGTCTTCCTCGAAGAGGTCCGCGCCGGTCGCGGCCACGACGTCCTCGGCGGAGACATTGGGGGCGAGTTCGCGCAGGACCAGGCGCGGGGAACCACCGTCCTTGACGACGTCGATGACGGCCAGGTCCGTAATAATCCGGTCCACGCAGCCCTTCCCGGTCAGCGGCAGTGAGCACTCCTGGACGATCTTGGGGTTGCCGCTGCGGTCCACGTGCTCCATCATGACGATCACCCGCTTGGCCCCGAACACCAGGTCCATGGCCCCACCCATTCCCTTGACCATCTTTCCGGGGATCATCCAGTTGGCCAGGTCTCCGTTGGCGGCAACCTCCATGGCGCCCAGGACGGCAAGGTCCACGTGGCCGCCGCGGATCATGCCGAACGACGTTGCCGAGTCGAAGAATGCGGCTCCCCTGTTGACCGTCACGGTTTCCTTGCCGGCATTGATCAGGTCCGGGTCCACCGCGTCTTCCGCGGGGTAGGGGCCCACCCCGAGGATCCCGTTCTCGGAGTGCAGCACCACTTCCACCCCGTCGGGTATGTAGTTCGGAATCAGGGTGGGCATGCCGATGCCCAGGTTCACGTATTGTCCGTTGCGGAGCTCCCGGGCGACCCGTTCTGCCAGTTCGTTTCTGGTCCAGCCTTTGCTGTCGGCGGCGGAGGCCTGGTCGCCGGGGGCGGCATGGCGCTGGGAGCCTGCCCGGCGGTACTCCGGGCGGACCGCTTCGGGCCGCGGCGCTTCGGGGCTGTTCGGATCCATGGTCATGCTCCTGCCTGCTGGACGCTGCCCGGTGTACTTCCGCTGGAGGCTGCGCCCCCGGCAGTTCTCCCCGTCAGGGCGACGGTGCGTTTCTCGATCCGCTTCTCGCCGTCCTTCGCAAGGACCACGCGCTGGACGAAGATCCCCGGGGTGTGGATGTGCTCGGGATCAAGTTCACCGGGCTCCACGAGTTCCTCGACCTCGGCGATGGTGATCCGTCCGGCCATGGCGCACAGGGGGTTGAAGTTCATCGCCGTGGCGTGGAAGACCAGGTTGCCGTGGCGGTCGCCCTTCCACGCATGCACCAGTCCGAAGTCCGGTGTGAGGGACTCTTCCAGGACGTAGTCCACTCCCCCGAACGAGCGGACCTCCTTCGGGGCGGAGGCAACAGCAATGCCGCCGTTCGCGTCGTATTTCTGCGGCAGGCCGCCGTCGGACACCTGGGTTCCGACTCCCGCCTTGGTGTAGAACGCGGGTATGCCGGCGCCGCCGGCGCGCAGCTTCTCCGCCAGCGTGCCCTGCGGGGTCAGTACCACTTCCAGTTCACCGGCGAGGTACTGGCGGGCGAACTCCTTGTTTTCGCCCACGTAGGAGCTGATGGTACGGCGGATCCGCCCGTCCCGGAGCAGGATGCCGAGCCCCCAGTCGTCCACGCCGCAGTTGTTGCTGACGGTCTCCAGCCCCGACGTGCCGGCCCGGTGCAGGGCGTCGATCAGGGCCACCGGGATACCGCAGAGACCGAACCCGCCCACAGCGACGGAGGCGCCGTCGGGAATGTCCGCGACGGCTTCATCGGCACTGGCAACAACCTTGTCAATCATCATCGATCCTTTCAGGCCGGCTGCGTTTCCTGCCGCATGTGCAGGGGCTACAGTCCCAGTTCGCGGGCGATGAGCATCAACTGGACCTCCGTGGTGCCCTCCCCCACTTCAAGGATCTTGGAGTCGCGGTAGTGGCGTGCCACGGTGAACTCGTTGATGAAGCCATAGCCGCCGAATACCTGGGTGGCATCCCGCGCATTGTCCATGGCCGCCTCGCCTGCGACCATCTTAGCGATGGCCGCCTGGGTCTTGAACGGCTTCCCGGCGAGCATCCTGGCGGCAGCATCGTAATAGGCCAGGCGGGCAGTGTGGGCCCGTGCTTCCATCCTGGCGATCTTGAACGAGATGGCCTGGTACTTGCCGATTTCGCTGCCGAACGCGCGCCGCTCCCGGGCGTACCGGACCGACAGGTCAACGCAGCCCTGGGCCGCGCCGGTGGCCAGGGCCGCGATGGCGATGCGCCCCTCGTCCAGGATGGAGAGGAAGTTCGCGTAGCCGCGCCCCTCGGCGCCCAGCAGGTTTTCCTCCGGCACGCGGACATCCTTGAGCGTCAGCGGGTGCGTGTCGGAGGCGTTCCAACCCACCTTGTTGTAGGGCTTTTCCGCCTTGAAGCCCGGGGTGTCCGTGGGCACCAGGATGGTGGAAATCTCCTTTTTGACGCTGCCGTCCCCGCGGTCCGTTTCCCCCGTGACGGCCGTGACGGTGACCAACCGGGTGATGTCCGTCCCGGAGTTGGTGATGAACTCCTTGTTGCCGTTGATCACCCAGTTGCCGTCCTGGCGGCGGGCATGGGTCTTGGTCCCGCCGGCGTCCGAGCCCGCCTCCGGCTCGGTCAGCCCGAACCCGGCGAGCGCCTGTCCGGAGGCCAGCATGGGCAGCCATTCCGCTTTTTGCGCGTCGGTGCCGAAGCGGTAGACGGGCATGGCACCCAGGGACACGCCCGCCTCAAGGGTGATTGCGACGGACTGGTCCACGCGGCCGAGCTGTTCCAGGGCGAGGGCCAGGGCGAAGTAGTCCCCACCCATACCGCCGTATTCCTCCGGGAACGGCAGCCCGAACAGGCCCATCTCCGCCATCTGCTTCACCACTTCGTACGGGAAGCTGTGCTCTTCGTCGTGCTTTGCCGAAACCGGGGCCACCACGTTGTCCGCGAAGTCGCGCACGGTGTCGCTGAGGTCCTGGTATTCCTCGCTGAGTTCAAAACCGGTCATGGTCAGGCTCCTTCGCCTTGCTGTGCAGCTGAATCTGTGTCTGTGGCTTGCGATGTGTCCACGGCGTCCCGGGTGGGGTCCGGGTGGATGGTGGCCAGCACCTGGTCCGCCTTGACCAGGTCGCCGGTACGGGCGGTCAGGTGGACCGTCCCTGCCAGCGGGGCCACCAGGTGGTGTTCCATCTTCATGGCCTCCACGGACACCAGGACGTCCCCGGCCTGGACCGCTTCGCCATCGGCGACCGGGACGGCCACCACGGTCCCGGGCATCGGCGAGCGCACCTCGGGGTCGGCCGCGCCTTCCTGCCGCTGGATGGCAGCCAGCACCCGTTCCAGCCGCGCCTCGCGGGTCAGGACGTCCAGGCCGCAGGACCAGCCGGCATTGCCGAGGAACAGCCGGGCGGGCCCGGCGGGAAGGGCGTTGTCCACCGCAGGAGCCGGCGGCCCTGCATGCACCGGTGCCAGCCGGTAGGCGTGGCGTTGGCCATCGAGGTCAAGGTCGAAGCTTCGCCGGCTGGACCACTGCAGTGACGCACGCATCGCGGGGCCGCCGTCGACGGCAACCACGGCAGTGCCACCCCCGTTGGGGGTGCCGGTCACCTGGATGGTGGCCACGCCGCCGTCGGGCGTTCCCAGGCTGATGCGGCGGGGCGCCGGCTTCCCAAGGCGCCAGCCGCTGCGGTCCCGCCAGGGGCCGCTCCCCGGGTAAGGGTTGCTGTCATCCTCTATGGAGAGCGTGTACAGGGCGGCGGCGACCAGTTCCGCGTCGCCCGCGCGCCGGAACTCCAGCCCGGGCAGTTTCCGTTCGATCAACCCGGTGTCCAGGCGGCCTGCCCGGACCTCGGGATCGCTGAGCAGGAGCCTCAGGTATTCAACGTTGGTGTCGATGCCAAGAGCTGTGTAACCGGACAAGGCTTCGTCCAGGGTGGCCAGGGCGGCTGCGCGGTCTTCACCCCATGCGATGACCTTCGAGATCATGGGGTCGTAGTTGGCCGGGAGCTCCAGCCCTTCGACCAGGGAGGAATCCACCCGGACCCGGCCGGCGGCCTGCTCCACTTCCACGCGGGCAGGAGCGCTGGGCCGCGCCTTGGGCCCAGGCAGTTCGTCCAGCACAAGCACCGTTCCGGTGGACGGGAGGAAGTTCTTTTCCGGCACCTCGGCGTACACCCGGGCCTCCACGGCATGCCCGGAAAGCCTTACGTCGTCCTGCCGGAGCGTCAGTTCGGCACCGGCGGCGATCCGCACCTGCCATTCCACCAGGTCGGTGCCCGTCACCATCTCGGTGACCGGGTGTTCCACCTGCAGCCGGGTGTTCATTTCCATGAAGAAGAATTCGTCCGGCGCATCGTCGGAGACCAGGAATTCCACGGTTCCCGCCCCTGTGTAGTCCACGCTGCGGGCGGCGTTGCAGGCCGCTTCACCGATCCGCGCGCGCACTTCAGCCCCGTTGGGGAGGCTCTCCAGCAGGGGTGAGGGGGCTTCCTCAATGACTTTCTGGTGCCTGCGCTGGAGGGAGCATTCGCGCTCCCCCAGGTGGATGACGTTGCCATGGCCGTCCGCCAGCACCTGCACCTCGATGTGCCGGGGCGTGGTGACCAGGCGCTCCAGGAACAGGGTGTCATCGCCGAACGCTGCGGCCGCCACGCGCCGGGCGGTTACCAGGGCGGAGGGCAGGTCCTCCGGCTTTGCGACGGCCTGCATGCCTTTGCCCCCGCCGCCCGCTGACGGCTTGATCAGGAGGGGAAAGCCGACGGCGGCAGCCGCCTCCATAAGTTCGGCGTCGGTCATCCCGGGCTTGGCGATGCCCGGAACAACCGGCACGCCGTACCCGGCCACGTGGTTCTTTGCCCGGATCTTGTCGCCCATGACATTGAGCGCTTCCACGCCGGGGCCGATGAAGGTGACCCCGGCCTTCTCCAGGGCGCGGGCGAAGTCCACATTCTCGCTCAGGAAGCCATAGCCGGGGTGGACGGCCTCGGCCCCGGTCTCCTTGCAGGCCCGGATGATGGCGTCGGTATTCAGGTAGCTTTCGCTTGCCGCGGCGGGGCCGATCCGCACGGAAGCGTCCGCTTCCCGCACGTGGCGGGCACCGGAGTCGGCGTCGCTGTAGACCGCAATGGAACGGATTCCGAGGCGGCGCAGGGTGCGGATGACGCGGCAGGCGATCTCGCCGCGGTTCGCGACCAGCACCGTGCTGAACACCGGCGCGCCGCCGGCTCCGTGGGTGGCACCAGTACTGGCAGTGGCTGGATCTGTGGTGGTCTGCATGGTCATTGCTGGCTCACATCCGGAAGAGGCCGAAGGAGGTCTCCGGCAAGGGGGTGCGGGAGACGACGTCAAGCGCCAGGCCCAGGACGGTGCGCGTATCGGCAGGATCGATGACGGCGTCATCCCACAGCCGGGCCGTGGAGTAGTAAGGGCTGCCCTGTTCCTCGTACTGCCGCCGGATGGGGGCCTTGAACTCCTCCTCGTCCTGTTCCGGCCATTCCCCGCCGGCCGCCTCGTACTGGTCCCGCTTAACGGTGGCCAGGACAGTGGCGGCCTGGTTTCCTCCCATGACCGAAATCCTGGCCGCGGGCCACATCCACAGGAACCGTGGGGAGTAAGCACGGCCGCACATCGAGTAGTTGCCCGCACCAAAGGAGCCGCCGATGACCACAGTCAGCTTGGGCACCCGGGCGGTGGCAACGGCGGTGACCATCTTGGCGCCGTTCTTGGCGATGCCGCCCTGCTCGGCGTCCCTGCCCACCATGAAGCCGGAGATGTTTTGCAGGAACACCAGCGGGATGCCGCGCTGGTCGCACAGTTCAATGAAATGGGCGCCCTTGAGTGACGATTCGCTGAACAGCACCCCGTTGTTGGCCACGATTCCCACTGGATGCCCCTCGATCCGGGCGAACCCTGTGACCAGGGTGGTGCCATAGTCCTTCTTGAACTCATGGAACCTGCTGCCGTCCACCAACCGGGCGATGACCTCGTGGACGTCGTAGGGGGCATTGACGTCCGTGGGCACGGCGCCATAGAGGCCGTCCGGGTCCACGGCCGGTTCGACGGCGGGTTCCACCTGCCAGGCGGGGGCGCCAGGGGGCGGCAGGGTGGCCACGATGTCCCGGACGATCTGCAGGGCGTGTTCATCATTTTCAGCCAGGTGGTCAGTGACGCCGGAGACCCGGGAGTGCACCTCGCCGCCGCCCAGCTCCTCCGCCGTGACGATTTCGCCGATCGCGGCCTTCACCAACGGCGGGCCGCCAAGGAAGATGGTGCCCTGGTTGCGGACGATGACGGTCTCATCGCTCATGGCGGGGACGTAGGCTCCGCCGGCCGTGCAGGAGCCCATGACGGCCGCGATCTGCGGGATCTTCGCCGCGGACAGGCGGGCCTGGTTGTAAAAGATGCGGCCAAAGTGGTCCTTGTCCGGAAACACTTCGTCCTGTTTGGGCAGGAAGGCGCCGCCGGAGTCCACCAGGTAGATGCACGGCAGCCTGTTTTCCAGGGCGATCTCCTGGGCGCGGAGATGCTTCTTCACCGTCATCGGGTAGTAGGTGCCGCCCTTGACGGTTGCGTCGTTCGAGATCACCAGGACCTGCCGGCCGTGCACCAGGCCGATCCCGGCGATGACACCGGCGCCCGGAGCCTCGTCGTCGTACATTCCGTTCGCTGCCAGCGGGGCAATCTCCAGGAAGGGGCTTCCGTCATCCAGCAACTGGTCGATCCGGTCCCGCGGCAGGAGCTTGCCGCGGGCCACGTGGCGGTCCCTCGACTTTTGCGGGCCGCCCAATGCCGCGTCCGCCAGCCTTTTCCGCAGCTCTTCAGCGAGCGAGAGCTGCGCTTCCCGGTTGGTTCGAAAGGACTCGCTTGCTGCATCAAGCCGGGTGGCAAGGGTCTCCATCGACGGTCCGTCCTTGTGTTGACCGGGTGGCTTCAACGCCAATTCGGTTAGTGTTTAATAACTGAAATTCAGGTTAGTCGCGATTAACTGTGATGTCCAACACACCATCGGCTTGCTAGACTCTGCGTCGGTCCTAGGAGGAAAAGTGGCCAGCACGGAAACACAACCCGGCAATGCAAGGCAGCCAATCACCGCACCGCCCGGTCCCACTACCCAGCGCGGCAGGGCCAAGGAGAACCGGCGGCAGGCATTGCTGGCTGCTGCCGCCTCACTGTTCGCCCTGAACGGTTTCAACCGTGTCTCGCTGGAGGACCTGGGGGCGGCGGCCGGAGTCAGCGGGCCTGCGGTGTACCGCCATTTTTCCGGCAAGCAGGCCGTCCTCGCCGACCTGCTGGTCACCGTGAGCCAGGAACTGCTGGACGGCGGGCGCCAGGTGGCGGAAAGCAGCGCCGACCCCCTGGCCGCGCTGCGCCGGCTGGTGGAGTTCCAGGTGGATTTCGCCCTGGGCAAGCCGGATGTGATCCGGGTGCAGGACCGCGACTTCAGCAACCTGTCAGAGCGGGACCAGTTGGCGGTGCGCACCCTGCAGCGCAGCTATGTGGAGGTATGGGTCGAGGTTCTGGCCAAGGTGCATCCCGGAATTGATACAGCCGAGCTGCGAATGCGGGCACACGCCACCTTTGGCCTTATCAATTCCACTCCGCACTCCGTCCGCACCCACGGCAGGCGGATGGCCGTCGGGGTGGCCCGGCCGCTGCTTGAGCGCATGGCGCTCGCCGCGCTGACCGTGCCGTCGGCCTGACCCGCCCGGCACCGCACGAACGGCCCCGGCCCGCACAACCGGCCCCGGGCAGCGCCGCTTATGCGGGTTGGGGCCGGTGATGTGCAGGTCAGGACCCGTTAGACCATCGTGAGCACCATCCCGGGTTCGGCCAGGATGGCCCCGACGTCGGCCAGGAACCGCGAACCCTGTTCCCCGTCCACCAGGCGGTGATCGAAGGACAGGCTCAGCGTGAGCACCTGTCGCAGCGCCACCTCGCCTTTGTACTCCCACGGCAATGTCCGGACTGCTCCGAGGCCCAGGATGGCAGCTTCCCCGGGATTGAGGATGGGGATGCCGGCGTCGATGCCAAAGACGCCGATGTTGGTGATGGAGATGGTGCCCCCGGAAAGATCTGCGGGGGTTGTCTTTCCGGCCCGTGCGGTTTCGGCGAGCGCCGTCAGGGACTGGGCCAGCTCCGGAAGCGCCAGGGTGTCGGCGTCCTTGATATTGGGAACAGTGAGTCCCCTCGGCGTGGCGGCCGCGATACCCAGGTTCACGTAATTGAAGGTGATGATTTCCTGGTTTTCCTCGTCCCAGCGGGAGTTCAGGGCCGGGTTGCGGCGCAGGGCGATCAGGACCGCCTTGGCCGCGAGCGTCAACGGGGTGAGCTTGACGCCTGCGAACGCCCTGCTGTTCTTGAGTTTGGCCAGCAGCTCAAGGCTTGGCGTGACGTCCACGGTGAGGAACTCGGTGGCGTGCGGCGCGGTGAACGCGCTGTGCACCATGGCAGCCGCGGTGTGTTTGCGGACGCCCTTGATGGGGGTCCGCGTCTCCCGCGCACCGGGGCGGGCTGCAACGTCTTTCGGCGCCGGTCCGGCCGGAGGCGCCGGTTCTTCCGGGTGTCCGGCGAATCCCTGGACGTCTTCGCGGGTGATGAGGCCGCCCGGACCGGTGGCGNCCACGCCGAGGTCCTTGGCCAGCTTGCGGACCGGAGGAGTGGAACGGGGGCGTTCGGCGGGCCGGGGTTCGCCAGGCCTGGTTTCGGCTGGCTTGATTTCGACAGGCTCAACCACCGGAGGCTCGGTTTCGACAGGTTCAACCACCGGGGTGAAGTTCCGCGCCCGCCGCGTGGGCCGGCCGGAGGCTTCGACGACGGCACCGTATCCCACCAGGTTCGGTTCCCTTTTCGGCGTTACCGCAGCGGATTCCCCTTCCCCCGCCGCCAAGCCGGCGGACGGCTGCGAAGGTGACGCGCCGGCGTCGTCCGGAACTTCGAAGGAGACGATCGGCTTGCCCACCTCCACTACGGAACCGGGCTGTTCGTGAAGTTCCTTGATGACCCCGGCAAACGGTGACGGCAGTTCCACCACGGCTTTGGCGGTTTCAACTTCGGCGATGACCTGGTTCAGGCTGACGGTGTCGCCAACGTCCACCTTCCAACTGAGGATTTCTGACTCGGTGAGTCCCTCGCCCAGGTCCGGGAGGCGGAATTCCTTGATCATGGTGGCGCTCATCCTTCCAGTCCACTCAGGGAGTTGGGGCGGCCCAGGGCCCGGTCCACGCCGTCAAGGATGCGGTCCAGGCCCGGCACGTGGTGCATTTCCAGTTTTGAGTAGGGGTAGGGGATGTCAAAGCCGGTCACCCGAATGGGGGCGGCCTCCAGATGGTAGAAGCACCGCTCAGTGATGCTCGCCGCAACTTCCGCGCCCAGGCCGCCGGACTGACCGGCCTCGTGCGTCACAACCAGGCGCCCGGTCTTCCGCACGGAGGCCACTACGGGTTCGTAATCAACGGGAGCCAGCGAGCGCAGGTCGATGACTTCGATGGAGATGCCCTCGTCGGCTGCGGCAGAGGCGGCATCCAGCGCGGTCTTGACCAGGGGACCGTAGGCAACGAGCGTGACGTCGCTGCCGGTGGTCAGCACCCGGGCCTTGTCCATGGGCAGGGCCGACCGCGGGTCGACGGACTCGTCCACTTCGCCCTTGTCGTGGTACCGGCGCTTGGGCTCGAAGTACAGGACGGGGTCGTCACAGGAGATGGCCTGCTGGATCACCGTGTAGGCATCCTGCGGGTTCGCCACTGTCACCACGCGCAGCCCGGAGGTGTGCGTGAAGTACGCCTCCGGGGATTCGGAGTGGTGTTCGGGCGAGCCGATGCCGCCGCCGAACGGGACCCTGATGGTGATGGGCATCTTCACGGCGCCGCGGGTGCGGTAATGCAGTTTGGCCACCTGGCTGACGATCTGGTCAAACGCAGGGTAGATGAACCCATCGAACTGGATTTCCACCACCGGCCGGTAACCCCGGTAGGCCAGGCCGACGGCTGTGCCCATGATCGCGGACTCCGCCAGCGGCGTGTCCACCACCCGGTGCGTGCCGAAATCCTTTTGCAGGCCGTCCGTCACCCGGAAAACACCACCCAGGGCACCGATGTCCTCGCCCAGGAGGACCACCTTGGAGTCGTTCTCCAGCGACTTGCGCAGCCCGGCGTTGATGGCACGGGCAAAGGTCAACTGGGTCATCAGCGTGCACCTTCTTCGGAAACGGCTCCTGCGGGATCGCCGAAGGAGGCCAGGTAGCGGGCGTAGTGGTCCTGCTGGCGTTCCAGCCAGGAATTGGGGGTGCTGTAGACATGCTTGAAGATGTCCATGGGCTGCGGGTCCGGCATGGTGGTGCATCCGCGGCGCATCTGCGCCGCAACGGTGTCGGCTTTGTCCTTGACCTGCTGCTGCAGCGTGTCGGTCAGGAGGCCCTTGCGCTCCAGGAGGCCGGCCAGCCTGGCGATGGGGTCCTTGGCGGCCCAGTCCTCGAGTTCGTTGGGATCGCGGTACCTCGTTGGGTCATCCGCCGTGGTGTGCGGGCCCATGCGGTAGCTGACGGCCTCGATGAACGTGGGTCCGCCGCCCCGCCGGGCCCGGTCCAGCGCAAGCCGGGTGGCAGCCATGACTGCCAGGACGTCGTTGCCGTCCACCCGCAGGCTGGGGATGCCGAAGCCGGTGGCCCGGTCGGCGAGGTGGATGTGGGACTGGAGCCGCACGGGCTCGGAAATCGCCCAGTGGTTGTTGGTGCAGAAGAAAACCACCGGGGCCTGGAAGCTGGCGGCGAACACCAAGGCCTCGTTCACGTCGCCCTCGCTGGTGGCACCGTCGCCGAAGTAGGTGACGGCCACGGCGTCGGCCCCGTCATTCTGGATGCCCATGGCATAGCCGGTGGCGTGCAGGGTCTGGGCACCGATGATGATCTGCGGCGTGGCCATATTGATGCTGTACGGATCCCAGCCGCCGGAGGCGTTGCCGCGCCAGACCCGCAGGAGGTCGGTCAGGTCCACGCCCCGGCAGTAGGCCACGCCGTTCTCCCGGTAGCTGGAGAATACGAAATCGTCGGCCCGCAGGGCCCGTCCCGATCCGATCTGGGCTGCCTCCTGGCCCAGGAACGGCGGCCACAGGGCGAGCTCCCCCTGGCGCTGGAGGGCGGTGGCCTCCACGTCGATCCTGCGGATGACGGTCATGTCCTCATAAAGGGAACACAACTGTTCGTCTGTAATGTCCTTCACCCAGAAGTCGAACTCCGGATGGCTGATGCGTTCACCCGAAGGGGTGAGCAACTGGAGGAGTTCCTGTCCCGCCGCGGAATCTCCTGCGCTTTGCGGGGTCTTTGTACCGCCATGGCCCGTTTCGTCTGTAGACACGATTGCCGCAACCTTCGTACGTCGTTGACCCGTGGTTTTACGGGCTTTTGGCCCCTGCCGCCACCGGCCTTCCGGGCGTCATTGCCCCAGATACTGTGACCCTACTCACAACACCCAGGGGGTACAACCACTGCGGAAATTTTTGAGCAGAGTGCCCTGCCCGGCGTCCCGGGACCGTGCTAGCGTTGCGCATTATGCGAGCTTTGGATGGCACTGACACCCGCCTGCTGTCGGCAATGGCGCAGGATCCGCGGCGCACGGTGGTGGCGCTTGCCCAGAAGCTCGGCTTGTCCCGCAACACCGTCCAAGCGCGCATGGCGCAGTTGGAGAAGAAGCACGTCTTCCTGTCCTTTGAACGTCGCATCAATCCGGTGGCGCTCGGGTACCCGCTGATGGCCTTCATCTCCGTCCACGTCCAGCAGCAGAAGCTTGGGCGCCTGGCGGAGGAGATCGCGGCCATCCCTGAGGTGCTGGAAGGATACGGGCTCACGGGTTCGGCGGATTTGCTGCTGCGCGTGGTGGCCCGGGATGCGGAGGACCTGTTCCGGATCAACGGCAAGATCCTGGCCTGCGACGGGGTAGAGCGGGCAGACACGGCGCTGGCGATGGGTGAGTTGATCCCTTTCCGGGTGCAGCCCCTGCTGGAGCGGGGCTCCGAGGGCGGGTAGAACGATGCGGGCGCCGGGTGCGGCTGGTACGACGGCGGCGGGCAGGGTTATAGGCTGGATGCAGTCATGCGCCGGGCCGGGAAGGCCCGGGTTGGCTCCCCGCGCCAGAGCCCAGTTCGTTGAAAGGTCCCCCTTGAGCAGTCCCCAGGATCCGTACCAGCAGGGCCGGGCCGCCTATACGCCGCAGCAGATTCCCCCCATGCCGGAGCAGCCGGCCCCGTTCGGCCTCCCAGGGGAACCGCCGCAACAGCCCAGCCGGCGGAAGCTCTGGATCATTCTTGGCAGCATCGGCGGCGTGCTGCTGCTGGTGATCATCGGCGTCGCCATCCTGGTGAATGTGGTGGGCAGCGCCACCAACCAGGCCCGGGGACTCGCGGACGAGTTCACCAGGAAGGTGATCGCCGGCGAGACAGCTGGCGCCTACGACGAGTACCTCGACCCCGCCCTGCAGAAACAGCTTTCCAAGGAAGCGTTTATTTCCGGGGTGCGGAGCCTGGAAATGGACAGCTCCTGCAGGCCCGCCTACAACGACCTCAAGGTGGCCACCGAGAACGGGGTGAAGTCGGCGGACGTGATGGGCCAGATCAGCTGCACGGGCAAGAAGGTTGACCTCGCATACCGGTTCGAGGGCAGCGACCGGCTCCTGATGACCAGCATCAAGCTGCGCCCAGCCTCGTAGGCCGTCCCGGCGGCCTGCCCGGAAAATTGGAAAGGGTGCTGATCTTTCTACCCATCCACACCGGCCAATGGTCCGAATCGCTTCCGAGGGTCCCATCCGGGACCCCGCAGCCGGCGGGAACATTCCTCCCCGCCCTATCGGAAGGACCCGGTCCATGCGCAACTCACCCAACCGCCTTGTCGCCACCATCTTCGGAGCCGTCTACCTGCTGGTGGGACTTTTGGGCTTCGCCGTCACATCCGGCGTCGGTTTCGTTGCCACCGAAGGCGCGAACCTCATCATCTTCGAAGTCAACCCCCTGCACAACGTCATCCACCTGGCCATCGGCGCCGCGCTGCTCTTCGCCGGACTCCGCGGTACGGACACCGCACGCACCGTCAATGCCACTGTGGGCGCCGTCTACCTCCTGGTGGGCATTGTCGGCCTGTTCCTGCTGAATTCGCCGCTGAACATCATCGCCCTGAACGGCGCCGACAACGTCCTCCACCTGGCCAGCGCCGTGCTCCTCCTGGGCGTGGGCCTGTCCCTGGACAAGTCCCCGGCCACGGCCCGGGCCTAGCATGGCAACGCCCGGCATGGCAGCACCTGGTGCCGCAGCACCAGGCATGGCAGCACATGCTGCCGCAGCACCGGACAGGACCACATCACCGGACGCCACAGTGTCCCCGGCGGCAGCCCCGGTCCGGCTGCTGACCGGGTTCGCCGGCTTTGGTGCGGGTTCGGTAAACCTTGCCATTTCGTCCAGCATGTTTGCATCATCAGGCGCCGTGGAACCGGCGCGGCTCCTGGCCGGAGTGCTGGCGGGGCTTTGGGGTGCGGCCCTGTTTGCCGGCGCCGTGGTGTTCCTGGCCAAGGAGCGCCTGGTGGGTGGCCGATGGACCCGGTATGCACTGTCCAGTGCGGCCGCGGTGCACCTGGCGGGCATCGTCTTCACTGCGTCCGGAACCCCCGGACTGGGCCTGACGCAGCTTTCCGCACTGTTGCTCACCCTGATGGTCATCGCGTCCGTCGGATGGCTCGGGCGGTCCGGGGACCGCCGGCAGCGGATGGCCACCTCCCCGCAGGCCGCCGGAATGCGGCCGGGCCGGCTCCTGCTGGCTGCTTTCGCCGGTGCCGTCCTGGTGGCCGGAATTGCGACGCCGGGACTCGCCGCATCGACGGCTGGCCAGTATGCCGTGCCGCATGGCGGGCACGGCAACCTGGCGCCGGCCGGCCACCACCAGCGGTAAGCCCCCGCCGGGACCACAGTGGTCCCGGCCCGCCAACGAAAGAGCCTCCGTGCCGCGGCCAGCGGCAGGAGGCTCTTCACGTTTATTGCCGGTTCAGCCCGGAGTGGGCGTCAGTGGTCCACCGCCTTTTCGGCCCCAATGCCCGTCAGTGAACGGACTTCCATCTCGGCCTGCTTGGCAGGATCCTCCCGCCGCTTGTCCAGGGTGGTGCCCAGCCAGCCCAGGAAGAAGGCCAGCGGGATGGACACGATGCCCGGGTTGCTGAGCGGGAAGAGGGCGAAGTTGGCACCCGGGATCATCGAGGTCTTCAATCCCGAGACCACCGGGGAGAACACGATGAGCAGGATGGCCGCGGCCAGGCCGCCGTACATGCTCCACACCGCGCCCTGGGTGGTGAACTTCCGCCAGAACAGCGAGTAGACGATGGTGGGCAGGTTGGCGGAGGCAGCGACGGCGAAGGCCAGCGCCACCAGGAACGCGACATTCTGGCCGTTGGCGAAGATGCCGCCCAGGATGGCCAGGATGCCGATGACCACCACCGTGCGGCGTGCCACCCGGACCTCGGTGGCCGCGTCCGCCTTGCCCTTGGCGATGACGTTGGCGTAGATGTCATGCGCAAAGGACGCGGCAGCAGTGATGGTCAGCCCTGCCACCACCGCGAGGATGGTGGCAAACGCCACGGCCGAGATGAAGCCCAGCAGCAGCGGCCCGCCAAGGTGGAACGCCAGCAGCGGGGCGGCAGCGTTGACACCGCCGGGTGCCGACTTGATGGTGTCCGCTCCCACCAGGGCGGCAGCGCCGTAGCCCAGCACCAGGGTGAAGAGGTAGAACAGCCCGATCAGCCAGATGGACCAGACCACCGACTTGCGTGCCTCCTTGGCCGTGGGCACCGTATAGAAACGCATCAGCACGTGCGGGAGGGCTGCGGTGCCCAGGACCAGGGCCAGGCCCAGGGACATGAAGTCCAGCTTGGAGGTTTCGGTCTTGCCGTACTGCAGGCCCGGATTGAGGACGGCCGGGTTGTTGGCGGTCTCCACGGCGCCGCCCAGCAGGGCCGAGAGGTTGAAGCCGTAGATGGCCAGGACCCAGAGGGTCATGACGGCGGCGCCAGCGATCAGCAGCATGGCCTTGATGATCTGGACCCAGGTGGTGCCCTTCATGCCGCCGATGAGGACATACATGATCATGAGGGCGCCGACGACGACGATCACCAGGGCCTGTCCGCCCCAGTCGCTGATGCCCAGAAGGAGGGAGATCAGGCTTCCCGCGCCGGCCATCTGGGCCAGCAGGTAGAAGAAGCAGACGGCGAGGGTGGAGATGGCGGCTGCGATCCGGACGGGGCGCTGCTTCAGCCGGAAGGACAGCACGTCCGCCATGGTGAACTTGCCGGTGTTGCGCAGCAGTTCAGCCACCAGCAGCAGCGCCACCAGCCAGGCCACCAGGAAGCCGATGGAGTACATGAACCCGTCGTAGCCGTTGATGGCGATGGCACCGGTGATGCCCAGGAACGAGGCCGCGGACAGGTAGTCGCCGGCGAT
This sequence comes from Paenarthrobacter sp. 22069, assembly GCF_052046035.1. Classification (NCBI taxonomy): domain Bacteria; kingdom Bacillati; phylum Actinomycetota; class Actinomycetes; order Micrococcales; family Micrococcaceae; genus Paenarthrobacter; species Paenarthrobacter sp. 22069. The sequence goes on along the minus strand of NZ_JBQEQF010000012.1, from coordinate 94,023 downwards.
GGCGGTGCCGTTCTGTGAGCCGGTGAAGGAGCGGCCGGCAGCGTAGTAGTCCGCTGCCGTCTTGTTGTTGCGGCTTGCGCGGAACACGATCACCATGGTCACAGCCACGAACAGGCCGAAGATGCCCATGTTGAGCAGGGTGGTGTCCTTGAGGGCGGCCACATCAACCGCAGCAGGAATCGAGATCATTTGTTGGCTCCGCCCACTCGGTTTCCGTCCTTATCGAATTCATGCCCCTCGATTTCCTGCCGGATTTCCGAGGCGATGGGGTCCAGTTTCCGGTTGGAGTAGTGGACATACCAGCCAGTGATGGCGAAGGTCGAGACGAACTGGAGCAGGCCCAGGATCAGGCCGATGTTGATGTTGCCCCAGACCTTGGTGGACATGAATCCCACCGCATAGTCGGCGAGCAGCACGTAGGCGAAGTACCACAGCAGGAAGACCACTGCCATGGGGAAAACAAAGCTGCGGTGACGCCTGCGCAATTCCTGGAACTGCCCGGTCGACTGGACTTGCTCGAAGTCCACGGACGCCGCTGCGTCCGGAGTATGGGCATCATTACCCATCGTTCCTCCTCATTGAGTTGCCGGTACACACCAGGCGGCAGGCCCGGGTGGACACCGCAGATGTGACACCAATCACTCTGCCGTCCGCCGGGCTGTCCGTTCCAGAACTTCGCAGCGCACGGTCGCTCAACGGCTGTGATGCTGCGGCAAACGGCACCCCCCGCTACGCTGGGCACCATGCCGGACTCCCCCCTCCTCACCGCCGCGGCCGTGGCAGTGATTGCCATGGCGATTGCCGTCGTCGTGGGCGTGGGCCTGAAGGTGCTCCGCTCCTTCCGTGAGCTGGGCACTGACGCAGAACGCGCCACGTACCACACGCTCCACGCGGCATCCCAGGCCGGGCAGCACCTGCGCCGCGGACTGAACCCGGCCGGCGCCGCGAAAGCCAGCCGCCAGCTGCGGGCCCTGCTGGCCTGCGACGCCCTGGCGATTACGGACACGTCCGGCGTCCTGGCCTGGGATGGCGGCGCCGAGGACATCAGGCCGCGCCTCATGGACCTCGCTGCCGACGTGCTGGGCTCCGGCCGGACCGCTGTCCTGCCCGCAGGGGCCAACGGAACGGGCGGCCGGCTTGCCGCCGTGATCGCCCCGGTGCGGGCCGGCACCCGCGTGGTGGGTGCCGTCGCCGCCTTCGCCCCGTCCGCCGGGGCCGGCCTGGTCCGGGCCACCGGCGAGGTGGCCGACTGGGTGGCCGTCCAGGTGGAACTCGCCGAGCTGGACGCCTCCCGGACGCTGCTGATGGAGGCGGAGGTGCGGGCGCTGCGCGCCCAGATCAGTCCACACTTCATCTACAATTCGCTCAACGCCATCGCATCCTTCATCAACACCGACCCGCAGCGCGCCAGGGAGCTGGTCGTGGAGTTTGCGGACTTCACCCGCTACTCATTCCGGCGGCACGGCGATTTCACCACCCTGGCGGAAGAGCTGCGCTGCATTGACCGCTACCTGCTGCTGGAACGCGCGCGCTTTGGCGAACGCGTCCAGGTCAGCCTGCGCGTCGCCCCCGAGGTGCTCAGCACGGTCATCCCGTTCCTCAGCCTCCAGCCGTTGGTGGAGAACGCCGTCCGGCATGGGCTGGAGGCCAAGGAAGGACCCGGGCACATCAGCATCACGGCAGAGGACGCCGGCGCCTTCGCAGAGGTCACCATCGAGGACGACGGCGTGGGGATGGATCCGGAGCACCTCCGTTCGGTGCTGGCCGGCCACACCGACGGGGACCACGTGGGGCTGCGGAACGTCGATGCCCGGCTCCGCCAGGTGTACGGCAACGACCACGGGCTGGTGGTGGAAACGGCACCCGGCGAGGGCACCCTGATCACCATGCGGGTGCCGAAGTCCCAGCCCGGCCACGACGCGTGAGGCAGGACCTGCCGCTGGAAGTACCCTAAGAGCATGATTAACGTCCTCGTCGTTGATGATGAGCTGCCCGCCGTTGAGGAGCTGGCTTTCCTGCTGGGCAGGGATGACCGCATCGGGAAGGTGCTGCGGGCGACTTCCGGCGCTGAAGCCCTCACAGCCCTGTCCAGCGGCAGCATCGACGCCGTGTTCCTGGACATCCATATGCCGGCAGTCTCCGGGCTGGACATCGCCGCGGCGATTGCCCGCAGCAGTACTCCGCCCGCCGTCGTCTTTGTCACCGCTGACGAGGACCACGCCCTTGCGGCCTTCGAACTCGCGGCCGTGGACTACCTGCTCAAGCCCGTGCGCGCAGAGCGGCTGGCCCGTTCCGTGGGGCGGATCAGTGAACTGCGCGACGGCGGGACGGCGCCGGAGATGATCACCGTTGACCAGGGCGGGACCACCAGGATGATCCGCCGCGACGACGTCACCTACGTCCAGGCCCAGGGCGACTACGCCCGGCTCCACACCGCCGACGCCAGCTACCTCATCCGGGTGCCGCTGGCCGACCTGGAGCAGCAATGGGCGGACGCCGGCTTTATCCGAACCCACCGTTCCTATTTGGTGGCCCTGAAGCATGTGTCCTCGATGAAGCTCGCTGCCGACGGGCCCCGCGTGACCGTGGCCGGTGCCGGGCTGCCCATCAGCCGGCGGCACCTGCCAACCGTGCGGGAGAAGCTGGAGGCCACCCGGATCAGGCCGCACGCATGACGCGCGTCCGGGTCACGGCGCCCCACGGCGCCGCCCGCACGCCGGTGCGCGCCGGGCAGCGAACGGGCGAATCGCGGGAAGCGGCGCAGGACTCCGAAGTTGGACAGGTATTCGTGCGGTCGCTGATCAGGTCCCAGCTGCGGCTGGCCCTGGTGGTGGCCGGCGGCTTCCTGCTGGTCCTTGCCGCGTTTCCCCTGGTCCTGCTGGCAGTGCCCGGCCTGGCCGATGCCCCGGTCGCCGGGATCCCGTTCGGCTGGCTCCTGCTGGGCGCGGGAATTTACCCGGTCATCGGTCTGAGTGCCTGGTTGTATGTGCGGACCGCGGCCCGCAACGAGGCACGCTACCGTGACCTCGCCGGCGAGCAATGAGGCACGCATGAACGCCGGGACCGCCATTGCAGCCGTGGCGGTAGTGTCGCTCGCGACGGCCATCATCGGCTTTTACGGGCTGCGGATCTCCCGTACCACGGGCGACTTCTACGTTGCCTCGCGTACCGTCCGGCCCTGGTGGAATGCGTCGGCGATCGGGGGCGAGTACCTGTCCGCGGCAAGCTTCCTGGGTGTGGCCGGGCTCATCCTGCTCTCGGGGACGGACGCGATCTGGTTCCCCGTGGGGTACACCGCCGGCTATCTGATGCTGCTGCTCTTCGTCGCCGCCCCGCTGCGCCGTTCCGGGGCTTACACCATTCCTGACTTCACCGAGTCCCGGCTGGCGTCCCGGGCCGTCCGGCGCGTGACCAGCCTCCTGGTGGTGATGGTCGGCTGGCTGTATATCGTGCCGCAGCTGCATGGTGCCGCCCTGACCATCCAGATCGCCACCGGCCTGCCGGCCTGGGTGGGTTCGGTCGCCGTCGTCCTGGTGGTCTGCCTGACGGTGGTGGCCGGAGGCATGCGGTCCATCACCTTCGTCCAGGCCTTCCAGTACTGGCTGAAGCTGACCGCCCTTGCCGTGCCCATCCTGTTCATCATCTTCGTGCTGGCCGGCCAGGGGAGCGGACCGCAGTCCACTCCGGCGGTCAACCCCACCGGACTGGCACCGGCGGGGCCCTACCAGAACGTTTCCCTGCTGGTGGCGCTGCTGTTCGGCACCCTGGGCCTGCCGCACGTGCTGGTCCGCTTCTACACCAATCCGGACGGGCACTCCGCCCGCCGCACGACGCTGATCGTCCTGGGGCTGCTGTCCGTGTTCTATCTCTTCCCCACCGCCTACGGGCTGGTGGCCCGCACCTACGCGCCCGGCCTAGCCCGCTCGGGGCAGCCGGATGCCATGGTCCTGCGGTTGCCCGGCGAGCTCGTTGGCGGCGTGGCGGGAGACCTGCTCTCCGCCCTGGTGGTGGCCGGGGCGTTCGCCGCGTTCCTCTCCACCACCTCCGGCCTGGTGGTGTCCCTGGCCGGCGTCATCAGCCAGGACGTGCTGGGCGGCGGCGTCCGCGGCTTCCGGCTGGCCGCCGTCGTCTCCGCGCTTGTCCCCCTCGGGTTTGCCTTCATGACCGGATCCTCAGCCTTGGCCGGCAGCGTGGGCCTTGTCTTCGCGTTCACCGCCTCCACGGTGTGCCCGGTCCTGTTGCTGGGCATCTGGTGGCGCGGCCTCACAGACGCGGGGGCGATCGCGGGGATGGTAACCGGCGGCGTGCTGTGCGGCGGGGCGATGATCGCCGGTGCCGTGTCCGGTCCGGGAACGGTCCCGGGGTGGCTGGCGCAGCCGGCGGCCTGGAGCGTGCCTGCCGCCTTCGCCGTCATGGTGATCGTGTCCAAGGCCACGGCCCACCGCATTCCTGCCACGATGCCGCGGATCATGACCCGGCTGCATACCCCGGAACGGCCGCTGGCGACGGAGCGGTGGTCGGGAGGACAATAGCGCCATGTCCAGCGAGGACGGCGCAGAGTCCCGGCAGCCAGGTGGGGTCCCGGCCTCCGTGCGCGCCCAGCTGCTCGCCACGGAACACTGGGGCCTGTTGGCATCGCGCAGCACTGCCCAGGGCGAGGTGCTGACGCGGATCAGCATGTTCCTGACCTTCACCTCGGCAAGCGTGGTCAGCATGGCACTGGTAGGCCAGGCCACAGGGTTTTCCGGCGCCTTCGTGCTGCTCGCCGTGGTTGTCCTGTTCATCGACACGGCGATCGGGCTCCTGACCCAGTTGAGGGTGCTGAACGTGGCCCACGAGGACCTCATGTACGTCACCGCAATGAACCGGCTGCGGGCCGCCTACGTGGACCTTGACCCGGGTGTGGCGCCGTACCTGATGGCGGCGCACCATGACGATGAGGCAGGCTCCAAGCAGACCTACTATTTTTTTGGCAACCGCGGCAGCTTCAGCCACGTGGCGGGCAGCAGCATGATCTTCATGACGACGGCGAACGCTGCCTTGATCGCCATCCTGGCCGGGCTGCTGGTGACGCTGGCGGGTGCGGGTACCCCGGCCGCGCCCGTGGTGGGCGCCGTGTGCGGAACCGCATTCCTGGTGGTCTCCGCCGTGCGCGGCTTCCGGAGCTACCGCGGGGTGTGGCGGGGCTTTACGCCGCTGTCCCCTACCCCTCCTGGCTCGGAATAGCAGAATGCCGGCCTGCTAGTCGATGGCCGCCATCAGCTCGACGACGCGGTCCAGGAAGGCGTCAACCTGCGATTCCTCATAGCCGTCGGCGCCAACCGCCGGACGGAAGACGGCGCGGCGCACGCTGTCAACGCTCAGCGGCTTGTCCTGTTCAAGGTAGGCGACGAGTTCGCGGCACAGCCGGTCGACGTCGTCCGTGTTGTAGCTGCGGGCCTTCTTCCTGGTGGGCCGGCGGAAGCGGTCGCCGTCGGGCCGGTGCAGCCGGCCGCGGAGGATGCCGGAGAGGCTTCCGATTTCGCGGAGCCAGGCTTCCTCGCCGTGGGCCGCGATCAGCTCATCCCGCTCCCGGCGGGCGAAGGCGTCTTCGAGCCGGTCCAGGGCCGCGTCCACGACGGCGGCCGAGTAGCCGCCTTTGACGGGGTCGAAGGACACCGCCCGCACGTCGGCGCTGTTCACTGGGTCCGTGGCGGAGCCCGGTGCTTCCAGCGAGACCCGCGCCCGCTGCAGGAACTGGTCCACCTGCTTGGCGTTGTACCCGTACTCGCCGCGCTGTACGCGCTCAAAGGACGCAGGGATCTGCCGATGAATGTCCAATGCCACTTCGATTCCTTCAGTGCTCTTCAGCCGTAGTGCTTCCGCACCAGTTTAGGGTGCCGGAGTCTTGGCGGCCGCCCGGGTGCTGTTTGTGTCAGCCCCGGCGCCTGCCGCTGTGGAGGGGGTTAGGCGCCGGCTACCAGGCCATACATGATGAACGCAACCGGCGAGGCGAAGACGATGGAATCCAGCCGGTCCATCACTCCCCCGTGCCCGGGCAGGATGCTGCTCATGTCCTTGACGCCCAGCTCGCGCTTGACCATGGACTCGGCAAGGTCCCCGGCCGTTGCTGCCGCCACGGTACCCACGGCCAGCAGCACGCCGACCCACCAGGGCTTGTCCAGCACGAAAAGTGCTGCCAGGACGCCGATCAGCGTGGCCCCGGCCACCGATCCCGCGAAGCCCTCCCAGGACTTCTTGGGGCTGATCTTCGGTGCCATGGGGTGCTTTCCGAGGGACGCGCCCACCAGGTAGCCGAAGGTGTCGTTGGAGACCACCAGGAGCAGCATGACCGCAATCTCCCATGCTCCGATGGGCGCAATACCCCCGGGCCACAGCCCCAGCGGCGTGGTGCCGGCGGCATGCAGGGGCAGCGCAGCGAAGCTGATGAAGAACGGCACCCAGCCCAGGGTGAAGACTCCGGCGAAGATGCTGTTGGCGGATCCGGCGGCGCTTTCGATCGAGCGCCACAGCAGGACCGCGACGGCGCTGAGCAGCAGGGCAAACAGCTGGCTTTCAATGCCGCCGAAGTAGGCGGCGAAGGGCATGGCCAGCGTGCCCGTCATCACCGGAACGATAGGCATCCTGGTGCCGTTCGCTTCCAGCGCGCGGTAGATTTCCCAGACGCCGAACACCGCAAAGACCGTGACGATGGCTACGAAGGCCAGCGGGAGGAACAGCAGCCCACCCAGGACACCGAGCAGCATTGCCAGGCCCACCACGACGGCGGCTGGCAGGTTCCTGCCGGCCTTTGGCGTCGGATTGCTCCTGGGCTGCTTCCCCCGCGCGCCGGCCCGTGAAGCCGGGGCCTGATCTGCCTGGCCCATCAGACTTCGAGCAGCTCTGCTTCCTTGCGCTTGAGCAGCTCATCGATGCCGTCGACGTGGGCCTTGGTGAGGCCGTCCAGTTCCTTCTCGGCGCGGTTGCCTTCGTCTTCACCGGCTTCGCCGTCCTTGACGAGGCGGTCAAGGGTCTCCTTGGCCTTCCGGCGGATGTTGCGGATGGAGATCTTGGCGTCCTCGCCCTTGGTCTTGACGATCTTGACGTATTCCTTGCGGCGTTCCTTGGTCAGTTCAGGAATGGTGATCCTGATGACGTTGCCGTCATTGGACGGATTCGCGCCGACCTCGGAATCACTCAGGGCACGTTCGATGTCGCGCATGGCCGACTTGTCGAAGGGGGTGATCAGGATGGTCCGCGCGTCCGGGATGGCGAAGGAGGCCAGCTGCTGCAGGGGCGTGGGCGAGCCGTAGTAGTCCACCAGGACCTTGTTGTACAGGCCGGGGTTGGCGCGGCCGGTGCGGATGGAGGCGAAGTCTTCCTTGGCTACCTCGACCGCTTTGTCCATCTTTTCTTCGGCTTCGAGCAAGGTTTCTTCGATCACGGTGTCTCCTGACGGTTCTGGTGCGGTCCGGGGCGCCGGCTCCATGCACTCACGTGGTTCTTTGCTGCTGTTTCCATCCCCGCCGGGAGGGGCGGGGACGGAACTGTCCTGGAATCATCCTAGCCGGAGCTAGGCGGTGACCAGCGTGCCCAGCTTCTCGCCAAGGATGGCGCGGGTAACGTTGCCTTCACCCTCCATGCCGAACACCACCATGGACAGGTTGTTGTCCTTGCACATGGTCATTGCCGTCTGGTCCATGACCCGGATGTCGCGGCGCAGGGCATCGTCGTAGCTGAGGGTTTCCAGGCGCTCCGCGGTGGGATCCTTCTTGGGGTCGGCCGTGTACACGGCGTCCACGCCGCTCTTGGCCATCAGGACCACGTCGGCATGGACTTCCAGGGCGCGCTGCGCGGCAACGGTGTCCGTGGAGAAGTAGGGCAGGCCGGCGCCGGCACCGAAAATGACCACGCGCCCCTTTTCCATGTGGCGGATGGCGCGGCGCGGGATGTATGCCTCTGCCACCTGGCCCATGGTGATGGCGCTCTGCACCCGGGTTTCCACGCCCGCCTGCTCCAGGAAGTCCTGCAGGGCCAGGCAGTTCATGACTGTTCCCAGCATGCCCATGTAGTCGGCGCGGGAGCGGTCCATGCCGCTTTGGGACAGTTCGGCGCCGCGGAAGAAGTTGCCGCCGCCCACCACAATGGCTACCTCGACCTGCGGGACGGCGGCGGCGATCTGCTTGGCAACGTCGCGGACGGTTTCGGGATCGACACCGAGTTTCCCGCCGCCGAAGACCTCGCCGGAGAGCTTCAGGAGGACCCGCCGCCGGCTCTTCTCTGATTGCGTGACAGTGTTGACGGCTTCCATGATGCCTTCCCGTTGGTGACTCTGAAAAAAGGGTATCCTGCCGGCTCCGGTGGTCGGAACCGCCCGCGCCCGATGTGGACTGCGCGCGGGGTGGATTGTGAGCATGCAAAAGGGGCGGCCACCGAAGTGGCCACCCCTTGCAGTTCGACTAGGAGCCGACGCGGAAACGCGTGAACGCGGTTCCCTTGACACCGGCCTCTTCGAGGACCTGTGCCACTGACTTCTTGGCGTCCTTGGCAAATGCCTGGTCCACCAGGACCTCACCCTTGTAGAAGCCCGTCACGCGGCCTTCCACGATCTTGGTGAGGGCGGCTTCGGGCTTGCCCTCGGCCTTGGCGGTCTCTTCGGCGATGCGGCGCTCGGACTCGACGAGCTCGGCCGGAACGTCCTCACGGGTGAGGTAGTTCGGAGCCATGGCGGCGATGTGGACGGCAACGTCGTGGGCGGCGGTTGCGGCGGCTTCGCCTTCACCGTCGACAGCGAACAGCACGCCAACCTGGGCCGGGAGGTCCTTGGAGGTCTTGTGCAGGTAAGCGTCAACGGTTGCACCCTCGATGCGGGAGATCCGGCGGACAACAACCTTTTCGCCCAGGATGGCGCCCTCTTCGACGACGACCTCAGACAGCGGCTTGCCGTCGACATCGGTGGCGAGCAGGGTCTCGAGGTCGGCAGCGCCGGACTCGACGGCGACGGCCAGGACCCGGTCGGCCAGCTGGATGAACTTGTCAGCCTTGGCAACGAAGTCGGTCTCGCAGTTGACCTCGATCATGACGCCAACGCCGTTGCTGACCTTGGCAGCCACCAGGCCTTCGGCGGTGGAGCGGCCTTCACGCTTGGTAGCGCCCTTGAGGCCCTTGATGCGGATGATCTCGATGGCCTTCTCGGCATCACCGTTGGCTTCGTCAAGAGCCTTCTTGACGTCCATCATGCCGGCGCCGGTGCGCTCGCGCAGGGCTTTGATGTCCGCGGCAGTGTAGTTCGCCATGTGAACCCCTCTGTCTAGAAATGTGTGGTGGTGTACGGACCGACAGGACGGCAGCCCACGGGGGTGGGCTGCCATCCTGTCAGCAGCTCCGGCTGCGGACAGCGCGGAGAATCCGGATTTTGCGTGTGTTACTTGGCGTCTTCGGCGGGAGCCTCGGCAGCTGCCGGAGCTTCCTCGGCGGCCGGAGCTTCAGCGTTCTCAGCCGGAGCGGCAGCAGCTTCTGCCTTGCTGCCTTCGAGGAGCTCGCGCTCCCACTCGGCCAGCGGCTCTTCCGGAGCTTCGGTGGCGCCCGTGCCGCGGTTGTTGCGGGCGATCAGGCCCTCGGCAACAGCGTCGGCAACAACGCGGGTCAGGAGGTTCACGGAGCGGATGGCGTCGTCGTTGCCCGGGATCGGGAAGTCGACTTCGTCCGGATCGCAGTTGGTGTCCAGGATGGCCACAACCGGGATGTTCAGCTTCTTGGCCTCGTCAACGGCGAGGTGTTCCTTCTTGGTGTCGACAACCCACAGCAGGGACGGAGCCTTGGTCAGGTTGCGGATACCGCCCAGGTTGGACTCCAGCTTGGTGAGCTCACGCTTGAGGAGCAGGAGCTCCTTCTTGGTGTAAGCGGAACCGGCGACGTCGTCGAAGTCGATCTCTTCGAGTTCCTTCATGCGCTGGATGCGCTTGGCAACCGTCTGGAAGTTGGTCAGCATACCGCCGAGCCAGCGCTGGTTGACGTAGGGCTGGCCCACGCGGGTTGCCTGCTCGGCAATTGCTTCCTGGGCCTGCTTCTTGGTGCCGACGAAGAGCACGGTGCCGCCGTGGGCAACAGTGGCCTTGACGAACTCGTAGGCGCGGTCGATGTAGGACAGCGACTGCTGCAGGTCGATGATGTAGATGCCGTTGCGCTCGGTGAAGATGAAGCGCTTCATCTTCGGGTTCCAACGGCGGGTCTGGTGTCCAAAGTGGACGCCGCTGTCAAGCAGCTGGCGCATGGTTACGACGGGCATTCCGGCGCTCCTTATTTTCCGGCAGGTCATTCATGAGAAAACCCGGAGGCTTCTTACCCTGCCAATAGTTGACGGTTGATCAGCGTGGCCCGGACGGGCCGTGCTCCTGGCATCCCCCGCACTTCCCATCAGGACCAAAGCCTGACCGCAGGAAGCGCGATCCTCCATGGACGACGCCGGGGCGTTGGCTGCCGGAGGGCTGGATGCGCGTAGTCAGCCGCCGCTCCCCCACACTCCTGAATGAGATGTGCCGACGCGATCCGGACAGGGGGATGCACCGCGGGGGTGGACCACTGGGACGTAACGCGTTGAGGGCGCAGCAAACTGCTCCATCAAGTGTACTACAGGCACCCCCGCCCGCCGGACAGTTCGTGCCCGGCGGCGGCGGTTGTCCACATGGCCGGAATCTGCCCTCCCGGTACGGCCCGGGGCCGGGCAAGGTGGTGCCATGAAACCGCCATTCCTGCTTGCCGCACTCCTGCTGTTGCCGGCGTCGGTGGTGTCGCCAGGCACCGCCTTCCAGTACAGGACTGTTCCCTACGGCGCTGCTCCGCAAGCCACCCCGGCCACCTTCCGGCCGCCTATGCACGTCCAGGCTGCACCGGTCCGGGCCGCCGGCAACGAACAGGAACATACGACGTCCGGCGGAGGGCCGGCCGCCAAACCCTCCTGGCCGTGGCCGCTGGCACCGCGCCCGCCGGTGCTGCGCGGCTTCGATCCCCCGCCCAAGCCATGGCTCAGCGGGCACCGTGGAGTGGATCTGGGAGTTGCCGCCGCCGGGGCCCAGGTTTCGTCCCCCGCAGCCGGAACAGTGAGCTTTTCAGGCGTGGTGGTTGACCGGCCGGTTATCACCATTGACCACGGCGGCGGATTGCGGAGCAGTTTCGAACCCGTGCAAAGCGCCCTCGCCGCCGGCGACACCGTGGCCGCTGGGCAGGTTATCGGAACCGTCACGCCGGGCCACTGCCCGCCGGCCCTGTGCCTCCATTGGGGCGTCAGGGACGGGGATCAGTACGTCAATCCCCTGCAGTTCGTCCTGGACCTGCGCCCCTCGATCCTGCTGCCGCTGGCGGAGGGACCCTAGCCGCAGTTCGGCGGCCTGGGCGGGGTACCGCCTAGACGATGGCCGAGATTCCGGTGATGGCGCGGCCCGTTACGAGCGTGTTGATTTCGGCGGTGCCCTCGTATGAATAGATCGCCTCGGCGTCGGCGAAGATCTTGGCCATCTCATAATCGGTCACGATGCCGTTGCCGCCCAGAATGCCGCGGCCCAGCGCCACGCTCTCGCGCATTCGTGCCGTGGCGAAGGCCTTGGCCAGCGCCGACTGTTCATCCCTGGCCGCGTCCCCGTCCTCCAGCTGGGAAAGCCTGACCATCATGCCTGTGGAGCTGACGGCGTTGCCCAGGATCCGGACCAGCTGGTCCTGGATGAGCTGGAAGGAGGCGAGCGGACGGCCGAACTGCCGGCGCTCAACGGCGTAGCGGCGGGCTACGTCGAACGCGGCCAGCTGGAGGCCGACAGCCTGCCAGGCAACCGCCAGCCGGGTGACCTTCAGCACCTTGTTGACGTCGCGGAAGCTGTTGGCGTTTGCGAGCTTGAAGTGGTCCGGGACTGCAACGTCCGCCAGGACAATGTCCGCGTTCTGGACCGTGCGCAGCGAGATCTTATTCTCGATCTTCGCGGCGCTGAACCCGGGCAGTGAGGTGTCCACCATGAAGCCCTTGACCTGGTTGTCTGCCACGTCCCGGGCGTACACCACCACCCAGTCAGAAAAGGTCGCGTTGCCGATCCAGCGCTTGGCCCCGTTGAGGATCCAGGTATCGCCCTCTTTGCGGGCTGTGGTGCGCGTTCCGCCGGCAACGTCGCTGCCCCCCAGCGGCTCGGTCAGGCCGAAGGCGCCGATCTTTTTCAGCGCATAGATATCGGGGAGCCACTCGTCCTTCTGCTCCTGCGACGCCAGCAGCTCGATGGAACCGGTGAAGAGCCCGTCGTGCACGCCGAGGAACGTGGCAATGGAAGCGTCTGCCCGCGTCACCTCTGCATGCAGCATGCCCGCGAAGAGGTTGGAATATCCCTGGCGGCGCACGGGGCTGACCAGGTCCAGGCCGGCGAGCTTCGGCACCAGGTCCATGGGGAATTCGCCCCGGTTCCAGCAGTCAACCGCCAGCGGCCTGACCTCGCGCGCCAGGAAATCACGAACCTCAGCCAGGCGGTCCTGCTCTTTTCCGGACAGGAGCTGTTCGAAGGCGAAGAAGTCGCCGTCGGCGTAGGGAAGCTCGTGGGGACCGGATGCAGAGGGAGCCATGGGTACCTTCTCGATGATCAGCGCCGACCATGCCTCCAAGCGGGGCACGGTATGTTACTGATCAGTAACATACCGTAGGGCGGAGCGTTAACCAAGGCAACCGCGGCCAACGTGTATCGTCGGCCGCGGTTGTCGGATGGCGGTAGGGCTACTCGGACTTGAACCGAGGACCTTAGGATTATGAGTCCCGCGCTCTAACCAGCTGAGCTATAGCCCCCCAAACCCTGGGAGCTGAGGTCAATCGACCCGCTCCGGCAGGGCAGAAACACTCTAGCAAACCCGGGAACGGGATCAGACCACCTTGTCGTCATACGTGGCGCCGCGGTACAGGTCCTCGAAAGTCTGCAGCGTTCCCTGGATGCTGTGGGGCTCCACCATTTGCCGGCTTGCGCGGCCCATGGCGCGCTGCTCCTCCTGGGGCAGCTCCAGTACCTGGGTGATCTTCTTCGCCAGGTCGTCGCTGTCGTTGGGCGTGAAAAGATACCCGTTCTCGCCGTCGCGCACCAGGTGCGGCAGCGCCATCGCGTCCGCGAGGACCACCGGGGTGGAGGCGGACATCGCTTCCAAGGTCACCAGGGACTGAAGTTCCGCCGTTCCCGGCATGCAAAACAGGTCGGCCCGGATGTAGGCCGTGCGCAGTTCGTCGTCGCTGGCAAGGCCAAGGAACTTGACCCGGTCACTGAGTCCAAGCCGACGCACGAGTTCCTCAAGTGCGGACCGCACGTCGCCGCCGCCAACAATCTCCAGGTGCACGTTCAGCTCCGGCGGTGTCTTGCCGATCGCCTCGATGAGCACATCGACATGCTTTTCCTCGGCCAGGCGTCCGGCGAACAGGACGGTGGGGTTTGCGTGGGGCTCGATGTACTCTCCGGGCTTGAGTTCGTACGCGGCGGAGTCGATGCCGTTGGACAAGGGCAGCACCTTGCGCAGGAAGGCGTGCTCGTGCATGGCACGGGCGGCAAGCGGCGTGGGGGTGGTGACGACGTCGGCCTGGCCCATGACCTTGCCCATGTCCTTCCAGGAGACACGGCCAATGATGTCCTTGAACCACTGCGGGAACGGCAGGAAGGGGTTGAGGTTCTCGGGCATGAAGTGGTTGGTCGCGATAATCCGGACCCCCCGCTTCACCGCCTCGTAGAGTACGTGCTCGCCAATCATGTAATGGCTCTGGATGTGCACCACGTCGGGCTTCACCCGGTCGAAGAGGAGGCTGATTTCCTTCTTGATTTCCCAGGGGAAGCAGAGGCGGAAGGTCTCGTGGGTGAAGGCCTTGTGCGAGCGGAGCCGATGCACGGTTGCTTCCTCGCGGAACTCGGTGAAGCTCTTTCCCTTGCTGTCACGGGACGCCAGGACATGGACCTTGTGGCCCCGGGCAGTCATGCCCTTGGCCAGCCGGTATCCGAACTGGGCCGCCCCGTTGACGTCGGGCGGATACGTGTCCGCCGCAATCAGGATGGTCAGGGGGCGCTGGTCGGCTGGCGTGGTCATATGGAGTACTCCTGATGGTCACGGTGCGGGCAGCGTGGAACTGACAGCACGGTTGGCCGCCGGCGTGGTTGGCTTACGGCCTCGTGGACTTGCTTGGGTGTGCGGAATTCGGTTAGTGGGTGGGCCTGCCGGCGGCCTTCCGCGCGTCCTTCTTGCGCTTGGTGACCTCCGGGTGGTGCCGGGAAAGGGCGATAACCCCAACGATAGCAAGGCACGCAGCCGTTCCCATTGCAACGGCCATGACGGCATGGACGTCCGGGCGCAGTTCGCCCAGGATGATGACCCCGATGGCGATGCCCACCATGGGGTCGATCACCGTGAGGCCGGCGATGACCAGGTCCGGCGGGCCGGTGGAGTAGGCGTTCTGCACGAACCAGGATCCAAGGCCGCCGGCCGCGATGATTGCCACCACCGAATACCACTGGACGTTCAGCAGGAAGAGGCCGTTCGGGTCCAGCAGGTGCTTACCGATGATCCGGGTGAGGACAGCGACGAAACCGAACAGGATGCCGGCGCCGAGGATGTACACAAACGCGTTCATTCGATGCCTGAACGTTACGGCCAGCGTGCCGAACAATCCCACCGCCAGGGCGAGCAGCAGCACGATGGTCAGCTCATCCTCGAGGCTGACGTGGTGGCTCTCCTGGGTGACATTGACGGCGAGGAGGACGAACAGCGCCGAACCGGTGACGCATGCGGCGATGGAAACGGCGGTGGCACGGTTGATGGTCAGGTCCTGGTCCCGGGCGTTGACCACGGTGGTGATCACAAGGGCAATGGCGCCGATCGGCTGGACCACCGTGAGGGGGGCGGACACCAGCGCCACGGCGTTCATGGCCATTCCGGTGCACAGCAGCAGGAGCCCGAACATCCACCGGGGATTGCGCAGCAGGCGCAGGAAACCGTTGGAGCTCAGGGCGAGGCCGCCGGTATCGGCTTTGACGGCGCTGCCCTGCCGCTGGGCGCCCAGGGCAAGGCAGAACGCGCCAAGGACCGCCAGGCCGACGGCGAGCCAGACCATCAGCCGTGACCGCCGTCGTGCTGTTTCTGTTCCCGGCCTTTGCGCAGGATGGCCCAGAAGTAGTTGTAGGCGGCAACCCAGTGGCCAACCAGGCCCAGGCCCAGCACCACCCAGGCGGCGGCGAAGAGCTGGTCCGCGGCGCCGGTATCCAGGCGGGAGAGGACCAGCAGCGGCGTACCAAGGAGGAGGAGCCCGGTCCGGACCTTGCCCACGACACTGACGGGAAGGTCGGGGTGTCCGTGGAAGAAGGAAAGCGTCAGGACCAGCAGGACTGCATCGGGCACCACGAGCGCCGCCAGGTACAGCCAATGCACGACGCCGGCAATCACCAGGGTGGCAGCCACAGCCAGCAGGGCCAGCCGGTCGGCGATGGGGTCCAGGACCCTGCCGAGCTTGGAGGCCTGGTCGAACCGCCGGGCAATATAGCCGTCGATCCAGTCGGTCCCGGCCATGACGGCCAGGACGATGACGCCGGCGCCGTACTCGTGCCGGGCCAGGACCAGCCACATGAACAGCGGGACCCCCATGAACCGCACGATGGTCAGCAGGTTGGGGATGGTCAACACGGAATCGTGGTCCACCAGGGGACGGCCGGGGCGGGCGCCTGCACCAATGAACTTCACCCGTCCCCCTCTCCTTCCTGCCGCGCCGCAGCGCAGTCTTTCGATTGTGTCCAGTGATCCGCCGGCCCGCTTCCTAGCTGGAGCGGACCAGCTTCCGGAGGAGGACCGCCAGGACGGTTCCGGCCGCAACAAAGGCCGCCAGCGGCTTCCAGCGCCGCCGCAGGTCCGCGGAACCGGACAGCGCGGCAAGCCTTTGTCCTGCTGCGTCCACGCCGCGCCGTGCCACGACCTGGCCTTCACGTAGCCTGACCTGCGCCGCGGCCAGCAGGTACCGGGCCTGGGTCTTGACGTCCAACTCCGTGCCGAGTTCGTCGCGGACCTCGGCAAGGTGGTGCCTGCGCTGGCTCAGGCGGCGCACCAGTTCGGGTTCGGACGCATGCGGGAATTCCTGGTCGTGCTGGGCGGCCTTGGCTTGCTTTTCGGCCTTGGCCTTGGCCGCTGCGGCGTCCTTCTGGGCCTTGGCTGCCTTGCCTTCGGGGCTTTCCGGATCCAGGACAGCGGGGTTGAAGGCGGAGCCTTCCCTGGCCACGCCGATATCGTGCCGGATGCCGCGGATGGTTTCTTCGGGCATGAGCGGCATGGCCTTCTTGAACCTTGCCATGCCCACCAGTCCGCCGACCAGGGCGATGATGAGGAATGCTGCGGAGACCAGGAGGGCGGCCAGCCATGCGGGCATGATGGTGGCCAGGCCCATGATCGCTGCAACGATCAGGCCAACCACCAGGAACGCCAGGAACAGAAGCGCGACGGCAAAGAAGGCGGCGGCCACCCCCACCTGGATTCCCTTGCGCTTGAGTTCAATCTTGGCGAAGGCGATCTCGTCGTTGAGCTGGCGGGGCGCCAACCGGAATAGGAGTCTTGCCGTCCCGGGCAGTGCACTGATACGCAATCCCGGGCTGGTACGCCCGCTGTGACGTCCGCTCATCGGTTCCGCCTTACTGGTTTCATGGGTCCATACTGCTTCCGTTCGCTGCGGAAATGTGCAGCCGCACAGTCCACGCCACCCCAAACTACCATTGAGGTTCTGGGCGGACTTGGGGGCATGCCGGACGGCGCGGCCTACAACGCTGCAAAAACAGCGGCGGCCCGGCCTAGGATTGTTCTCCGTGACCACTCCCCCCAATCCGGGCGACCTGCTGAGCCGGCGCCGGAAGCTCCTGTACATCCTCCTCCTGGGCGCGCTGACGGCCCTCGGTCCGTTCACCATCGATCTGTACCTGCCGGCTTTCCCTGCCCTGGAGGCAAGCCTCGGGGTGACAGAGGCCCAGGTCCAGCTGACCCTCGCCGGCACCACGGTCGGTTTCGCGTTCGGCCAGCTGGTGGTGGGGCCGTTCAGCGACAAGTTCGGCCGCCGCACCCCGCTGATCCTGGCCACGGCACTGCACATCGCTGCGTCCCTGGGCGCCGCCCTGTCCACGGACATCTCCACGCTGGGGATCTTCCGTGTACTGATGGGCGTGGGCGCGGCCGGCGGAGGCGTGGTAGCCATGGCCATGGTTCGGGACCTGTTTTCCGGCTACGCCATGGTGCGGATGTTCTCGCGGATGTCGCTGGTCAACGGACTGGCGCCCATCCTGGCCCCCGTCATCGGGTCGCAGCTGCTGCTGGTGATGCCGTGGCCCGGTATCTTCGTGTTCCTTGCCTCCTACGGGACCCTGGTGATCGTCGCGGCCCTGGTCCTGGTGCGCGAAACACTGCCGCCGGAGAAGCGCGGGAAGAGCGGCATGACTGCCGGGCAGCGCTACAAGGCGCTCTTCAGCGACCGGATCTTCGTGGGCCTGCTCATGGTGGCGGGCTTCAATTTCGGCGGGCTCTTCACCTACCTGTCGGCGTCACCCTTCCTCTTCCAGGACGTGTTCGGCTTTTCCGCCCAGCAGTACGGGCTGCTGTTCGGGATCAACTCGCTGGGCATCGTGGCCGGCGTCCAGACCAGTTCGCGGCTGATCAGGATTGTCCCGCCGCAGTGGATCCTGGCCGGGGCCACGGCCTGGATGTTCCTGATGGCGCTGCTGATTGTGGTCTTCGACAGGGCGGGGCTGGGCCTTTGGGGCGTCATGGTCCCGCTGTGGTTCTACATCATGGGGACCGGCTTCATGTTCCCTTGCGTTCAGGTGCTGGCCCTGGCCAGCCACGCGGCACAGGCAGGCACCGCTGCCTCCCTGCTCGGGGCGGCCACGTTCCTCATGGCCGGGCTGATCTCTCCTGTGGTGGGCTGGCTCGGCATCACCAGTGCAGCGCCGATGGGCGCGGTGCAGGCGGCGTGTATCCTGCTGGCAATTGCAGCCCTGTGGCTCGTGGTCCGGCCACGCACGGTTCCATCGATCCACTGACCATCCCTCCACAGACAGTCCATCCACTGACCCGGACCGCCAGCCCACCTGCCAGCCGTTGAACCGAAAGGGCCGCCCATGAGCCGCAGACCGCACCGCAACGGAAGGGGACTTTTCCTGGGCGCCGTGCTTGGCGCCGTCGTCGGCTATTTTGCCGGCCACGCTGTGGGAAACCCCGCCTGGGGCATCATCCTCGGGACGCTGGCGGGCGCCGCGATCCTGTACCGGATCAACCCAGGCCCGCCCAACCGCCGCTGACCGGGCGCCAGCCGGATGTGCCCGGCGCGGCGCTGCGGTCCCTGCCCTCCGGCCCGCTCCCGCGATAAAATGATCCCGTGTCCAGCTGGCAGAACCAACCGCCACTTCCGGCCACATGGCAACGGTGCGACGCCAGGATCCTGCCACTGTGGTGGGAGCGGCTGTGCGCGCAGGCGGGACAGCAGTCGGCGGCGCTGTATGCCGCCGGCCTGTTTACGGAAGACCGCCGCCGGCCCATTGCCCAGTGGTTCAATCCCGCGTTCAACGCCGCCCTGCTGGTGGCACCGGAGACGTCCCCGGAGTGGCCCGTTCAACGCTTCGGAATCTTCTATGCCCCGCCGGACACCGGCTTTGTCCGGATCCATTCCGCGCCGCACGAATGGAGTCCGCGCGAGCCCCGGAAGTCCCCCACCGAGAAGGAAGCCTTCGAAGCTGCCATCGCCGAGGCCGAACGGTTCCTGCAGGTGGAAATGGACTTCGTCTAGGACACGCCTGCCCTGCAGGCTTCCCACCCCGCGGATAGAAAAAATCCCCGCTCCTCCAACCGGAGGAACGGGGATTTTTCGTAACGCTCCTCCTGCTGGACTTGAACCAGCAACCCTTCGATTAACAGTCGAATGCTCTGCCAATTGAGCTAAGGAGGAATGAAGCAGGTATGACATTAGCAAAGGATTCCGGCCCAAGGGAAATCGGCTGTTTTCGGCACCCAAACGCCCCTGCCGGCAAACAAAAATCCCCGTTCCGGAGACCGGAACGGGGATTGGAAGCTCCTCCTGCTGGACTTGAACCAGCAACCCTTCGATTAACAGTCGAATGCTCTGCCAATTGAGCTAAGGAGGAATGAAGCGGGTATTAGCCTAGCAAACACCTGCAGCGGAAACGAAATCGGCCGGGCAGTGATCTGCCCCACCCTCAGGGCCTGCAGCGGGTCAGGCCTCCGCCCGCAAGGCCCGGCGTTCCATCTCCAGCATCATCAGTTCACGGTTGAGCCTCTGATAGGTCTCCGGGTCTGCTGCGGCGTCGAGCCGCTGCAGCTGGCCCATCTTGTCCGCCTTCACACGGGTGATCTGCAGCTCGAACAGCCGGGACAGGATGTCGCGGCAGTACTTGAGCACCGCTTCCTCGGTATGCGCGGGCAACGGCACTACGGCAAGCTCCGAGACCAGCGGCCGGAGGGGCTCAGGGACCTCATGCATCACCTGCTCCACCCAGCGCACCGGATCGCCCGCCAGCCCGGGGCCGGAGGCGCGCATGGCGTCATGGACGGCCTGGAATGCGGGGGTGGCGAACCTGGCGGCCTCGAACCGGTCCCAGACCGCGCCGGCCAGCAGGGCAGGCTGCTGCAAAGCCACTTCCAGCGCCTGCCGCTCCATGGAAGCCACGGGGTCGCGGGGGTCGGGCCGGTGGAAGGACGGGACAGCGCCTGACGACGGTGCCGCAGCGACGCCGGGCCCGCCGGCCTGGGAGCCCCCGGGGTGGGAGCTGCCGGCGTGTGCGGGGGCTGCGCGGGTGCCCGGCCCCTGCTGTTGGGCGGGGGCAGGGGGACGTCCCGTTTCGCCGCGCTTGACCGCAGCGTTGACCAGGCGCAGGACCTCATTGGGGTCCGGCATGCCCAGCCACCCCGTCAGCGCCTGGCAGTAACCGGTCCGCGTGGAGGCGTCACGGATGGCGGCCACGACCGGCACGGAGGCTTTGAGGCCCTGCACACGGCCCTCCACAGTGTCCAGGTTGAACTGCTTCAGGGTGGTGCGGATGGCGAACTCGAACAGTGGCCGCCGGGACTGGATCAGGGCGTGCACCGCCTCATCCCCGCGGCTGAGGCGGAGGTCGCAGGGATCGGCTCCTGTGGGTTCCACGGCCACGTAGGTCTGTGCAGTGAAGCGCTGGTCCTCTTCGAAGGCACGCAGGGCAGCCTTCTGGCCGGCGGCGTCGCCGTCGAAGGTGAACACCACTTCTCCGCCGGTGCCGTCGTCCGACAACAGCCGGCGGGCGATCTTGATGTGTTCGGTGCCGAATGCCGTGCCGCAGGTTGCCACCGCCGTCGTAATCCCTGCCAGGTGGCAGGCCATCACGTCTGTGTAGCCCTCCACCACCACCAGCTGGCGGTCTTTGGCGATGCTGCGCTTGGCGAGGTCGATGCCGTAGAGGACCTGTGACTTCTTGTAGAGCGTTGTTTCGGGGGTGTTGAGGTACTTGGGGCCCTGGTCGTCCTCGTACAGCTTGCGGGCGCCGAAGCCGATAGTGTCTCCGGCGATGTCCTTGATGGGCCAGATGAGGCGTCCCCGGAAGCGGTCGTAGATCCCGCGGTTGCCCTCACTGAATATGCCGGTGAGCTTGAGCTCGGCGTCTGTGAAGCCGCGGCCGCGAAGGTGCTTCAGGAGGGCATCCCATCCTTGTGGCGCGTAGCCGCAGCCGAAATGCTCCGCGGCCGCCCTGTCGAAGCCACGGCCGAACAGGAAGTTCCGTGCCTCCGCGGCACCGGGGGTGAGCAACTGGGCGCGGAAGAACTCGTCGGCGATCTTGTGCGCGTCCAGCAGCCGCTGGCGGCGCCCCGCTTCCTCGCGGTTGGGCCCGGTTCCGCCGTCCTCGTAGCGGAGCTCGTAGCCGATCCGGGCGGCCAGCTTTTCCACGGCTTCCTGGAAGGAGCTGTGGTCCTGCTTCTGGACGAAGGCGATGACGTCGCCGTCCTCGCCGCAGCCGAAGCAGTGGTAGCGGCCCACCTGGGGGCGGACGGTGAAGGACGGCGAGCGCTCGTCGTGGAAGGGGCACAGGCCCTTGAAAGTCCCCAGCCCGGCACCCTTAAGCGTGACGTAGCCGTCCACCACTTCCTTGATGTCCGTGCGCTGGCGTACTTCGTCGATATCTTCGCGTTTAATCAGCCCAGCCACACAGCAATCTTAGTGTCACCGGCCCGGCGTCACCGGCCAGGCCTGCGCCGGTCCGCTTCCGGCGGAGTCCGCTCGACCAGGCCCAGGGCGAGCTTGGGACACAGGAGCACGGCCTCCCGGGCAGCTTCCCGGTCCGCCTCCCGCAGGGGCACGTCGGTGCGGTCCTGGCCCGTCTTTCCACGTGCCACGGGATAGCCCCAGTCATCCCGGTCCAGGACCCCGGGCAGCAGTTCAGCGCACAGGCCCCGGCCGTCACAGCTGGTCCAGTCGATGTGCAGGTGCGTGGTCATGCCGCCACGCCTCCGGGACCCGCACAGTATCCGGAAAGGTGCGCGCGGAAGTCTGCAGCGAAGACCTCCATGGCGCTGGCCACCAGTCCGGCGGTCCCTTCCGGATGGCGGCACGCCCCACGCCCGGATACCAGCCGCCCCAGCCGGTCAAGTTCGGGGACAAGGCGGTGATTGCGTTCCCCTCCCGCGACCCTGTCGAGGATTGAGGCCATCGCCGGCAGGCCGAACATGCAGGGTCCGCATTGCCGGGCGGACTCAGCGGCGAGGTAGCTGAGGATCCTGGCCGTGGCCTGGATGCCGCAGGTCTGCAGGTCCAGGGCGTGGATCACGCCCGCGCCGGGCCGGACCGTGCTGCCGGTGGGTCCTGCGGGCGAGAGGACATGGGCTCCGGGCCGCACCCACCGGCCGTGGTAGCCGCCCACCAGGACGGCGGACACGGCGGCAGGATCCATCCCCGCCTCCCGGAGGACCGGGGAAAGCCCGGCGCCCCCGGGCACCTCCAGGACCACATCCCGGACGGAGGCAGGGCCGGAAACGGATACCAGCCGGGTGCCGGGATCCGTTGCAGTTCCTGCCTTGCGGAACCATAGCGGCCCATAGCGGGCAATCAGTGCCACCTGGGCGAGGGTTTCGACGTTGACCACCAGGGTGGGACGGCCGTTGAGTCCCGACTCGCTCAGGCGGCGCCGTTGGTCCAACGGGACCGCGGTCCCGTTGGCAATCATGTTGACGACGGCGCTTGACTCACCGGCAATGAACGTCCCGGGAGCCTCCACCACGCGCACGCGCCTGGTGCCGGGCCGCTCATTGAGCGCTTCGCGCACGCGGGGAAGGCTGGGTGCGGGTGCGTAGACGTACATGCCGGCACCGCCCAGGGCTGCGGCCAGCACGAGCAGCCCGTCGATGACCAGGTGGGGCGCGTGGGCCAGGAGCGTGCGGTCCTTGAAGCTAAGGGGTTCGCCTTCCGCGCCGTTGGCGACCACCACCGGCCGGGCTGCAAGCAGGCCCTTCCTTACGGAGCCGGCAGTGGCCGAGGCCTTGCGCCAGGTTTCGAACGCAGCTCCGCCCCGCCCCGTGAGTCCGGCAGCTGCCAGCGCCTCCAGCAGGCCCGCTGCGGCAGCCTGTGGTTGCCAGGGCCCGAAGGTGTCCAGGTGCTGGGTCCAGGCAGCATCGGTGCCAGCGGCCAGCAGCCGCGGTTCCTGGCGGTTCGAAGGGGCCCCAATCGAAGGGGCCCCGGTCCGTCCGGCCTGCGGGTGGATGTCATGTGTTTGGCTCACCGCAGGTTTCCTTGCCTGGCGTGGGAAGTTTCGAGGAAGGACGGGCTCAGCCGCCAGAGCAGGGCGGCGGCGACGGCCACCGCGGATGCCGCCGCCAGCAGGAGGAACCAGCCGCCCGAGACGTCGGTGCCGTTGCCGAGGGCGTGCCCCATGGCCACCGGCCACATCCCGTAGCTGAGCCAGTGCACGGCCTTGAAGGTGCGCTGCCCGATCCGGTGCCGGAGCAGCCCCGTCACCACCACGGCCAGGACAAGGTCCAGCGCGACTGTTCCCAGCCCCTGCCAGAACGGCTGGAACGAGCCAAGGAAAGGCACCACGATGTCCACCGGCCGGAGCTTTGCATAGGAGTCGAGGAGCAGGCACCCCACGTGCAGCCCCAGGAAGACCGTGGCGAGCAGGGCCACGTTCCGGTGCAGGAGGCTGATGGAGAACCGCGGCAGCACCATCAGGGGCCGGCCGGACCTGTTCAGGATCCCCAGCAGCACCGAGCCGGTGAACAGGGCGAGGGACATGAACCCGCTAACACGGCCGAAGGCCCACATTGCCTCATCCACGGTACGCTCCCCCGGTGCCGTCAGCCTCAGCAGCGGCCTGACTTCCGGCGGGCCAGCCGCCGGTGGTGGTGACCCTTCCCCGGCTGTCTACGAGCCGGGCCGGGACGCCTTCGGCGCGGAACCACTCCACGGCCGCGAAACCGCGGACAATGGCCGCGGTGCTCAGGGCGTTTGCATCCAAGCATGCCGGCGTCGCCACGGTAACCGTCCGCCAGACTGGATCGGCCGGATCGCCAAAGCGCGGGTCCAGGATGTGGTGGACCCGGGTACCCTGGTGCACCCAGGTCCGCTTTTGCGTACTGGACGTAGCGAGGGCAAAACCGGGGGCCAGCGAGATGTGTTGGGCGGGATCGGCAGGAAGGTCCTGCACCAGGATCTGCCAGTGTCCGGGCCGGCCGTCCTCCTGTGGTCCCGGTCCTGCGCTGGCCAGGTCTCCGCCCAGGCTTACGAGCACCCCGCAGCCCAACTTCCGGTGCACTTCAGCGGCGGCGAGGTCCGCCGCGACGGCCTTGGCAGATGCACCGAGGTCAAGGCGCAGGTCCGCCGGCAGGGTCAAGGTACCTCCGTCGAGGTGCAGGCGGGACCAACCCGGCACGCGCGGTGCCGGCCCGCGCTGCGCCGGCCCGTCCGGCGCGGAAGGCACCGCCGGTACCGGAACGCTCCTCATTCCCGGGTATAGGCGCGCTTCGGCACCATCCTTCAGGGGCCCGTGCCCGAGGGCGGCCAGGTCCGCACCGAGAGTGGGGTCCACGTCGCCATCGGTCATCCTTGCGGCGTCGAGGGCGCGCTCCAGGAGCAGCCGGAACATCGGGCTGACGGTGACGCCCCGGGGCATCAGAGGCTGCAGCCGCATCAGCTCCGAGTCCTCCCGGAACCGGCTGCAGGCAAGGTCCACGGCGGCCACAATGTCACGGACGATGTACTCCGCTGCCCCCAGCGCAACGGAGTCCGTGACCGTAACAGATGCTTCAAGCTCCCACACTGTCCAACTGGATTGTGCCGTGCTTTCCTGGCTGGCCGTGGCCGTGGTGATCCCTGGGCGCGCCACGTCAGGACCCCGAGGACCTGCCGTGGATGGTGCCCCCGTTGCCGGGCTGGACGGGGCTTGTGCTGCCGGAATTGCCGGAGCTCTTCGGGCGGCGGGTGCTGCTGCCCTTGCGGGTGCCCCGGTCGTCGTCATCGGAACGGGCGGCGCTGGACGTGGGCGCGGTGCTTGGGGTACTGCTGTCCGTCCCGGCCGCTGTCCTGGCGATCACCGAGGGCGTGGACGCATACACAGCGGCTGCGGCGATCCCGGCAGCAGCGAAGCTGCCTGCGCCCACGGCTGCAGTGATCCCGGTGGCAAGGCGTTTGCCCCTGCTGCGAGTACTCATGGCCTGATCCGTTCCTAGCGGCCGGTGTTTCCTCCCATAGTGCGCTTCATTCCTGTGTGAATGCTTTAAGGAAGCTGTTACCAGGCCGGTTTCCGGGCCGGGCCGTGCACGGGTCACCAGAGTGAGGGCAGGCTCCCCACCAGGCGTTCGTACATGGCCAGCGCCGACCCGTCGGTCAGCGACGCCACCTGGTCGATGACGACGCGAAGGCGCGCTCCGTCGTCGTCCGCCGCCCGCCAGTCGGCAGCGAACATCGGCTCCAGGTGGCGGTCGCCGGTGGCACTGAGGGCGGTGACCAGGGCGTGGAGGACTTCCCGCTGGCGCTCGTAGATGGGCTGCCGGTGCTCGGTGGTCATCACGAACGTGGTGGCCAGGCCCTTCATCACCGCGATCTCCATCACGGTCTCGTCGGGGACCATAAGTTCGGCGTTGTAGCGGGTGAGGTTCTCCGGCCCGTAGACGGCGCGGGTGGTTTCCAGGGCGCTCTGGCAGAACCGGCCGATGAGCTGGCTGGTCATGTTCTTCAACGCCGCCATGGATTTTCGGCTGCCATCCGCTTCGCCCACCCACACGTCGGTGGCTTCAAGCCGGGCCAGGGCGGCGTCGATGGCTGCGGGGTCGTTGTGCGGCAGGTACCACTGCTTGGCGTAGCCCACCACGCGGGCGCGGTGGTCCGGGTTGTCCATCCAGCGGAGCTGGAAGTGGCCGGCCACGATGGCGTCCTCCACGTCATGCACCGAGTAGGAGATGTCGTCCGCCAGGTCCATCACCTGGGCTTCCAGGCAGGTCCGGCGTTCCGGAGCGCCTTCCCGGATCCAGTTGAAGATGGGCAGGTCGTCCTCATAGGCGCCGAACTTGCTGGTCCGCTGGCCATGGATCACCGGAGCTTCCAAGGCTGACCAGGGGTATTTCGACGCCGCATCAAGGCTTGCGCGGGTCAGGTTGAGTCCGGCGGGCCTGCCGTCCGCCGCCAGGACCTTGGGTTCCAGGCGGGTCAGCAGGCGCAGGGTCTGGGCATTGCCCTCAAACCCGCCGATGGCATGCGCTACCTCATTCAGCGCCGATTCGCCGTTGTGGCCAAACGGCGGGTGGCCCAGGTCGTGGCTCAGGCAGGCCGTGTCCACCACATCCGGATCGCAGCCCAGGGCCCGGCCAAGCTCACGCCCCACTTGTGCCACCTCCAGGCTGTGCGTGAGGCGGGTGCGGACGAAGTCGTCCGTGTCCGGCGCCACCACCTGTGTTTTGGCTCCCAGCCGCCGCAGGGCCGAGGAGTGCAGCACCCGGGCGCGGTCCCTTTCAAAGTCGGAGCGGTAGGTGTTCTTGGGCGGCTCCTCCACCCAACGGGCAGAGTCGTGGGTGTCGTAGCCTGGCAGCGCCAGGGCGGCTGTGGGGGTTCCGGCTGTGGGGGTTGCGGGCATGGGTGTCTCAGCCACCGGAAACGTCCAGTTCCGCAGCTGCAATGTCCCGGGACTGGTCGTCGTTCAGTGCGCGCGAGTCCAGCCAGTCCTTGGGCAGGGCGGGCCGTTTCGGGGAGCCTGCGCGGCCGCGCGGGCCTTCGGCGTCAACGCCCGGGTAGGGCGAGTCCAGGTCCAGCTCGGCAAGGGTGTCCCGGAGGACTTCCAGGCTGGTCACCAGGGCCAGCCGGGTGCGCAGCTCGCCGCCCACCACGTAGCCCTTGAAGTACCACGCGATGTGCTTGCGGATCTCGCGCAGCGCCTTGCCTTCGTCGCCGAAGGTTTCCACCATCAGTTCCGCGTGGCGGTAGACGCCCTCGGCCACCTGGCGGAGGTTGGGCCGGTGCCGGACGTCGCTGCCTTCGAAGGCGGCCTGCAGGTCCCCGAACAGCCAGGGCCTGCCTTGGCAGCCGCGGCCCACCACCACGCCGTCGACGCCGGTCTCGCGGACCATCCGGACGGCGTCCTCGGCGGACCAGATGTCGCCGTTGCCCAGCACCGGGATGTCCGGCAGGGTTTCGCGGAGCCGGGCGATGGCGGACCAGTCGGCCTTGCCGGAGTAGAACTGCGCCGCGGTACGGCCGTGCAGCGCGACGGCGGCCACACCGGCGTCACGGGCGATGCGGCCGGCGTCGAGGTAGGTCAGGTGGTCGTCGTCAATACCCTTGCGCATCTTGATGGTCAGCGGGACGTTGCCCTTGGATGCTTCCTTGACGGCGGTCTGCACGATCGAGGTGAAGAGGTCGATCTTCCAGGGCAGGGCCGAGCCGCCGCCGCGCCGGGTCACCTTGGGGACGGGGCAGCCGAAGTTGAGGTCGATGTGGTCGGCCCGGTCTTCCTCCACGAGCATCCGCACGGCCGCGCCGACTGTGCCGGGGTCCACGCCGTACAACTGGACGGAGCGGACCTTCTCGTCGTCGTCGTGGGAAATGATGCGGAGGGACTCGGGCGTCCGTTCCACCAGCGCGCGTGAGGTGACCATCTCCGCCACGTACATGCCGCCGCCGTATTCACGGCAGAGCCGGCGGAAGGCGGAGTTGGTGATTCCGGCCATCGGCGCGAGGATCACCGGGGTGTCAACGGTGATGGGTCCCAGCTTCAGGGGCGGGAGTTCCAGCTTGGGGGCGGGAGGGGTTGCTGCAACAGTCACCTGTCCATTGTTGCAAAGCCGGGCAAATCGGTGCCGGCCGCCAGTGCCAAAGTACCTGTCGCCGGTTCCGGCCGGCTGTTAGCGTGGCGCGGGGACGGACATCCAGCAGCACGTTTGAAGGAGACTTGCCCATGCTTTCCGACACCGCGTACCCCGTGATCCAGGCGACCCTTCCGGTCGTCGGCGAAAACATCCAGGAAATCGCCTCCCGCTTCTACCAGCACATGTTCCAGGAGCACCCCGAACTGCTTAACGGTTTGTTCAACCGCGGCAACCAGGCTGACGGCCGGCAGCAGCAGGCGCTGGCAGGATCCATTGCCGCTTTCGCCGGCTTCCTGGTCAACGACCCCACCCACCTGCCGGACCACCTGCTGTCCCGCATCGCCCACAAGCACGTCTCCCTGGGCCTCAGCCCGGAGCAGTACCAAGTGGTGCACGACAACCTGATGTGGGCCATCGTCGACGTGCTCGGTGGCGCCGTGACTCCGGACGTGGCCGCTGCCTGGGACGAGGTTTACTGGCTGATGGCCAACATGCTCATCAACAAGGAACGCGGGCTGTATGACGCCGTCCGGCTGGGCCCGGACACCATCTGGCGTACCTGGCGGGTGGCGGAGAAGACCCGGGAGACAGACGATGTTGTCAGCTTCGTCGTGGAGCGCACCGACGAACGCGAGGTGAAGCCTTCGCTTCCAGGACAGTACGTCACCATCAGGATGCAGATGACCGACGGCGTTCTGCAGCCACGCCAGTACAGCCTGACCCAGGGGACGACGGGCAGCACCGGAGGTTCGCCGTCAAGCGCGTCCGCGGCGAGGGGACGCCCGCCGGCGAGATGTCCACCCTGCTGCACGACCACGTCAGCGTGGGCGATGAGGTCACCCTGTCCGCCCCTTTCGGCGACGTTGTCCTCGAATACACCGACCGCCCGGTGGTGCTGGCAAGCGCCGGCATCGGCATTACGCCGATGGCCGGCATGCTGTCCCACCTGGTCAAGTCCGGATCGCAGCGCAAAGTCATGTTCCTTCACGCCGACGACTCCCCGGCCTCCTTTGCACTGCGGAACCAGGTGACGGCCGACCTCGCCGCACTCACTGACGCTTCCCTCACCACGTGGTTCCTCAATCCGGATGGCGAGGGGTCTTCCGGAGGCGGCAGCGTGCATTCCGGATTCATGAACATCCGGGACATCCAGTTGCCCTCCGACGCCGAGTACTACCTTTGCGGCCCCGTGCCCTTTATGCAGACCGTCCGGACAGCGCTGGTGGGCGCAGGAGTCCGGCCGAAAGACATCCAGTACGAAGTCTTCGGCCCGGACCTCTGGCTGGCGGACTACCAATAGCAGTCTGCTGCAGCGGCCAGCGGTGGCTCCCGGGACCAAGTGATGTCCGAGGGGCAGCGCCGCCTGAAGGGGGGTTCAGCCGCGGGCGGCCCTCCGGCCGCGCCGGGTGGCGGGTTCGTCCGCGGCTGGCGGCCCGCTTACCGGCGGGGGCACGTCCGTTGCCGGGGGCTCGACGACGGCGGTGCGCCGGCTGCGTTCCGAAAGCGCGGCTGCGGCGAGCGCCCCCGTGTCCGCCACGTCGTCCGCGTGGCTGTGCCCGGCGTCGTGCTTTCCGTCCCCTGGGCCGGCAATTGGTGCCGGGACTGCGCCGGCCTTGATGCCTGTTGCCTTGACCACGAGGACGGCAATCAGGGTGGTCACCGGGATGGCCAGGACCAGTCCGATGGACCCCACCAGCGTCCGGATGACCTCCTCGGAGAGCTCGGCGCTGGTGAGGGTGTCCATCAGCGGCCGGTCGTAGAGCATGACGATGATCAGGATGGGCAGCGCGGCGCCGGCGTAGGCGAAGGCGATGGTGTAGACGGTGGAGGCGATGTGGTCGCGGCCGATCCGCATGGCGGACGTGAACAGTTTGCGGGCGCTGCTGCCCGGCGCCAGTTCGTAGAGCTCCCACACGGCCGATGACTGGGTGATGGTGACGTCGTTCAGGACGCCCAGGCCGGAAATGATGAGCCCGCACAGGATCACGCCGGAGATGGAGATGTTCGATGACGTGTTCACCAGGGTGGCGGCGTCATGGCTGCCCACGCCTGCGAGGTTGGCGGCGTCTGTGGCCCAGGCGGCCAGGAGGGCCGTGATGGCCAGGCCGAAAATGGTGCCCAGGAGCGCCGTCGACGTGCGTGCGGAGAACCCGTGGGCGAAGTACAGCACCCCGATCATGATCACCGTGGAGCCCACCAGCGCCAGCAGCAACGGCGGCTTGCCTTCCACCAGGCCGGGCAGCAGGAAGCTCACCAGCACAAAGTAGGCACCCACCAGGCCGATCAGGGCGCGGAGTCCGCGCCACCGTGCGACGGCGATGACCACCACGGCATACAGCGCGGCCAGGAGGACGATCGGCAGGGTCCGGACGAAGTCAACGAAAATGTAGGCCGGCGAACCCTGCGACCCTGTGGCGCCCTGGACATTCGAGAGGTTCAGGTAACGGATCTGGTCGCCCGGCTTGACCCCGTGCGATGAGGCAACATCAGGGTTGATGACCACCTTGACCGGGCTGCCGCCCTTGTCCGGCTCGGTGGATGCAAACGTACATTTCGAGCCCTGCTGGCCCGGGTTTTGCGACCCCGTTCCGTCCTGGCCGCTGTTTTGCTGGCCGGTCCCCTGCTGACCGGTGCCCTGCGTGCAGCTTTCGGTTACCACGCTGCGGATGGTCCCCGTATCAAACGTGACCCCGGGGGCCGTGGAGTAAGGATTCGCGAGGGAGATTCCTTCCTTGCTCCCCGACGGCCACAGCGCGGCCATGCCGGCCAAGGTCAGCAGCGCCAATGGGATCAGCACCGCAGCAAGGATCCGGTTCGCTTTGCTGCGGGCAGCCATCGCCTGGGGCGTCGGCTCCGAATCATCTACGGAAGCGTGGGAGTGGCCGGCGCCCATCAGCAGTTCAACCTCATACGTTGAACTCTACGTGCGCCGTCATAGGGTTTATAAATGGACCATCGGGACGGGGAGGAACCAGGCATGGACAACCGTGGATCGCGGGGAACCGGCAGCGCGGCAGGAATTCGCGGGGCCGTGGACGGCGGAGTGCAGGCCGGGCAGGTGCCGGCGGTTCCCGCCTACCAGCCCGTCCTGAGCGTCCTCGAAGCATCCGGCGACACCAAGGGCGTGGTTCTGGTCCTGCATGGCGGCAAGGCCCATAGCCGGGATCCGGTGGAGGCGCGGCACCTAAGCCCGGCCAGGATGATTCCCTTCGCCCGGCATTTGCACCGGGCCGGCCGGAAGCACGGGCTGGCTGTCTGGTCCCTGCGCAACAGCGTCCGCGGCTGGAACGGCCCGGACATGTCGCCGCTGCAGGATGCGCGGTGGGCGCTGGCGCAGATCGCGGAACGCCACCCCGGCGTCCCGGTCTTCCTGTTGGGCCACTCCATGGGAGGCCTGACGGCGGTATGCGCCGCAGACCATCCGCAGGTGGAGGCAGTGGTTGCGCTTGCCCCCTGGCTGGGCCCGGAGACGCCGGCCGGCAGGGTCAGCGGCCGGAAGGTCCTGATCATCCACGGCAGCACCGACCACATGACCAGCCCTGCGCAGTCCCTCGCGTTCGCACGGCGGGCATCCGCGGAGGCGGCCAGCATGCAGTATGTGTCGCTCAAGGGCGTCGGGCACTTCATGCTCCGCAAGATCCGCATCTGGGAGACCCTCGCCAGCGGCTTTGTCATTAAGTCCTTCGCCGAAAGCACGGGTGTAAAGGTCCGGCCGCCGCGGGCGTTCACGCAGCTGCTGCCGGAATCCTCCATCCACGTCACCCTGTAGGCCCCGGCTCCGATGCCCTGGCGGCCCCCGTCCAACGACCGTTTCTACCGGCTGATCGTCCGCACGGGACAGTTCCTGCGGTGGGCGCTGCGGCTCCAGATCCTGCCAACGGGCCTAGGGCACCTGCCCCCGAAAGGACCCCTGAACGGCCCGTCCCGGCGGGTATCGCCCGGCAAGGGCGCCGTCTTCGCCATCACGCACTTTGGCTACGTGGACTTCGCGGTGGTGGAGCTGCTCCTGTGGCGGCACACCCGCGCGCAGTTGCGCTTCCTGGTGCACCAGGGCGCGGCGGACCATTGGCTTGCCGGGCCGGCGATCAGCGCCAGCGGCCACGTGGTGGTCGGATATGCCGGCCGCGCCGATGCCTATGACGCGGCTGTGGCGAAGCTCCGCGCCGGTGAGTACCTGGCAGTCTTCCCCGAAGCGGGGGTCAGCCGCAGCTTCACGGTGCGTGAGTGCAGGACGGGGGCGGTCCGGATGGCCGCGGACGCCGGTGTTCCGGTGATCCCCGTATCTGTCTGGGGCGCCCACCGGATCATGACCCGCGGTCACGGCTTTTCCCTTCGCCGCAGCTGGCAGGCACCGGTACGGGTTCACGTGGGCGATCCACTGGTGTTCCCGCGCGCGCAGGATGCGGAGGCGGACACGGAACTGCTGCGCAGCATCCTCCAGGCAGGGGTGGACCGCTGCATCACCGGCTTTCCGCTCCAGCCCGAAGCCGGGGCCTGGTGGATGCCGGCGCACCTGGGCGGCAGCGCACCGACCGATGCCGAGCGGCAGCTGCTGGACGCCGCTGACGCAGCCGCGGGCCGCCGTCGTACTCCCCGGAGGAAGTAGGCGGCCCGCTCCCGCAGGAAATAGGCAGCCCTCCCTCGCGGGCCGCCGGGATGCCTGGCTAGTCCGAGACCACCAGCGTTTCTGCCCCCGCCAGCCGTGCTTTCCCGGTTTCCAGGAGAGGCTCGACGGCGGCACGCAGGGCGGTCATGGAATCGTCCAGTTCCAGCATGACCGGATGCTGGTACGCGATCAGGGCAAGGATGTCGCGGACCGCCTCGGCGGCGTCGTCGGCATCCAGGGTCGGCTCGTGCCCGACGAAAACGTCCGTGGGAGCCTCGGCTGATGCCGGCCCGGGCTCCTGCCCGGCTTCCGGCGTGGCGGGCGCCGCATAGCTGACCGCGAACGCGCGGATCCGCCCCTTCTTTGCCGGTGCCACGCCCGCCCCGAACGCCGACTCAG
Source organism: Paenarthrobacter sp. 22069 (assembly GCF_052046035.1). NCBI lineage: Bacteria > Bacillati > Actinomycetota > Actinomycetes > Micrococcales > Micrococcaceae > Paenarthrobacter > Paenarthrobacter sp. 22069. Next base: position 61,697 of record NZ_JBQEQF010000012.1, on the reverse strand, counting down.
GCTGGGCCCGCAGCACGATCGCGCCGTGGGCTCCGGTGAGTTCGTCCAGGAACAGCTTCTGCACCTGGCCTGCGGACAGCACGCCGGGTGAGTCCCAGCCGTGGATGGAGGTGTAGTACCGGCCCACCACGTCCGTCAGCTCCACGGAGCCGGTGGCGAGGTCCATGACCACGTCGGAACCGGCGTTTTCACCGTTGACGGGCCGTCCGCCGTAGTCCTTGTCCGGGAAGACCGGCAGCCGCATGGCGCCGGGCTCCACCACCACCAGGCGGGACCGCTGGATGGGCGTGAGCCCGAACGCTTCGGCGAACGCGGCGCCGGCGGTGCCCGGCTCCACCTTGGCGCGCAGCCTGGTGACGCCCGACGGCGCGTGTTCGGCTTCGCGCCGCAGCATGGTCAGGAGGCTGGCGCCGATGCCCGTGCGGCGGTGGTCCTTCGCGACTTCGATGTAGGTCCAGAGCCGTTCCGGGTGCAGGGAGGCTTCATAGACGACGCCGGCGGCGACAGGGATGCCGACGCCGTCAATGACGTCTTCCGCCACGATGCAGCGGCGCCAGGGGCTGCCGTCCCGTCCGTTGGAGGAGACGGCCAGGGCGCCGCGGAACTGGCGGGCCTGGGCGGTGTCCGGATCGCCCCAGATCTCCAAAAGCGCCAGGTCGTCGCCGTCCCGCCATTCGCGGTAGTCGATGGCCATGCTCAGGCGCCGATCAGCCGTGCCGCCAGGTAGCCCTCAACCTTGTCCAGGGAGACGCGTTCCTGGCTCATGGTGTCCCGCTCACGGATGGTCACGGCCTGGTCCTCGAGGGTGTCGAAGTCGACGGTGATGCAGAACGGCGTGCCGATCTCGTCCTGGCGGCGGTAGCGGCGGCCGATGGCGCCGGCGTCATCGAAGTCGATGTTCCAGTTCTTCCGCAGCTGGGCGCCGAGGTCCTTGGCCTTCGGGGACAGGTCCTCGTTGCGGCTCAGCGGCAGCACGGCGGCCTTGACCGGCGCCAGGCGCGGGTCAAGCTTGAGGACGGTGCGCACGTCCACGCCGCCCTTGGCGTTGGGGGCCTCGTCCTCCGTGTAGGCATCCACCAGGAATGCCATGAAGGAACGGGTCAGGCCGGCCGCCGGCTCGATGACGTAGGGGGTGTAGCGCTCGTTGGTGGCCTGGTTGAAGTAGCTCAGGTCCGTGCCGGAGGCCTTGGCGTGGGTGGAGAGGTCGAAGTCGGTGCGGTTGGCGATGCCTTCCAGCTCGCCCCACTCCGAGCCCTGGAAGCCGAATCGGTACTCAATGTCCGTGGTGCCCTTGGAGTAGTGGCTGAGCTTTTCCTTGGGGTGCTCGAAGAAGCGCAGGTTCTCCTCGCGGATGCCCAGGCCGGTGTACCAGGCCATGCGCTCGTTCATCCAGTACTTGTGCCACTCTTCATCCGTGCCGGGCTCGACGAAGAACTCCATCTCCATCTGCTCGAACTCGCGGGTGCGGAAGATGAAGTTGCCGGGGGTGATCTCGTTGCGGAAGGACTTGCCGATCTGGCCGATGCCGAACGGGGGCTTCTTCCGGGAAGTCGTGAGCACGTTGTTGAAGTTCACGAAGATGCCCTGCGCGGTTTCGGGGCGCAGGTAGTGCAGGCCTTCCTCGCTGGCCACCGGTCCCAGGTAGGTCTTGAGCAGGCCGGAGAACTCCTGCGGCTCGGTCCACTGGCCGCGGGTGCCGCAGTTGGCGCAGACGATGTCCTTCAGGCCATTCTCGGCGGGGCGGCCCTTCTTCTCCTCGTATTCTTCCTCGAGGTGGTCCGCGCGGTAGCGCTTGTGGCAGGAGAGGCACTCCACCAGGGGGTCGGAGAATACCTCCACGTGGCCGGAGGCTTCCCATACCTGGCGGGGCAGGATCACCGAGGAGTCCAGGCCCACCACGTCCTCGCGGCCGCGGACCATGGACTGCCACCACTGGCGCTTGATGTTTTCCTTCAGTTCCGCGCCAAGGGGGCCGTAGTCCCAGGCAGAGCGCGAGCCTCCGTAGATCTCACCGGCCTGGAACACGAAGCCCCTCCGCTTGGAGAGGGAAATGACCTGGTCGAGGACGGATTTTGCTGCCATGGGGTAACTCCAATTTCTACAGGGCCGCTGGGTGCGGTCCGCGGGTTGTCAGGCCCCCGGCTGCTGTGTGCTGGGCACAAACGGCAACGGCCCGGGGCGGATGAAGGAAGAACGGGAAAGCTCGTGTCCTAGCGTACCGGCCGCTGCCTGCGCAGCGCGCCCCTCGGCCAGGGCAGGGTTGCCAGGATGATGGCGGCCAGTGTGAGCAGGGTCCCCAGCACGGTGGCCGGCGCCACGATGGTTCCCGGGGCGGGAAGCGCCAGGTCCAGGGCCAGCGAACCGAGCAGCTGCCCGGCGATCATGCCGAGGCCGGTGACCAGCACGCCCAGGCTGCGGACCAGGAGAGCGCCCAGGCCAATGAACACGCAGCCCATGGGCCCACCCAGGTAATACCACCACTCGCCCGGGAGCGGATTGGCAGGACCGGCCACCGCCAGCTTCACGGCGAGGGCGGTCCACAGCACCAGGCAGCCCGCCACGAAGTTGACCAGTGTGGCGGCGATGGGGGTGCCGTAATGGACGGTGGCGGTACCGTTCATGGCCTGCTGGAAACTCATGAGGAACCCCGCCGCCACCGGCAGGAGAACCGGAATGAGTAAGGCCGAGGGGCCTCCGCCGGTGCCTGCACCCGCTCCGCTGAAGCGCGGTGACACTGCCCAGGCGACGGCGGCGATGGTCAGGACGCAGCCGATGATGCGGATGCCGGTGACGGATTTCTTTCCCGCCGGCCCGATCCCCAGCCGGTCCACCAGGAGGCCGCTTACCGTCTGGCCGGTGACGGTGGCGACGGTAAAGAGGGCCACGCCGAGGATGCCCACCGTGAAGGACTGGGCAAAAACGAACAGCGCACCGATCGCCCCGGCCACCACGTAGATGCGGGGAAAAGCACGGTTCCGGACCGCAGGGAGGATGGCCGCCAGGCCTGCCCGGCCGCGCGGCAACACCAGTGAGATCACGATCATGACCAGCAGGCCTGTGCTGAAACTCACGGCCGCGGCGGCGATTCCGTCGTTCAGCCGGGCCCCCAGGGCCCCGTTGATCCGGCCCTGGACGGGAATGGCGAGGCCGGAGCCCACGGCCAGGGGCAGGCCTGCGAGCACCGGCAGGCGGGAAGGGGAGGTCATTGGATCCACCTTAGTTCAGGCATTATTGCTGTATGAGCAACCCCATTGACGACGTCCCCATCCGCGACAGCATGATCCGGCTGGGCCAACTGCTGAAGCTCGCCAACCTCGTCGAAGACGGCGTGGAGGCGGCGGAGCTCATCAAGAACGGGCTCGTCAAGGTCAACGGCGAAATCGACGACCGCCGCGGCCGCCAGCTGCACAACGGGGACACCGTCACCGTGAATGGCCAGACCGTCCGGGTAGTGGCACCCACGGCGGACTAGCCGCGGCGGCTGCCAGCCGCCGTCGTACTCCTACTTGTTCAGCACCTCATGGGTGAGGAACTCCCCCACGTGGCCGATCTCCTGCTGGTTGATGCCGTGCCACATGCCCGTGTACAGCACCTTGGTGAGCTTGACGTGCCTGCGCACCCAGCCCATGGTGAACTCGATCTTGTCCTGGGTGATCACGGGGTCCTGCTGGTCCCGGCCCCAGAACATGGGAACGGTGCCGTCCAACTGGTCGTCCTTGAAGGTGGGGTCGCCGTCGGCGTCCACCACGAAGCCTGACAGTCCGACGACGGCGGCGAAGTCCGTAGGCCGCTGCCGCAGCAGCGTGGTGGCCATTGCCATTCCCATGGAGAAGCCCAGCAGAGTCACCGAGGGGTGCCCCACCCGGATGGTGTCGATCCACTCCAGGACGTAGGCCGAGGCTTTCTTGACCCGTTCCAGCGAGTATTCGATGGAGGCCGTCAGGGGGAACCAGGTGAAGCCGGGGCCCATGGCGATGGGCGCCCGCACGGAGGCGACGGCGAAGTCCCCCGGCAGGATGTCGGCCAGGCTGAGCAGGTCCTGCTCATTGGCCCCGTAGCCGTGCAGCAGCACCAACAGCGGTTTGCCGGTGCGCTGATCCTCAGGATGGGACCACAGGACAACGGGGGCAGGAAATACTTCGGCGTCAGTCATGGTTTCCATTCATACCAGTTACTTGGAGGTAACAACCTACGTTGGCGTAGCCAGAGAGGCGAAAGGCAGGATAGGGACCGTGACTGACGCAAGTGCCATCCAGACCCCGCCCGCCCACGCCGGATCCCATCCCTGGACCCGGTACGTGGCGATGGGCGATTCCTTCACCGAGGGAATCGGCGACCCCGAACCCTCGAGCCCGGGGGGCCACCGCGGCTGGGCCGACAGGGTGGCCGAGGAGCTGGGCCGCACCCAGCCGGATTTCGCCTACGCCAACCTTGCCGTCCGCGGCCGGCTGCTGCAGCAGATCGTGGACCAGCAACTGGCGCCGGCCCTCGAACTGAAGCCCGACCTGGTGACCCTGTCCGCTGGCGGCAACGACCTTATCCGCCCCGGCGGCGACCCCGACGTCCTGGCCGAAAAGCTGGATTCGGTGGTCCAGATCCTATCCATGGGCGGCGCCACCGTGGTCCTGTTCAACGGCCCGGACACCGGTTCCTCCGTGTTGAGCAGGATCCGCAGCAAGGTGGCCATCTACAACGAGAACCTGCGCACGGTGGCTGCCCGGCATGATGCCGTGATCGCGGACATGTGGTCCCTGCGTCAGCTGAGCGACCCGCAGATGTGGGACCAGGACCGGCTGCACTTCTCGCCGCTGGGCCACCACACAATTGCCGCCATGGTGCTGGATGCGCTGAACGTGGAGCATTCGCTGGAACCGCTGCAGCCCAAGCCGCTGCCGCCCCGCACCTGGCGCGAGGCCAGGAGCGGGGACCTGGTGTGGGCCCGCGAATACTTCGTGCCGTGGGTGCTGCGCCGGCTGCGGCGCCAGTCCTCCGGCGACGGCATCATGGCCAAACGGCCGACGCCGGGTCCCGTCTTTGGCCCGGGCGTCCCGTTGGGATCCGGCGAGGGTCCGCTGGGAACGTCGGAGCCCAGCCGCCGCTAGGGCCGCCCGGGGTTACGCTGGAAGGACAACACACGAGAGGCGCGCCACCGTGAGCAGCTTGTTTTTCTGGATTATCATCCTGTCCTTCGTCGTCCCCATGGCCATGCGTGCATACCGCCGCTCCATGGCCCGGCGGGACCGGAACCAGGGCCTCCCCGGACAGTATCCAGGACCCGGGCAGTTCCCAGGACCGGGACAGGTTCCCGGACCGAACCAGTACCCGGGGTCAAACCAATACCCGGGCTATGGGCAGTTCCCGGGCTCGGCCGGGCCGCAGAGCAACCAGCCCCGCGACGGCTACACCCAGCAGGACTACTTCTCCGGTGGCTTCCGGCGCGCCGGGCAGCAGGACCAGCCGCCGCAGCCCTTCGGCCACCAGCAGCCGCTGCCCAACCAGTACGGGCACCCTCCTTTACCAGACCCTTGGCAGAATGCTCCGCAGGAACCGCCGTACGGTCAGCAGGGTTACCCGCAGCAGAGTTTCCCGCAGCAGGCTTCCGGGTCGCACACTCCCCCGCCGCCGGCAGCTCCCCAAGGATTCCGGGCCCGCAAGCTTGCGGAACTGGACCAGCAGTACACCAACGGTGAGCTGTCCATGGAGGAATACATGAAGCGCCGGGGCGAGATCATGAACGGCTAGCCACCCTGGGACTTAACAGCCCCAACACAACAGGCCGGGGACCGAATGACGGTCCCCGGCCTGTTGTTGCTTAATCCACGTGCCGGGTCGTGGTGCTTAGTCCACCTGCGGGAAGCCCAGGTCTATGACGGAGGTGCTCGGGTCCGGCCAGCGCGTGGTCACCACCTTGCCCCGGGTGTAGAAGCGGATACTGTCCGGGCCGTACATGTGGGTATCGCCGAACAGCGAGTTCTTCCAGCCGCCGAATGAGAAAGTTCCCACCGGGACCGGAATGGGTACGTTGACCCCCACCATTCCTGCCTCGACGTCGAACTCGAACTGCCGGGCCGCGCCGCCGTCGCGGGTGAAGATGGCCGTGCCGTTGCCGTATTCGTTGTCGTTGACCAACTGCACCGCGTCGCTGTAGGTATCGGCGCGGACCACGGACAGGACCGGGCCGAAAATCTCGTCGTCGTACACCTTCATGCCCGGCTTGACGTGGTCCACCAGGCTGACGCCCAGGAAGAATCCCTTGGAGTCGAACTGCTGTGAGCGCCCGTCCACCACCAGCGTGGCCCCCTCGGCTTCTGCTCCCGCGACGTAGGAAGCCACGCGGTCCCGGTGCTCTGCGGTGATCAGCGGCCCCATCTGCGAGGCAGGGTCGGTTCCGGGACCGATCGTAAGGTCCGCCATGCGGGTCGAAATGGCCTTCACCAGGTCGTCGGCGATGTTGCCCACGGCCACCAGGACGCTGACGGCCATGCAACGTTCCCCCGCCGAACCGTAAGCGGCGGATACCGCAGCGTCGGCAGCCATGTCCAGGTCGGCGTCGGGAAGAACCACCATGTGATTCTTGGCCCCGCCCAGGGCCTGCACCCGCTTGCCGTGTTCGGCCGCCCGCCGGTAGATCGTCTTGGCGATGGGGGTGGAGCCGACGAAGCTCACCGCCTTCACGTCGGGGTGCTCCAGCAGCACGTCCACCGCTTCCTTGTCCCCCTGGACAACGTTCAGCACACCGGGCGGCAGGCCCGCTTCGGCGAAGGCTTCGGCAATGAACACGGCAGCCGACGGGTCCTTCTCGCTGGGCTTCAGGAGCACGGTGTTGCCGCAGGCCAGGGCGCTGCCGATCATCCAGAGGGGCACCATGGCCGGAAAGTTGAACGGGGTAATGCAGGCCACCACGCCCACCGGTTGGCGGACCGAGTGCACGTCAATGCCGCCGGCCACCTGCTCCGAACGCTCGCCCTTGAGCATGTGGGACAGGCCGGTGGCGAAGTCGATGTTCTCCAGGCCGCGGGAAATTTCGCCTTCTGCATCGGAGAGGACCTTGCCGTGCTCGCTGGTGAGGATGGCGGCGAGCTCGGACTTGCGCTGGGTCAGGATCTCGCGGACTTTGAAGAAGATGGTGGTGCGCTTGGCCAGGCTGGTGGCCCGCCACGCCGGGAGCGCGGCGCGGGCTGCCGCGATGGCTTCCTCTGTCCGTGCTGCGGAGGCAAGTGCCACCTGCTTCTCCTGCTCCCCGGTGGCGGGGTTGAAGACCGGACCGAAGCGGTCCGCGTCGCTGACGCGGGCGCCGTTGATGTAGTGCGGAATGGTTTCCAAGGGAGTCTCTTTTCCTGCGTTTGCTTGTGGCGTGGTTAGTTGGACGGCGTACGGTCGGCGGCCTGGAGCGAGCCGTCCACGAGCTTGATGATCATGGAGCAGTCCTTGCCGGCGTCCCCGGCATCGATGAGCCGCTGGAACAGCTGCTGGACATGTTTGCCAATCTCCAGGGGCGTGCCTGTGTCCTCCGCCGCGCTGACGGCGAGGCCGATGTCCTTGTTCGCGAGTTCGGCGGTGAACGTGGGTGCGAAGTCGCTGTTGGAGGCAGCAGTGGGCACCACGCCAGGTACCGGGTACCAGGTCCGCAGCGCCCACGAATCCCCCGAGGAGACCGATGCAATGTTCCAAAAGACCTGCTTGTCCAGGCCCAGCCGGTCAGCCAGGACCGCTCCCTCGGCGGTGGAGGCAAGGTTGATGAAGAGCATCAGGTTGTTGCAGATCTTGGCCGCCTGTCCGGTGGTGGGGCCACCGGTGGGAATGATGTTCGCTGCCATGGGGCCGATGTAGCCGGAGGCTTCCTCGACGGCCCCCTTTTCGCCGCCCACCATGAAGGTCAGTGTTCCTGCCTCCGCGCCGCTCATTCCGCCGGACACCGGGGCGTCCACGAAGCGGAAGCCGGCGGCAGCAGCGGCGTCGTGCAGTTCCTGTGCGGAGGCGATGTCAATGGTGGAGGAGTCAATGAGCAGGGTACGGGCATCCGCGTGCGCCAGCACGCCGTCCTCCCCGAGGTATACGGCGCGGGCGTGTTCGCCCTTCGGGAGCATGGTGAACACGGCGTCAGCACTTTTGACGGCTTCGGCAATGCCGGCGGCGCGGGTAACGCCGCGTGCCTCCGCGGCTGCCATGGCCGCGGGATTGAGGTCGAAGCCGCGCACCTCGTGCCCGGCCTTCACCAGGTTCGCGGACATGTGGCCGCCCATGTTGCCCAGGCCGATCCAACCAATAACTGCCATGCGTAAGCTCCTTTGCTTCCCTTCCGGCGATTTGGCCGGGGTATCTGTGTCCACCATCACACCCTGCTAAGGTGCAATCAAGGGGAAAAATCACAGACGCTGTGTGCATTGATGCACATCAAGGGAAGGCCCAGTGTGGAGTCAAGACGCCTGCCAAGCCCGGATGACCTGCTCATCCTGCTGACCGTCGCCCGCCTCGGCCGCTTCAACGCGGTGGCGGAAACCCTGGGGACGACCCACACCACCATTTCCCGCCGCATCCTTGCCCTGGACAGGCAACTGGGTGGCCGCACGCTGGAGCGCAGCCCGAACGGCTGGGAGCTGACGCAGCTTGGCGCAGCCGCGGTGGAGGCGGCTGAGTCGATCGAGGCAACCCTGGGCTCGCTGTCCGGGCTGATCAGCCAGGACCAGGGCTCCCTTTCCGGCCTGGTCCGCGTGGCCACCACTGACGGTGTGGGGGCCGTATTCGTCACCCCGTCCCTGGTGCGCCTCCAGCAGCAGCACCCGCTGCTGAACATCGAGATGCTGAGTGCAACCCGGAAAGTCAGCCAGAACCGCTCCGGCGTGGACCTTGAGATCGTCGTGGGCAGGGCGGACGTCACCTCGGCGCAAACCATCTTCCTCAGCAATTACTACCTGCGCCTCTATGCCAGCCCCGGTTACGCCGGCAGCCACGGCCTGCCTGAAACGCTCGACGACGTGCGGCAGCACGCATTTGTGTCGTACGTTGAGTCGGCGCTGCAGGTGGAGGAGCTTGGGCCGCGCTGGTCCGCGCAGCTTCCGGCGCCCCGGACAAGCTTCCAGGCCACGAGCGTGTTCGCCCAGGTGGAGGCGGTGCGGCAGGGTGCCGGCATTGGACTGCTGCCGAACTTTCTGGTGGCGGATGCGGACTTCGTGCCGGTCCTGCCGGCAGTCTTCGAACGGCAGCTCCCAATCTGGGCCGTCGCACGGCCGGAATCGCTGCGGTCGGCACGGGTGCAGGCGGTGATCTCGGCCCTGAAAGAGGAAGTGAAGGAGAGGTCCGGGCTGCTGTCCGGCTGAGCCGGCCGGGACCCTGGCCTGGGAAGGTCAGGCCCCGAAAAGCCGCCGCACCACCTGCCCGGACGCCAGCGCGTCCAGGCCTTCGTTGATCTCGCTGAGCGGCCGCGTGTCGGAGTGCAGCAGCTCAACCGGCAGCTTCCCCTCCCGCCAATAGCCAAGGTAAGCGGGAATGTCGCGCGCGGGCACGGCGTCGCCCATATAGGAACCGAGCAGCCGTTTGCCTGCCCCGGCGAACTGCAGTGCCGGCACGGTCAGCTGGGCGGATGGATGCGGCAGGCCCACGGAGACTACGGCGCCGCCACGGGTCACCAGCTCCAGGCAGGAGGTGATGACGCCGGCGGAGCCAACGGCCTCCACGGCAACGTCCACGCCGTCACCGGAAGCGTCGGCGACCAGCCGGGCCGCGTCCGCCGGCGTTCCCACAGCTGTGGCGCCGGCGTCCAGGGCCAGTTGGTGCTTGCCCTGGTTCGGATCGATGGCAATCACACTGGCGGCCCCGGCGAGCCGTGCCGCCATCACTGCGGACAGTCCCACCGCACCCAGCCCGAAGACGGCCACTGACTGCCCCGGGCTGACGGCGGCCGTGTTGAGCACGGCCCCCATGCCGGTGAGTACGGCGCAACCAAACATCGCGGCAACCGTGTCCGGGACGTCGTCGTCAATCACCACTACTGATTCGCGCGCAACCACTGCATAGTCCGCGAAGGCCGAGACACCCAGATGGTGGTTGATCCGCTCCCCGCCCGGCGTCCGCAGCAGGGCCGGGCCGTGCAGCAGGTCGCCGGAGCCATTGACCTCCGCTGCCCGGTGGCACAAGGCGGGCCGGCCGGACAGGCAGGCCCGGCAGCCGCCGCAGCTGGGGACGAAGACCAGAACCACGTGGTCCCCCACGGACACATCAGCCACGCCCTCGCCCACCTCCTCCACCCGGCCTACCGCTTCATGGCCCAGGGCCATGGGCAGCGGCCGGACCCGGGAACCGTCAACCACGGAGAGGTCCGAATGGCACAGGCTTGAGTAGGTGATGGAAACGCCCAGCTCACCGGCACGCGGTGTGGGCTGGTCCAGTTCCTGCGCCACCAGCGGCCGGGACTCGGCGTAGCTTTGTTTTCCGGGGGCGGCGTCCGTGGTGGAAACGGTCGCGTAAAGGACGGCTGCTTTCACGGGAATCCTGCCTACTTCTTGGCGGCGGCGAGCAGATCGGCGGTGCCCTTGGCGTCGGCAGCATCCACATCGTGCAGCGAAATCCCCCGCGTTTCCTTCAGGAAGAAGACCGCGACGGCGGTGATGGCACAGGCGATGAGCAGGTACACCGCCACCGGGACGGAGGACTTGTACGTGCCCAGGAGCGACGCCGCGATGATGGGGGCGAGGGAACCGGCCACGATCGACGTGACCTGGTAGCCCAGGGAGACTCCGGAGTAGCGCATCCGGGTGGGGAACATTTCCGCCATGATGGCAGGCTGCCCGGCATACATGAAGGCGTGGAACACCAGACCGATCATAATGGCCGCCAGGATGGTGACATCGTTCTTGGTGTCCATCATGGGGAAGGCGAAGAAGCCCCACGTGGCGCCCATGATGGCGCCGGCCATGTAGACGGGCTTGCGTCCGAACCGGTCTGAAAGCTTGCCCACCATGGGCACCACGGCGAAGTGGACGGCGTGCGCCAGGAGCAGCAGCAGCAGGATCCGGGTGGTATCGGCCTGCACCACGGTCTTCAGGTAGGTGATGGAGAACGTGACCACCAGGTAATAGAGGATGTTTTCCGCGAAGCGCAGGCCCATGGCAGTGAAGACGCCGCGCGGGTAGCGCCGGAACACCTCGGCCACGCCGTAGCCCTTGTGGCCGGCCTCCACCTCTTTGCGGGCCTCCAGGAAGATGGGGGCGTCGTTGACCTTGGTGCGGATGTAGTAGCCGATCAGGACAATCACCGCGGAGAGCCAGAAGGCCACGCGCCAACCCCAGCCCAGGAACGCGTCCTGGGTCAGCGTGGATGAAAGGACGAACAGCACGGCCGTTGCCAGCAGGTTGCCCAGGGGCACCGCGGACTGCGGCCAGCTGGCCCAGAAACCGCGGGAGCGGCTGGGGCTGTGCTCTGCCACGAGGAGGACGGCGCCGCCCCACTCCCCTCCCACGGCGAAGCCCTGGGCAAACCGGAGGACCACCAGCAGTGTGGGGGCCCAGTACCCGATCTGCTGGAACGTGGGCAGGCAGCCCATCAGGAAGGTGGAGACGCCCACCAGGATGATGCTCAGCTGCAGCAGCTTCTTTCGGCCGAACTTGTCACCGAAGTGGCCAAAGACGATGCCGCCGATAGGCCGCGCCACGAAACCGACGGCGTAGGTGAGGAATGCGGCGATGATGCCGTCCAGTTCGGTGCCGGCGTTGGGGAAGAAGGCTTTTCCGAAGACCAGCGTGGCCGCTGATGCATAGAGGAAGAACTCGTACCACTCCACGACCGTTCCGGCCATGGACGCGGTGACCACCTTCTTGAGGCCGGAGGCCCTAACATCAGTTTCCTCTGTGCGCCTTGCGGCGGAGTTTTCCGTACTCATGTGAACTCCTTCGGCGTCGTCGTCGACACCACGGGGACCAAATCGGTGGCAGTCGGGTGTGATGCACACCACGAAAGCCGGATTGGATGAGTATGGTCTGCGCTGAGTGCAACCTCAACGCCGAATAGTGCAGAGGGCATCTGCAGGAATGCACATCCGCCTTTAGCTGGTGCCCGCAGGCGTGGGCGTTGCGCGCTGCCTTCTAGACCAGGAAGCTGCTCCGCAACTGGTCGCCCAGCTGGCCGATTTCAGTCAGGAAGCCGTCGTGCCCGATGGGCGCCTGGATGACGTGGACATCCACGTCCCCTGGCAGCGCCTGGGCGAGTTCCCGGGACTGCGATGGAAAATACAGCCGGTCGGAGTCAACGGCCGCCACGAAGAAACGGGCGGTGGACCTGGCGAGGGTCTCGGCCAGGGTTCCCCTGCCGCGGCAGATATCGTGGCTCATCAGCGCCTCGGTCAGGGCAATGTAGCTGTTGGCGTCGAAGCGCTTCACGAGCTTGTTGCCCTGGTGGTCCAGGTAGCTTTCCACCTGGTAGCGGCCTCGGGCGGCGAGCACGCCCCCCTGCAGGGGCGACTCCGGCGCCTGGTGCGCCCTGCCGAAGCGGCCTTCGAGTTCGGCTGCGGACCGGTAGGTGATGTGGGCAATGCGCCGGGCGAGCGCCAGCCCTTCCTCAGGGCAGGGGCCGCCGTAGTAGTCGCCGCCGTTAAAGTGTGGATCCTGCCTGATGGCCAAGGTCTGGGCCTGGGCAAAGGCGATCTGTTCGGCCGTGCTGGCGGCGCCGACGGAGATGACGGCGCAGCGCTGTACCCTCTCCGGGTAGGTGACGGCCCATTCCAGGGCGCGGGCGCCGCCCATGGATCCGCCCAGGACCGCGAACCAGCTCCGGATGCCCAGCTGGTCCGCCAGCCTGGCCTCCGCGACGGTGCTGTCCCGGAGCGTGACGAGCGGAAAGCGGGAACCCCAGGGGACTCCATCCGGGGCCGGCGAGGAGGGGCCGGTGGACCCGTAGCAGCCGCCCACGATGTTGACCGAGACCACGAAGAACCGGTCGGTGTCCACGGGGGCGCCCGGCCCGGCCAGTTGTTCCCACCAGCCCTCTTCGTCGGTGTCCCCGCGGGTCACGTGGGTGCTGCCGGTGAGGGCGTGCTCGATCAGGATGGCGTTGCTGCCGTCCGCGTTCAGGGTGCCCCAGGTTTCGTAGGCCAGCGTGACGTCGGGAAGGTATCCCCCGGCTTCAAGCTCCAGTCCGCCAATGGAGGCGTAACGGACGATTCCGTGTTCGGGGGCGGTGGTACGGGCGACGGTAACCGTCATGGCAAGACCTCTTCTACGCGTTTGCCCACCGTCGTCTGACCGGCAGGCCAGGTCCTCACCCGGGGCACCCCACCGCGGAAGGAGGGTTGCCGGCCAGCAAGCCGGGGCTGTCACTGGCACTCATGACCTGGTACGAGTGTACGAAACACCCCCCGCTCCAGGCCAAGAGTATGACCGGTTGTGACTTCCCGGCTTGCCGCCGGCGCTGGACCCGATCAGGCGTCGGTTGCATGCGCTACCGACGCCCGGGGTACCCGGCGCGCCTTACGCCCGGCTGCCTGCTAGGCCTCCTTGGCGGCGCGGAAGCCCGCTTCGAGGTCGGCCAGGATGTCATCGATGTGCTCCAGGCCGACGGACAGCCGTACCAGCCCCGGGTTCACCCCGGCCACTACCTGCTGTTCCGGGGAAAGCTGGCTGTGGGTGGTCGACGCCGGGTGGATGACCAAGGAGCGGACGTCGCCGATATTCGCCACATGGGAGTGCAGCTCGAGGGCATCGACGAAGCGCTTGCCCGCCTCCGCCCCGCCGGCCAGGTTGAAGGAAACAACGGCGCCAGTCCCTTTGGGCCCGTACTTGCGGCCACGCTCGTACCAACGGCTGGACGGCAGCCCCGCGTAGGCGACCGATTCGACGTCGTCCCTTGCCTCCAGCCAGCGCGCCACTTCGGTGGCGTTGGCAACATGCCGTTCCACCCGCAGGCTCAACGTCTCAAGGCCCTGCGAAATGAGGAACGCGTTGAACGGTGATACCGCCGAGCCGAGGTCCCGCAGCAGCTGGACACGGGCCTTGAGGATGTAGGACAGGTTGGCGCCCAGGGCGCCGTCCGCTCCGAGGTCGCGTGCGTAGACGAGTCCGTTGTAGGTGGGGTCGGGGGTGTTGAAGCCGGGGAACCGGTCCGGATCCTTGCTGAAATCGAAGTTTCCGGAGTCGACGATGACGCCGGCGATGGCCGAGCCGTGGCCGCCCAGGTACTTGGTGGCAGAGTGGATCACGATGTCCGCTCCCCATTCAAGGGGGCGGATGAGGTACGGGGTGGAGAGGGTGTTGTCCACGATCAGGGGGACGCCTGCCTCGTGGGCCACCCGGGAAATACCCTCGATGTCCAGGACGTCCTGGCGCGGATTGGACACCACTTCACCAAAGAAGAGCTTGGTGTTGGGCTGCACGGCGTCGCGCCACTGGTCCAGGTTGTCCGGATCGGCCACGAAAGTGACGGAGATGCCGAACTTCTTCAGCGTGTGGGCAAAGAGGTTGTAGGTTCCGCCGTAGAGGCTTGGGCTGGCCACGATGTGGTCGCCGGCCTCGGCAATGTTCAGCACCGCGAACGTTTCGGCGGCCTGCCCGGAGCTGAGGAGCAGGGCAGCCAGGCCGCCCTCCAGGCTGGCAATCCGCTGCTCCACGGCGTCCTGGGTTGGGTTGCCGATGCGGGTATAAATGGGGGCCAGTTCGGCCAGGGCAAAGCGGTTGGCAGCGCTTTCGGCACTCGGGAACACGAAGGACGTGGTCTGGTAGATGGGCAGGGCGCGGGCTCCCGTGGCACTGTCCACTTCCTGGCCGGCATGGATTTGGCGGGTTTCGAAGGACCATCCGTTGGACATTTCAGTCTCCTGTGACATGGGCCCGGCATGCTCGGAGCAGTGCGGGCCGCGCTTGCTTCCGGCTTTTGCCGGACAGCCAGGTCTTCACCCGGGGCACCCCACCGCGGATGGAGGGTTGCCGGCCAGCGAGCCGGGGCTTTGCGCTGGCGCTCATGACCTGGGCTCAGTCTAGGAACCGGATAGTTGCCTCGGAAAGCATTGTGACGAACAAGGTCTTCCGGCGGCCGTGCCGGGTGCAGCGATGCCGATGCCACGGTCGGTGCCGGGCCTGCCAACGAGCGTGCCCAACAGGAAAAATGCTAGTAAGGCTGCCCTTAGCTGAGAGCCCGATCACAAAGTGCCAAGATGTTCGCATGCGCATGGATCACGTCTCTTACGCCTGTGAACACGATGGCCTCGCGGCCACTACCGAACGTATTGCAACTGCCCTCGGCGTTGAGGCAGTGAAGGGCGGGGTGCACCCCCGGTTCGGAACCCGGAATATGATCATCCCGCTCGCCGGGCACAAGTATCTTGAAGTTGTGGAGGTGCTGGACCACCCGGCATCGGACAAGGCACCGTTCGGCCAGGCAGTTCGTGCCCGTTCCGCAGCCGGTGGCGGCTGGATGGGCTGGTGCGTCGAAGTGGACGACCTCGCCCCCTTCGAGGAACGCCTTGGCCGCGCTGCCGTGAACGGCAACCGGAAGTTCCCGGACGGCCGCGAACTGGTCTGGAAGCAGATCGGCATCCTGGGGCTCATCGCGGATCCCCAGGTCCCGTACATGCTCAAGTGGGAGGGCGATCCGTCGCTGCACCCGTCCAACGCCTACCCAAGCAACCTCAAGATGAGCTGCCTCACCATTGCCGGTTCCGCTTCGCGCGTGACCGAGTGGCTGGGTGAGCCCGTGGAGAAGCCGCTGGAGGATGTGGCGGTGGAGTGGGTTGCCCCGCATGGCACCCCGGGCATCCTGTCGGTCACGTTTGAAACAGCCAGCGGAGCCGTCACCATCTGACCATCCCTGCGTCCCGCAGCCTGCGGGATCTGGCTCTCCGGCACGTGCCCGGATTCGCTTCGGCCGCCATCGGGTGGTGACAACGGCGTCACCACCCGATGGCGGCCGAATTCATTTAACGAGTTCCGGGTGCCTGTGCCTGCGTGGGCAGCTTTTCGACTCTCATTGTCGGACCCTCGTTGGATGATGTGGGTATGGGAATCAGCGGTGGCGTTGGGGCAGTGATGGCGGGTATTTCTGCCTCTGTTGCTGCCCTTGATGCGCTGGACCTTGAGGATGCTGTTCTGGATTCCGATGCTCATGGTGGCACTGACGTTGATGTGTTGCAGCGGCGGTACGAACTGCGGCTGCAACGGCTCGAGGTGGTGAAACGGCTGGAGGGCCAGCTCGCCGTGGTGAAAGCCCGTGATGTTGCCGACGCCGCCGAGATCCAGCACGCGTTGCTTGCCCCGAACGCCCCTTTGCAGGAGCGGACCTACGCGGAGATGTCGGCCGTGGAGGAGATCGCCGGGATCCTGACCATCAGCTCCGCCGCGGCCGGCGCTTTTGTGGACCAGTCGCGCCGGATCTGCTCCCTGCCGCCGGTGATCGACGCTTTGGCCGCCGGGGCCATGTCCTGGCAGCACGCCCGCATCGTTGCGGACGAAACCGAGGGCCTCACCCCTGCCGGCGCTGCTGGATTGGTGGCGCACTTCTTCGACCCCAACGCCCCCAGCCCGGCCCGCGGCGCCGCCCCCGGCCAGCTCGTCCCGTCCCGGTTCCGGGCCAAGGTCCGCTCCTGGCGCGAACGCCACCACCCCGAATCGATCGAGAAGCGCCACGCAAAGGGAGTCGCTGACCGGCGGATGGAATACACCCCCGACCGGGACGGCATGGCCTGGCTCTCCCTCTACCTGCCCGGCCACACCGCCTCAGCCATCTGGAACCGCACCACCGCCACCGCACGCGGACTCCAAGGCCCCGACGAACCCCGCACCCTCACCCAACTCCGCCCCGACATCGCAGCATCCCTCCTCCTCGGAGCCAGCCTGAAGCCCGGCACAGAGGAAGACGGGCACGCCGCAGGCACCACCGGCACGCAGAATGTCACCAGGATCGGGAAAGTCCCCACCCCGCGGGCCGACGTCCTGGTGACCGTGCCGGTGTTCGCCCTGCTCGGTATCACGGATGAGCCGGCGGAATTGGACGGCTTCGGTCCCATCCCGGCATCGATGGCGCGGAAACTCGTAGCGGACGGCGCCAACTCGTTCTACCGGGTGCTGGTCGACCCCCGCGACGGTGCACCTTTGGAGATCGGCCGCACCCGCTACCGGCTCACCGAGGCCATCAAACAATGGATCAGGATGCGCGACCGGAAATGCACCTTCCCCGGCTGCAGCAACCACACCCCCGACAACGACACCGACCATGGGACCGCCTGGGAACACGGGGGAAGCACCGGGATCACCAACCTGGCCCAGCTCTGCCCCAAACACCACCGGCTCAAACACAACTCCCGGTGGGTACCCGATACCGCGGCCCCGAATGAGCCACCAGGCTGGACCTCACCCACCGGCCGGCACTACACACCCGAACACCCCACCCCCGAACCAACCCACTGGCCACCAGACACCCTGCCAGACACTGGTGCGAGGCCAACTGTCGAAAGCGCACTGCCCCATGCCCCGACTCCACCGGAGCTGACCAATCAGTCGCCAACCTCAGTCCGACCCGGAACCGAACAACAACACCCGGGGGCACAGGAACTGGAGGACCTGCACTGGCTCCAGATCCTCGCCGGGATGCCCGCCTGGCCGGACCCCCCGCCCGAGGAACCACCGGGAAACAATATGGTGGACACCGACGACCTTTGCTGCACCGATCCCCTGTGGGACGACTTCTACGCCCTGCCTTTCCGGTTGCCGGCCGACCCACAAGCCAGCTTGCAACAGTTGCTACCGCACACCTGACATTGGCACTCCAGCCTGCTCACGACGGGAAAGCAGCTCTTTTACAGCTGAATCGCGCGGCTGGATGCCTCGCGCGCGCATCCCGGTTTTTCGGGCCGAACAATTAGCGGGCCGCAGAAGGCTCACAGACCGGAGACATTCACCCCAGGCCCACGGCCTTGCCAAAGAGGCTGAAGCCCACAAAGGCCACCATGTCCAGCAGGGCGTGCGCGATGACCAGGGGCATGACGCGGCGCGTGCGGGTATACAGCCAGGCGAAGACAATGCCCATCACGGCATTGCCGATGAAAGGTCCGAAGCCCTGGTACAGGTGGTAACTGCCGCGCAGCACTGAACTCACACCGATGGCCAGCGGCATACTCCAGCCGAACTTGCCGAAACGGTCCAGCAGGTAACCCACCACAATGACTTCCTCGAGCACTGCGTGGCGGACAGCCGAAAGAATGAGGACGGGGACGGTCCACCAGTAGGCATCGAGGGCGCTGGGGATGATCGCCGTGGTGATTCCCAGGGCACGGCCGGCGGCATAGAGGCCCAGTGAGGGGATGCCGATCAGCGCGGCCAGACCAAGCCCCTGCAACAGGTCCCGGCCCGGCCGCGCAAAATTGAAGCCGAGTTTCCGAAAGGCTGATCCGGCGTTGTGGTCCTCACCGGGCCCCGCCTGGCGCTGGTCGGTCAGGAAGTAGAAGACCAGCAGCACCGGTACCAGCGCGAAGATGATGTCCAATAGCTGGTACGTCAGGTCGAAGTACTCGCGCGTGCTCTGCGAGCGGTTCAGGGTGGACGTACCCTCGGCCAGTGGCGCCCGGGTCATCTTGTCCAGCAGCTGCACCACGGAATAGACAGCCGACTGGCCCAGGGACAGGCCCAGGACGATCCATACTTCAAGCCGCAGGCGGCGGCGGGAGGGAACCAGCATGTTCCCATCTTGCCTTCAGTTTCTGGATCCGGGCTGATGGAGCGGAAGGTGTCAACTAAAGTGCACGCAAGCCGCCGTGCGAAGCATGGATCAGGCGGGGGCGACGATGACTTCCGTACCGTTGGCCTCAAAGGCGGCTTTGTCGCGTGCGGAGATGCCGGAGTCGGTAATCAGCCGGGTGAAGTTGTACCCGTCCATCGTGGCAAAGGCCCGCACCCCCACCTTCGAGGAATCCGCCAGGACGTAGGACACCCGCGCCCGGCTGGCGAGCAGGGCATTGACGGACGCCTCCCCCTCCCCCGTATTGGTGGGCCCGACTTCGGGATCGATGCCGTTCACGCCAATGAACGCGATGTCCAGCACCACCTTCTGCATGATGATGTCCGTATAGGGGCCCACCAGCTCGTAGGACCGCGGGTTCAGGATGCCGCCGGTTACCATCACCTTGATATTGGGCCGGACCGCAAGCTGGCCGGCGATGTTGATGGCATTGGTCACCACCGTGAGCGTCGGCTGGTTGGAGGGTGCGTTCAGGTCCTCCCGGGTGGCCAGGATCTGCGCAAGGGCGGTGCTGGTGGTGCCCCCGCAGAGACCGATCACCGCACCCGGCCGGATCAAGGCAGAGGCGCACTGCGCGATCTGTTCCTTGGCTTCCGCGTGGTCGTCGCGGTTGTATCGTCCGGGCAGGTCGTATGCGAGGGCGCCCGTGGTGGCGCCTCCCCGGGTCCGCGTCAGCAGGCGTCGCTTGGCAAGGCTGTCCAGGTCGCGCCGGGCCGTGGCAGGGGAAACGTTGAGGGTGCTGACGATCTCGTCGACTTCAACCTGGCCGGTCTTGGCCAGCAGGTCAAGAATTGCGGTCAACCGGTCAGTTCGCGTCATCCGAGGGCCTTTCAATACACCAGCCACCGCATCCAGTGACGTTTCTTGATTGTATCCCATGGGAAACAATCAAGAACAATCAAAAGTGCAGAAGTGGTCTACCGCTGCCGAACGCCGGCCCGCCACACAGCGTACGTCAGGGGCATGCCCGGGCGGTAAGCGAGGTGCGTCGCGGAGGGCGCATTCAGCAGGTGCAGGTCGGCGCGGTGTCCGATCGCAATCGAGCCCACGGCGCGTTCGCCATCGGCGTCCCGTCCGGTCTCCCGGTGCATGGCCAAGGCGCCGCCGTAGGTGGCAGCCCTGACTGCCTCGTGCACGCTGAGGTGCATCTGCAGGACGGCAGTGGTCACGCAAAAGGCCATCGAGCTGGTGTATGACGTGCCCGGGTTGCAGTTGGACGCGAGTGCCACCTGCACTCCCGCATCCAGCAGCGCACGGGCGGGGGCCAAGGGCTGGCGGGTGGAAAGGTCGCAGGCAGGCAGGCAGGTGGCCACAGTGCCACGCTCGCCTGTTCCTGCGGCGGCATCCCAGCCGGACCAGGAGGCAGCCAGGGCCTTGACGTCCTGCGCGGCAAGGTAGTTGACGTGGTCCACGCTCGCGGCCCCCACCTCCACGGCCAGCTGCACGCCGGGGCCCTCACCCAACTGGTTGCCGTGCAGGCGCAGGCCCAGGCCGGCCTCGCGGCAGGCCATCAGCACCCGGCGGGACTGCTCGGCGTTGAAGGCACCCTCCTCACAGAACACGTCGGCCCATTGGACGTAGGGCCGCACTGCGGCCAGCATCGGACCGCAAACCAGGTCTGTGTACGCTTCCGCATCCTGGCCGGCGGGAACCAGATGGGCGCCAAGGTACGTCACCTGGTCGGCGACGGTGGAGGCTATGCGTGCGCTTCGTGCCTCGTTTTCGATGTCCAGTCCGTAGCCGGTCTTCGTTTCGAGATAGGTGGTTCCCTGCGAGACAGCTTCGGCAACCCGGCCCATGGCCAGCCGGGTGAGGTCGTAATCGGAGGTCGCACGGGTGGCACCCATGGTCACAGCGATGCCCCCGGCGGCGTACGCCTCCCCCGCCATCCGGGCTTCGAATTCGGCGGTGCGGTCCCCTGCGAACAACAGGTGCGTGTGCGAATCCACCCACCCGGGAAGCATCGCCCTGCCGCCGGCGTCGACGGCGTCGTCCGCCGCGGGAGCATCGGCCGAGGCCCCGATCCAGGAGATCCGCTCCCCCTCGACCACTACCGCCGCATCCTTGAGGACCCGGTGCTCGAGGTCCTGGGTCATCAATTCGGCAATGTTGGTAATGAGGGTGCTCATGGAACCATTCTTCAGCGCCGAATGGACCAGCGGGTGGCAGCCAGGGCGCGCGCTGTCCGGGATTCCGGACCTTCGCTTCCGGCTGACAGGCCCTGTGGCCCGGCGAGAATCTGGTCCGCTGCCAGTTCGGCCATGGCAGCAGAGGTCTGGAACCCGTAGCCGCCCTGGCCGGCAAGCCAGTAGAAGCCCGCGGCCTCGGCATCGAAACCTGCCACCGGAACCCCGTCGGCGGCTTCCGTGCGCAGGCCGGTCCAGGCCCGGCGGATCCCCGTGATGCCCAGGCTGGTGAACGAGTTGAGCTTCTCCACCAGTCGTTCCACGTCACCTGGGCGGGGGCGTGCATCCTCGGGCCCGCTGGGCACCGTTTCCGACGGGGAGATCAGCACGTCAGCCCCGTCCGGCCGAAAGTAGAACGAATTGTCGGCGGCGGCCACCATGGGGGTGTCGGCCGGCAGGGGGTGGCCGACGGCGGCAATCGCCGCAGTGCGCCGGTACGGCTGTAGCCCCAGCTTCTCGACGCCGCTGATCACCGCCAGCTCGTCCGCCCACGCGCCGGCCGCGTTGACCAGGACAGCGGTTTCGAGTCCCTCCGCTCCGGCGCCCACCTGCCACCCGGATCCCAGCCGCTGCGCCGAGTGGACCCGTGCGCCCGTGATGATGTCGACACCGGCGGCAACGGCCCGTTTGCGGTGCCCGGCCAGCAGCAGGGGTGCGTTGCAGCCAAATGAGCCGGTATCCAGCCCGGCCGCCGCAAAGGTTCCCGGTAACAGGGCCGGGCACAGCTCAAGCGCACGGTCGACAGTGATGGGCTGCATGTGGCCGCTGGCTTCCGCGGACACATCCGCTTCCGAGCCGATGAGCATGAAGCTGCGCGGCGTCAGGACCGGTTCCGGCAGGTGCCGGTCCAGGGCTGCCATCAACTCGAGGGTCCGGACCGTGAGTTCCTGCACCACGGGAGGCCCGTAGCTGGGGATCAGCTGGCGGGCGGAGCGGGAGGACGTGTGGTACGCCAGTTCCTGCTCCGCCTCCACCAGCGCCACGCTGCAGCGTCCGGCCAGCGCGGCGGCCAGGGACAGGCCGGCAATGCCGCCGCCGACAATCAGGACATCGTAATGTGCTGCCATCGGTCCATCCTCGCAGAGTTCATGCCCCTGGCGCTCCCGTCAGGCTGCTGCCTCGGCACGGCTGGCGACAAAGGCACCAACGCACGCTTCGACGTCGTCCGCTGAATGTGCGGCGGACAGCTGCACCCTGATCCTTGCGGCACCCCTAGGGACCACGGGGAAGCTGAAGGCGGTGACAAAGACGCCGTGCTGCAGCATCCGGTCGGCCACCTTCGCGGCCATCACGGCGTCGCCGAACATGACCGGGACGATCGCGTGTTCGCCTGGAAGCAGGTCAAAGCCCTCCTCGGTCATGCGGCGGCGGAACAGGCCGGCGTTTTCGAACAGGCGGCGGCGCAGGTCGGCCGAGTTCTCCACCAGGTCCAGCGCCTTCAGGGTGGCGGCCACAATGGCGGGCGCCAGGGAGTTGGAGAACAAGTACGGACGGGCCTTTTGCCGCAGCATGGCGACGATTTCGCGGCGGCCGGATACGTACCCGCCGGACGCCCCACCGAGTGCCTTACCGAAGGTACCCGTGTAGATGTCCACGCGCTCGGACACGCCGGCGTGCTCGGGGGTGCCCGCACCGGTCCCGCCCATGAACCCCACCGCGTGGGAATCGTCCACCATCACCAAGGCGCCGTATTTCTCGGCAAGGTCGCAGATGGCCTCGAGGGGGGCCAGGTAGCCGTCCATGGAGAACACGCCGTCGGTGACGATGATGGTCCGGCGGGCGTCCTGCGCCTCCTGCAGGCGTTCTTCCAGTTCGGCCATGTCGCGGTTGGCGTAGCGGTACCGGCGTGCCTTGCACAGGCGGATGCCGTCAATGATGGAGGCGTGGTTCAGGGCGTCCGAAATGACCGCGTCCTCCGCACCGAACAGGGACTCGAAGACACCGCCGTTGGCGTCGAAGCAGCTGGAGAAGAGGATGGTGTCCTCGGTGCCGAGGAAGGTGGAGACCCTGGCTTCGAGCTCCAGGTGCAGGTCCTGGGTGCCGCAGATGAAGCGGACGCTGGCCATGCCGAAGCCACGCTCGTCCATGGCGGCCCTGGCTGCACTGATGATGTCCGGGTGGTCCGCCAGGCCCAGGTAGTTGTTGGCGCAGAAGTTCAGGACGTCCGCGCCGGGGCCGCCGATCCGGCCCGCGGTGATGTGGCTGGACTGCGGCGAGCTGATGGTGCGTTCGGTCTTGTAGAGCCCGGCGGTGCGGATTTCTTCCAGCTCGTCGTGGAGCTGGTCCTTGATGGAGGTGTACATGGGTTTCCTTACAGTCGGGTCTTAAAGCCGGGTCCAGTCGAGGACGACTTTGCCGCCCACGCCGCTGCGGGCGATCTCGAAGCCCTTTTCCCAGTCCGTGGCGGGCAGCGTGTCCGTGACCACCGCGGAGATGCCGGCGTGGAGGACCGGATTGGACGAGAGCATGGCGCTCATGGCGTACCAGGTTTCAAACATTTCCCGGCCATAGATGCCCTTGAGCGTGAGCATGTGGGTGACCACCTTGCCCCAGTCGATGGTGATCTCCTGGCTGGGCAGTCCCAGCATGGCGATCCTGCCGCCGTGGTTCATGTTGTCGATCATCTCAGGCAGCGCGGAAGGGTGGCCGGACATTTCCATTCCGACGTCGAAGCCTTCGCGCATGCCCAGCTCACGCTGGGCGTCGCGCACCCGGGTGGTGGAGACATCGATGGCAAGGTCCGCGCCCAGCTGCCGGGCCAACTCCAGCCGCGGCTTGGAAACATCAGTGATGACAATCTTGCGTGCGCCGGCGTGGCGGGCGACGGCGATGGCCATCAGCCCGATGGGGCCTGCGCCGGTGATGAGCACGTCCTCGCCCACCAGCGGGAAGCTGAGTGCGGTGTGGACGGCATTTCCGAAGGGATCGAAAATGGCGCCAAGCTCGGGCGTGACAGAGGGATCATGGTGGACCCACACGTTGGTTTCGGGAATCACCACGTACTCGGCAAACGCCCCGTCACGCTGGACGCCCACGCTGACGGTATGGATGCACATCTGGCGGCGGCCAGCGCGGCAGTTCCGGCAAATGCCGCACACCACATGCCCTTCGCCGGAGACCCGGTCCCCCACCTTGACCTCGCGGACATCCTCGCCCACTTCCACCACTTCGCCGTAGAACTCGTGGCCGGCGATCAGGGGGGCTTCGATGATCCCCTGCGCCCACGAGTCCCAGGACTGGATGTGCAGGTCCGTACCGCAGATCCCAGTGGTCATGACCCGGATCTTTACGTCAGCCGGACCCGCTTCGGGCTCGGGCCGGTCGACGAGTTCGAAACCAGCCTGCGGGCCGGCCTTGTACAGGGCCTTCATTGGCGTCCTTACTTCTTGCACTCACGGTTGAGGGGGTTGTCCTCCCCATTGAAGCCCCCTGCATGCTTTAGCACAACAGGGATTTTCTCAATCGACGATGTAGCGAATGCTAAGGATTAGACTGGTGCCGTGGAGGTTCATCAACTCGAAATCCTGCGTGAGCTCGGCGCACTTGGAAGCGTCAAGGCCGTGGCTGACACCCTCATGGTGACTCCCTCAGCCGTCTCGCAGCAACTGGCACACCTGCAGCGCACTGTGGACGTACCTTTGACACGTAAGGAGGGCCGGAACCTGGTGCTCACCGAGGCCGGCCAGGTCCTCGCCGACGCCGGAGCCGCCGTCGTCAGCGCCATGGCGGAGGCCCGTGGCGCCCTGGTGACGTATCACGGTTCGCCCGCCGGAAGGGTGACGGTCTGCGGTTTCCACAGCGCAGGGCAGGCCCTGTTCGCGCCGTTGGCCCGGATGCTGGACCGGCCGGAGCACCCCCGGATCGAACTGTCCGATGAGGACGTGGCCCAGCAGGACTTCCCTGCCCTCACCGCCCGGTACGACCTGGTCCTGGCACACCGCATGGACCACAGTCCGCGGTGGCCCGCCGAAAGGGTTGCCGTGATCCCGCTGGCTCACGAGCCCCTGGACGTGGCGCTGCCCGCCAACCACCCGCTGGCCCGGCAGGAGACGGTGACGGCTGACGACGTCGGCGCTGAAGCCTGGGTGACCAGCCACCCCGGTTACTCCCCCGCCGATGTCCTGTCCGCCGTCGCGGCTGTTTCCAGCCGGGAGCCGAACATTGTCCACCGCATCAACGACTACTCCACGGTGGCGGCCCTGGTGGCGGCCGGCGGCGTCATCGGGTTGCTGCCCAGGTACACCGCCGGGCCTGTCCTGAACCCGGACATCGTGCTGCGCCCGCTGGAAGGCATCAGCACCAGGCGAAGGATCGACCTGCTCGCCCGGCCGGAAAACCTGAAGCGGCGTTCAGTGGTCATGGTCTGCGAAGCCCTTGAGGACATCATGGCCGGGCTGGTGCAGCAGGGCTGACGCAGCAAGGCTGGGCAGGCCCCGGCCTGGGTCAGGAATCCAGGTCATCCTGGCTGTCGTCATTGCCGTTGTCATTGCCGTTGCCGTTGCCGTTGCCGTTGCCGTTGCCGTTGCCGTTGCCCATCTTTTTGCCCGGCCCATGACCGGGCCCGTGGCCGCGTCCCATACCCATGCCTGGCCCCTCACCGGCACCCTCCACGATTCGCTTCGCGGTCACCGTGCCCCCATCCTTAACCCCGGAGATGCGCACGGTATCTCCGGTGGCGATGTCCGCGATGGTTCCGTCCGTCGGCTTAAGCCGTTTGCCGTCGTCGCCCATTGCTCCCGGGGTTGCGCCCGGGCTGGGATTCGCGCTGGCTCCGGGGCCGCCGCTGTTCCCTGAACCGTCCGGGGCAGCGGCGGGAATCCTGGTGATCCTGGTGTCGCCGTTGACGGCGTAGGCCTGGGAGAAACCGTCCTCACTCTTCACCGTAACGGCCGTGCTGCTGACGGATTCGACGGTGCCGCGCTGTTCCAGGATGGTCTGGAAGGTGCCATCAGGATTCTTGACCACGCCCTCGCCGTGGAGCGGCTGCGCGCGCTGGGCCTTGTCAGGCTTGTTCTGTCCCTCCGGCTTGTTCTGTCCCAGAGCCTTGCCCGAATTGCCAGGCGCCGACTGCGACGGCGAGGGGGTGGGTGACGGCGAATCGGCGGCCCACGCGAGGGCAACCCCGGTGCCTGTCAGTGCCAGGGCCACCGCCCCGGCCAACATCGTTTTCCGCATTCCCATGGGTTCCCGGACCACCATCGCTGCTCCTCCTGCATGCCGCGGGGGCACCAGCGCCCCGTGGGCTCCAGTGTAGGTCTGCCGGCGGCCGGCAGCCACGGGTACTTTTGGCCCACGCTACCTGAGTACTTAACGCCCAACTGGGTAGCGCTGGGTGCCGTTGTGAGGGTTCACAACGACACCTGGCGCTACCCAGTTGGGTCAAGCAGGGGTGCCCTAGGCGGTGACGCCCAGTTTCTCCAGGATCAGTTCGCGGACGCGGGCTGCGTCGGCCTGGCCGCGGGTGGCCTTCATGACCCCGCCCACGATAGCGCCGATGGCCTGGACCTTGCCGCCGCGGATCTTCTCCGCGACGTCGGGCTGCGCGGCAAGTGCGGCGTCGATGGCTTCCAGGAGGGGCCCGTCGTCGGAGACGACCGCCAGGCCGCGCTTTTCGACGATCTCTTCCGGGGTGCCTTCGCCGGCGAGCACGCCGTCCAGCACCTGCGAGGCCATCTTGTTGTTGATCTTGCCGGCCTCCACCATGCGGCTCAGCTCCACCACGGTGGCGGGCTCAACACCCAGCTGGCCGGGGTCAACGTCCGCAGCCTTGGCACGGCCCACGATCTCGCCCATCCACCACTTGCGGGCCACGGACGCTGAGGCGCCGGCGGCAATGGTTTCCTCGATCTCGTCCAGGACGCCTGCGTTCACGACGTCGCGGAACTCCAGGTCGGAGTAACCCCAGTCGGTCTTGAGGCGCTTGCGGCGCTCGGCCGGCGGTTCGGGCAGGGTGGCGCGAAGTTCCTCCACCAGTTCGCGGGAGGCGACCACGGGCACCAGGTCCGGTTCCGGGAAGTAGCGGTAGTCGTCGGCGTCGGACTTGGGCCGGCCCGAGGTGGTGGTGCGGGTGTCCTCGTGCCAGTGCCGGGTCTCCTGGACCACGGGGTTGCCGGAGTCCAGGACGGCGGCGTGGCGCTGGATCTCGTAGCGGACCGCATGCTCCACGGCGCGCAGCGAATTCACGTTCTTGGTCTCGGAGCGGATGCCGAAGCGTTCGCGGCCGTGCGGGCGGAGCGAAACGTTGGCGTCGCAGCGGACGTTGCCGCGTTCCATCCGGGCATCGGACACGCCAAGGTTCTTCACGATTTCGCGGATGGCCGCAACGTACGCCTTGGCCAGTTCCGGTGCACGGGAACCGGCACCCTCGATGGGCTTGGTGACGATTTCCACCAGCGGGACGCCGGCACGGTTGTAGTCCACCAGGGAGAAGTCGGCGCCGTGGATGCGCCCGGTGGCACCACCCATGTGGGTCAGCTTCCCTGCGTCCTCCTCCATGTGTGCGCGCTCGATCTCGACGCGGAACACGGTGCCGTCTTCAAGTTCAATGTCCAGGTAGCCGTCGTACGCGATGGGCTCGTCGTACTGGGAGGTCTGGAAGTTCTTGGGGGTGTCCGGGTAGAAGTAGTTCTTCCGGGCGAAACGGCAGGACTCGGCGATCTTGCAGTTCAGTGCCAGGCCGATCTTGATGGAGGACTCCACCGCCGTCTTGTTCACCACCGGCAGGACGCCGGGCATGCCGAGGTCCACCTCGTTGACGTTGGTGTTGGGCTCGTCGCCGAAGACGTTCGGGGCGGAGGAGAACATCTTGGTCTTGGTGTTGAGCTCCACGTGGACCTCGAACCCCAGGACGGGATCGTACTTCTCCATGGCCTCGTCGAAGCTCAGGATTTCATCGGTGCTCATTATTTTGCCTCCTGGGTTTCGAGGGATTCAGCGGCAAGGTCGGGCGCCTGGGCCAGCAGCGGGCCACCCCACTTGGCTTCGAGCAGCGATTCCAGGACCGCGCCCACCCGGTACAGGCGGGCGTCCTCGCGGGCCGGTGCCAGCAGCTGGATGCCCACGGGCAGTCCGTCCTCGTCCGCCAGGCCACCGGGCAGCGACAGGCCGGGGACACCGGCCAGGTTTGCCGGGATGGTGGCGACGTCGTTGAGGTACATGGCCAGGGGGTCGTCCAGTTTTTCGCCGAGCGGGAACGCCGTGGTGGGGGCGGTGGGCGAGATCAGGACGTCGGCCTGCGCGAAGGCGGCCTCGAAGTCCCGCTGGACCAAGGTGCGGACCTTCTGCGCGGAGCCGTAGTAGGCGTCGTAATACCCGGCGGACAGGGCGTAGGTGCCCAGGATGATGCGGCGCTTGACCTCGTCGCCGAAGCCGGCGGCGCGGGTGGCACCCATGACGCGTTCGATCGTCATGGGGCCATCCTCGGGGAGGACGCGCAGGCCGTACCGGACGCCGTCGAACTTGGCCAGGTTGGACGAGGCCTCCGACGGCATGATCAGGTAGTAGGCGCCCAGCGCGTACTGGAAGTTGGGGCAGGAGACCTCCACGATCTCGGCGCCGGCTTCCTTGAGCAGTTCCAGGGCGTCGTTGAAGCGGTTTTCGACGCCGGCCTGGTAGCCCTCGCCGTGCAGTTCCTTGACGATGCCGATCCGCAGCCCTTCGACATTGCCGGTCTTCGCGGCAGCAACAAGGTCGGCCAGGGGTTCCGGCAGCGAGGTGGAGTCACGGGGATCATGGCCGCCGATGACCTGGTGCAGCAGGGCGGAGTCCAGGACGGTCCGGGTGACCGGGCCGATCTGGTCCAGGGACGAGGCCATGGCGATGGCCCCGTAGCGGGAGACGCTGCCGTAGGTGGGCTTCACGCCAACGGTTCCGGTGACGGCGCCCGGCTGGCGGATGGAGCCGCCGGTGTCGGTGCCCAGGGCCAGGGGGGCTTCGAAGGCGGCAACGGCGGCAGCCGACCCGCCGCCGGAGCCGCCCGGGATCCGGTCCAGGTCCCACGGATTGCGGGTGGGTCCATAGGCTGAGTGCTCCGTGGAGGAGCCCATGGCGAATTCGTCCAGGTTGGTCTTGCCCAGGATGGGCATCTTCGCGGCACGCAGGCGCTCCACAACGGTGGCGTCGTAGGGGCTGTGCCAGCCTTCGAGGATCTTCGACCCCGCAGTGGTGGGCTGGCCGATGGTGACGATGAGGTCCTTGACGGCAATGGGGACGCCGGCCAGGACGTGCAGGGCCTCGGCTTCGGCACCTCCGGCGGCGCGGATGGCGTCAACTTCGGCAGCAACGGCGAGGGCTTCCTCGGCGTTGACGTGCAGGAAGGCATTGACCTTGCCGTCGACGGCGGCGATCCGGTCCAGGTGCGCCTGGGTTGCCTGCACGGCGGTGACCTCGCCCGCGGCGAGTTTCTCGGCCAGCTGCGCGGCGGAGAGCCGGATCAGGGCGTCGGCGCTGATGTTCTGTTCAGTCATGGTTATGCCTCATCCAGGATGGCCGGGACCTTGAAACGGTTGTCATCGGAATCCGGGGCGCCGGAGAGTGCCTGTTCCGCTGTGAAGGTGTGCCCCACTACGTCCTCGCGGAACACGTTGGTGAGCGGAATCGGGTGTGAGGTGGCCGGAACGTCGTCCCCCGCGGCCTCGCTGACGGACTTGACCGAATCAACGATGACGGCGAGCTCGCCGGCCATCCTGTCCAGCTCTTCGGCACTCATCTCGATGTGAGCGAGCCGCGCGAGATGCGCGACGTCGTCACGGTTGATCGCAGCCATGGATCTCCCCTGCAAAGTTCGAATTGTTTTCCGATCCAGTCTAGTGGGGAAACGCAGATGCCCGTCTGACGGCCCCCAGCGGGCGTCAGACGGGCACCTTCGGTACCCGGTCCTGCCTCGGGGACAGGAGCGCGGGCAGCTACAGACTAGCCGATACCAATGGCTCCGGTCAGCATGCCGACGCCAAGCATTACCAGGGAGATGACGGCGGTGCGCCACAGGACCTTCTTGTGGTGGTCGCCGAGGTCCACCTTGGCCAGCGAGACCAGCAGCAGGATGGCCGGCACCAGCGGGCTCTGCAGGTGGAACGGCTGGCCCGTGATGGAGGCCCGGGCCATGTCGGCAGCGCCCACCCCGTAGTGCGCGGCGGTCTCGCTCAGCACCGGCAGGACGCCGAAGTAGAACGCATCGTTGCTCATGAAGAACGTCATGGGGATGCTCAGGATGCCGGTGATGACGGCCATGAACGGGCCCATGGAGGTCGGGATGATCTGGACCAGCCACGCGGACATTGCTTCCACCATGCCGGTACCCTTGAGGACGCCGGTGAGGACGGCTGCGGCCATGACCATGCTGACTACGGCCACGATGGAGGGTGCGTGCGCGATCAGCTGGGCGCCCTGGTCCTTGACCTTGGGGAAGTTGACCAGCAGGGCGATGGCGGCGCCCACCATGAAGACGAACGGCAGCGGGATGATGTTGGCCACCAGGACCACCATGACGGCGACAGTCAGCGCCAGGTTGAACCAGAACAGCTTGGGGCGCAGGGTGCTGCGGTTGGGGTCCAGGGCGGTGTCCGCCATGGCGGAGTCGTGCTCGTCCACGAGGGTTTCGGTGCGTTCCAGGACGGTGACACCGGCGCCGCCCAGCGGGGCAGCTCCGCCGGGGTTGCCACCCTTGCGTCCGCGGCCGGTGCCGGACCCGCCGGCGGAGGTGCCGCCGTCGAACTCTTCTGCAGTGTCCGGCACGCCCCAGATCTCGGGAGCGGTAACACGGAGGCGGTTGCGCTCCTGCAGGCCCAGCAGCCAGGAGAAGGCGAGCACGACGACCAGGCCGGCCACCAGCGAGGGGATCATGGGAACGAACACGTCGTTGACGTCGATCTTCAGGGCGGTCGCGGCGCGGGCGGTGGGGCCGCCCCACGGCAGGATGTTCATGGTGCCGTTGGCCAGGCCGGCCACACAGGTGAGGACCACGGGGCTGATCTTCAGGCGCAGGTACACCGGCAGCAAGGCGGCGGTGGTGAGGATGAAGGTGGTGGACCCGTCACCGTCCAACGACACGGCGGCCGCGAGGATGGCCGTGCCCAGGACAACCTTGGCGGGGTCGTTGCCCAGCTTGCGGAGGATGAACTTCACCAGCGGGTCAAAGAGGCCGACGTCGATCATCAGGCCGAAGTAGATGATGGCGAACATCAGCAGGGCCGCGGTGGAGGTCATGGACTTCATTGCGTCCATCACCATGTTGCCGATGCCCAGCCCGGCGCCGGCAAAGAGGCCGAAAACCGTAGGGACAATGATCAACGCCAGCACTGGCGTCAACTTCTTCGTCATGATCAGCACCATGAAAACTGCGATCATGGCGAATCCAAGTATTACCAGCACAGCCGGCTCCTTCGTGTGAACGGCACCACAGCGTTGTGATGCGTGCTACAGACTGTAGGGTGGCGGCCGTCACGGCAGTGCCTTTGGCTCAATTGATTGGCATACTGCTTATTGGGAGCATTTTGCTCATTGTGCTCACGCCCGCAGAGGGGCAGCGCAACAGCCCGTGATACCCGTCAAGGAGGATGACATGCAGCGTTCCGCGCCCCGGCAGCCGCTGCGGTTTTCCACCCAGACGCTCCTCCTCCAGCTGGCCGTCGTCCTGCTCGTGGTGCTGCTCAGCGCCGCCGTGCACGCCTGGCTGACCTACGACAGGGTGGGCAGCAACGCCGAAGACCAGGCGCTGACACTCGCCCGCACCGTCGCCTCGGACCCCGAAGTTCGGGCCGACGTCCTGGCGATCAGCGGACAGCCCGGCACTCCCCCGGCCGCCGAACTGCTGGCAGGCCCGCTGCAGGCATCCGCGGAGGCGGCCCGGACCAGGACCGGAGCCCTGTTCGTGGTGATCACCGATGAAACCGGCATCCGGATGGCCCACCCCGACCCGCAGCGGCTCGGCGAGAAAGTCAGCACCGACCCGTCCGAGGCGTTGTCCGGGCAGGAAATCACCACCCGGAACACAGGAACCCTCGGTCCTTCCGCCGGCGCGAAGGTTCCCGTATACGCGCCGGGCACTGCCACGGTGGTGGGCGAGGTCAGCGTGGGCTACTCGATGGATACAGTGGCCCAGAGCGTGGCCCGGGACATTGGGCCCGTGGCCCTCACCGCCGCCGGCGCGCTCCTGGCCGGGGTCCTGGGGTCCTTCCTGCTGCGCCACCGCCTGCAGCGCCTTACCCTGGGCCTGGAGCCGGAGGAAATCAGCACGCTGGTCCATGACCAGGTGGCGGTCCTGCAGGGCGTGGACGACGGCGTGATCGGCGTCAGTGCCGACGGCCGGGTGAGCGTCTTCAACGCCGCCGCGCAGCGCCTTTTGGGGTTGCCGGACCTGTCCGGCTCACAGTGGGAGCAAGCCCCGGTGCCCGAGCAGCTGAAAGCCCTGACGCGCCCGGGAACCGGTACTGCGGGTCCGGCCGTGGCTACCGGCGGACTACACCAGGACGCCCTGGAACTGGTCGCCGGCGGCCGGGTCCTGGTGGTGAACGCCCGCAAGGCCCTGCACCGCCGGGAAGACCTGGGCTGGGTCATCATGCTGCGGGACCGCACCGAGCTGCAGCAACTCACCCGCCAACTGGACGCCGTGGGCACCATGTCCACAGCACTGCGGGCCCAGCGGCACGAGTTCGCCAACCAGCTGCACACCCTGGCAGGCTTCCTTGGCATCGGCCAGCACCAGGAGGCGCGCGACTACCTGGCCCGGCTGGCCGCCACCGGTCCGCTGAAGTTCCCGGTGGACCAGGCCGAGCTGCTGCAGGACCCGTACCTCCAGGCGTTCGTGGGTGCCAAAGGCGTTGAGGCGGACGAGCGCGGCGTGTCCCTTCGCATCGGGCCGGAGACGCTGGTCCGGGGTCAGGTCACCGAAGCCCAGGATGTGACCACGGTCCTGGGGAACCTGATCGATAATGCAGTCAACGCCGCCGTGGCGGGCTCATCCACGGACCGCTGGGTTGAGCTTGAGGTGCTGGACGAGCCGGCTGACGACGGCGGCACGCTGCATATCGTGGTGGCGGACTCGGGTGACGGGCTCGCAGAAGGAGCCGATACTGAGGGCGTCTTCGCCGAGGGGTTTACCACCGCGTCCGGTCCGGTCCGGGCAGGCGGCGGGCAGGGCTTTGGACTGGCCCTGGCGCGCCAGCTGGCCCGGCGCCGCGGTGGCGAAGTCAAGGTGCTGGAGCGGGGAACCAGGGGCGGCCCGGGGGCCGTGTTCATGGCCACCCTGCCGCATACGACGGCGGGAAATCCTGCCGCCAACATCCCGGGGGCAGCCGGAAAGGATGAAAATGGCTGACGATTTTCGGGTCCTGATCGTGGACGACGACTTCCATGTGGCCAAGCTCCACGCGGCCTATGTGGACTCGGTGGCAGGGTTCCTGGCCCTGGCGCCCGTTGGCACAGCGTCGCTGGCGCTGCAGGCCATCCACAGCCTGCGCCCCGACCTGGTGCTGCTGGATGTGTACCTGCCGGACGCGTCCGGCCTGGACCTGCTGCAGCAGCTGGATGTCGACACCATCATCCTCAGTGCCGCTTCCGACGCAGCGTCCGTCCGGGTGGCGTTCCGCCGCGGAGCCCTGGGGTACCTCCTCAAGCCCTTCACGGCCGAGTCGCTGTCCCAGCAGCTGCGTTCCTACGCCCGGTACCGGCGGCTCCTCGGCCAGCCGGGCGCACTGGACCAGGAGGCGGTGGAACGGGCCAAGCGGGCGCTGGTCCCCGGTGACGTCACGCCGTCGTCAAAACCCCGCTCCGCCACTGAAGCGGCGGTTCTGGAGTCGCTGGTCCCGGGCGAGCAGTATTCGGCGGCGGAGGTGGCTTCCCGGGTAGGCGTGTCCCGCGCCACCGCCCAGCGGTACCTGTCGTCACTGGCCGACGACGGGGCCGTGGACATCCAGCTGCGCTACGGAACCACCGGCAGGCCGGAACACCGCTACGGCCTGCCGGCACGTTGACCGGACCCCGGACTTGAGCCCGGGATCCGGCCCTGGGGGTGTGGTTATGCGCTCTTCTGGGCGACGAGTTCGATCTCGACGAGCATCTTGGGGTCCAGGAACGGCAGTACGTGGACCAGGGAGAGTGTGGGGCGGATGTCACCGAAGACCTCGCCGTGGGCGCGGCCTGCCTCTTCCCATTTGCTGATGTCCGTCAGGTACAGCTTGGACTGGACCACGTCTTCGTAGGCGAAGCCGGCGTCGGCCAGGACTTTGCCGAGTTTCTGCAGGATGTACTGCGTCTGGGTGTAGAAATCGTCCCCGACGATGCCGTCGTCGCCGCTGGCGGCGGTGGCGGAAATGTAGAGGGTGTTGTCCACCTGGACGGCGCGGGAGTAGCCAAGGGTCTGTTCCCAGACGGATCCGCTGCCGAAGGTTTTGCGCATGGGTGGCCTTTCAAAGCTGGAATGGGTCGCCACCACTGTAGGGCTGCTACAGGCTGCGCCGGTAAACCAGCAGTTTTGTGTCGGTGCCGGGTACGAACCAGTCCCGTTCCGGCACGCGATGGAAGCCGGTCCTGCGGTAGAGGCCGTGGGCGCTTTCCCATTCGCTGCCCGTGGTCAGTGCCACGCCGGTGATGCCCGGCAGGGTCCTGGCATGGGCCACGATGGCCTCCACCATGGCTTTGCCGGCACCGCTGCGCTGGACGGCAGGGTCCACCACCAGCATCCGGAATTCCAGCTCGTCCTGCAGCGCAATGTCCGCGTAGGGTTCGCCCGCCAGTGCCAGCGTGACCGAACCGATGACTGTCCCCTGCCGCTCGGCAACCCAAATGGTGGCCTGGCGGGCGCGTTCCGCAACGTCCATGATTTTGACCATGTACGGGTGGGCGGCATCGTCAAAGTAGCCGGCGGAAAGATACGAGTCGCCGGTGATGCGGGCGATGGCGGCGAAATCGGCCTCGACGGCGGGACGGATGGTTAGTTGCTGGTGCACTCCGTCAATGCTAATGGCGGGCGTGCCCCGGTTACGGCGGAAATGCGGTTTCCGTGACCGAACTATCAGATTGCCCCGGCGTACCTGGAGTCCGCCCGAACCCGACTCCTAGAGTGGAAACTTGCCGGACAGCTCCAGGCTGGCGGCGCAGGTCCAGGCGTCCAGACGCTCGTCGTCGCTGGGGCCGCCGTCAAGCGGACTGGTCAGGCGCGGCCTGCGGACCCAGCACCCGGCTTCCTCTGCGATCAGCGCTCCGGCCGAGAAATCGTGTTCGTTCAGCCCTCGCTCGCCGTAAGCGTCGTGCGTTCCATCCGCCACCATGCAGAGGTCCAGGGCGGCGGACCCAAGCCGGCGGACGTCGGCGAAGCCTTCCATGAGGGTGCCGAAGGCTGCCGCCTGCTGGGACCGGATGTGGGGCTCGTAGCTGAACCCGGTGGCCAGGATCTGCCCGGCGCGGCCGGGGACAGGCCCCTCGAGCCGGGTGGTTTTTCCGCGTTCCTCCAGCCACGCCCCCTGGCCGCGGGCAGCGTAGTACACCCGGCCCAGCGCAGGGGCGTCGACCACCCCGGCCAGCCACGCGCCGTCGGCATCGGCCACAGCCACGGACGTGGCGTAGTAGACGATGTTGCGGATGAAGTTGGTGGTGCCGTCCAGGGGGTCGATGGACCACCGGTAGCCGGTGGGATGCGCCGGGCGGGAGGTTCCCTGTTCCTCGCCGGTGATGCTGTCTCCGGGCCGGGTCGAGGCAATGACATTGCGCACGGCGGTCTCTGCCGCCACGTCGAAGGCAGTGACCCAGTCGCCGGCGGCACCCTTGTTGCTTGCGTCGAGCGCGTCGCCGTCCCGGCCGGCCAGGACTCTGGCGCCGGCCGCGGCAGCCTGCCTGGCCACCTCCAGCAATTCCACGGCGGACGTCATGCGTTCTCCTCCACTGTGGTCTCCTCGACGGTGCTCTCCCCGGCAGTACTTTCCCCGACAGCGGCCGGGACCGACGCTTCCCCTGTGCCTTCCTGCGCCTGATCGGTGGGCGCAGCGTCCCCCACGGCCGCCGGGCCGCCGTCGAGCAGCCTGCGGAATCCGTCCTCGTCCAGGACGGGCACGCCCAGCTGCTCCGCCTTGTCCAGTTTGCTGCCGGCGCTTTCGCCGGCCACCAGGTAGCTGGTGTTCTTCGAGACGGACCCGGAGGCCTTGCCGCCCCGGAGCAGGATGGCCTCCTTGGCCTCATCGCGGCTGAAGTTGGGCAGGGAACCGGTGACCACCACGGTGAGTCCTTCGAGGGTCCGGGGCATGGACTCGTCGCGTTCATCCTCCATGCGGACCCCGGCGGCGGCCCAGCGGTCGATGATCTCCAGGTGCCAGTCCTCGGCGAACCACTCCTTGAGCGCCGCCGCGATGGTGGGGCCCACCCCGTCCACGTGGGCCAGTTCCTCTTCCGAGGCTGCCCGGATCCGGTCCATCGTGCCGAATGCCTGCGCCAGCGCCCGTGAAGCGCGGGGTCCCACGTGGCGGATGGACAGGGCCACCAGCACCCGCCACAGAGGCTGGGTCTTGGCCTTTTCCAGTTCCTTGAAAAGCTTCTGGGTGTTGGCGGTGGGCTTTGACGGCGCCTTGGCAGTGCCCTTGCTGAAGAAGTACGGCACCAGTTCGTACTCGCCGGTGGGCACGCCCTTGACCTTCTTTTCCCTGCGGATCCGCACGTCGGCAAGGTCCTCGGGGGTGAGGTCGAAGAGCCCGGCTTCGGAACCCAGCGGGGGCACGTCGGGCTCGGCCGGCTGGGTCAGCGCTATGGCCGCCTCCCAGCCCAGGGCCTCGATGTCGAAGGCGCCGCGGCCGGCCACATGGAACACCCGCTCCCGGAGCTGCGACGGGCAGGACCTGGCGTTGGGGCAACGGACGTCCACATCACCCTCCTTCGCCGGCGCCAGCGGGGTACCGCAGGAAGGGCATTCGGTGGGCATCACGAAGTCGTGCACCGGCGGGTCCTGCTGGTCGCGGAGGGACAGGACCGGGCCCACGATCTCGGGGATGACGTCGCCTGCTTTGCGCAGGATCACGATGTCGCCGATCTTGACGCCCTTGGCCTTGACAACGTCCTGGTTGTGCAGGGTGGCCATCTCAACCGTGGATCCGGCAACCTTGACCGGCTCCATGACGCCGAACGGGGTCACACGGCCGGTGCGGCCCACGTTGACCTGGATGTCCAGCAGCTTGGTATGAACTTCCTCCGGCGGGTACTTGTAGGCCACGGCCCAGCGGGGAACGCGGGTGGTGTTGCCCAGGGCCCGCTGGGTGGCGAAATCGTCCACCTTGATGACGATGCCGTCGATTTCGTGGAGCAGCTTGTGGCGCTGGTCCCCGTAGCGCTTGATGAAGGCCAGGACGTCCTCCCGGCCGGCCAGCACTTCGAAGTACGGGCTGACCGGCAGACCCCATTCCTTGAGCAAGCCATACGTTTCGGACTGGCTGCCGGCGGCCAGTCCTTCGCGGGCGCCAATGCCGTGGACGAACATCTTCAGGGGCCGTTTGGCCGTCTCGGCAGGGTCCTTCTGGCGCAGCGAACCGGCGGCGGCGTTGCGCGGGTTGGCCAGCGGGGCCTTGCCTGCCTCGATCAGGGCCTCATTGAACTCCGCGAAGTCCTTGGACGGGATGAAGACCTCGCCGCGCACCTCCATTTCGGCGGGAAAGCCGCTGCCGCGCAGTTCCTGCGGGATTTCCTTGATGGTGAGCAGGTTGTGCGTGATGTCCTCGCCAGTGGTGCCGTCGCCGCGGGTGGCAGCACGCACCAGCCTCCCGTCGCGGTACAGGAGGTTGACCGCCAGGCCGTCGATCTTGAGTTCCGTCAGCCAGGCCGCCCTGGCACCGCCGTCACCGATTTTTTCGATGCTTGCCTCGGCCCGGTTGAGCCACGCATCCAGCTCCTCCAGGGAGAAGACGTCCTCCAGGCTGTACATCCGCTGCAGGTGTTGGACGGGCGCGAACGCGGCCGATACCTCGCCGCCCACTTCCTGGGTTGGCGAATCGTTGGCCACCAGCTCCGGGTGCAGCGCCTCGATCTCCTCGAGCCTGCGGAAGAGCGTGTCGAACTCGGCGTCCGAGACCAGGGGCGCGTCCTCC
Organism: Paenarthrobacter sp. 22069; assembly: GCF_052046035.1. NCBI lineage: Bacteria > Bacillati > Actinomycetota > Actinomycetes > Micrococcales > Micrococcaceae > Paenarthrobacter > Paenarthrobacter sp. 22069. Next base: position 23,743 of record NZ_JBQEQF010000012.1, on the reverse strand, counting down.
TGGTAATAGGCGAACCGGTACTTCCGCACCACGTCGGCGAGGTTTTCGTACTCCTCGCGGATGGCTTCGGTGGGGATCGTTTGGGGCTCGATGGGTGCCGTGGTCCGGGTTGCGGTCTGTTCTGCGGGTCCTGGTCCTGTGCTCACAGACCTATCTTGCCTTACACCCCGGACAGTGGACGGGCGCAGCGGCCGGAGCGGCTTCAAAAGGGCAGGGGCGTGCCCGCTTCAGTGCCTTGGGTCAGTGTGACCTGAGCCTGTTCCTGCCCCACAGCGCGAAGGCGCCGGCTGACAATCCCACCAGCAGGACGCCGGCGGGAATGTAAAGGTTGGAGGCGCCGCTGCCGGGGGATCCGGTACGTGTTGCCGCGGCCGGGGTGGGGGCGGGGGATTTTGCAGTGGTTTTGTTCCAGTTGGATTCCGACGACGGTGCGGCTGCCGTGGAGGACGGGGAACCGGACGTGGGCGTGTCGGCCGGCATTGTTTCGTCAGGTTGGACCGTTGCCCCGGCAATGCCGGGAACGGGCGCCGTGGGGGCCGGCACCGGCACGCGTGGAGGCGCCGTGGGCGCGGACGTACGCGGGGGTGCGGTTTCGCTGGTGGCAGGCTGGGAGGGCGAACCACCCTGCCCCGGCGGGTCGGTGGGCGCGTCGGGCTTGCCGGACCGCCCGTTCGCCGTCTTGTCCGGTGCGGGCTGGTCGGTCGGTGCCGCACTGGTGGCAGCGGGCGTTGCTTCCGGGGAATCGGCAAGGGCGGGTGTGGTGGCAGGGAAGCCGAGGGCAAGGGCAAGGACTGCCGCGGAAAAGGCGGCGGGGACAGCACGGAATGGCGGGGAGGATGGGCTCACGGTTACCTTTCGACGCCCACGGATCCCCCGTCCGCGGCTTTCTGGGTTCCGCAGCAGTCTTCTACACTCTCCCGGACGGCCGCAAATCCGCGTGTGGCGCGGCCGCCCGGCGCAGGCCCCTTCAGTCCCGGTTTTCGGGCGGCAGCGCCACCTGGATTTTCCGCGCCTTGCCGCGTCCCACCACGTACCCGCGGCCCGGGATGAAGTCGGGGCTGACCCTGCCAAGCGAGGTGTTGAGCAGGCTGTCGCCTTCGATGTCGCCCGGGTTGAGCAGCAGGCCGCGGCGGCCGGATTTGAACGGCTGGGCGAGCTGCCACGCCGAGGACCAGGTGGAGGATTCCGACTCCCCCACCACCCACTGGTCTGCCTTCAGCGATGCCGTGACAAGCTGCGCCATTCCGGATTCCGCGATGGTGTCGGTGAACTCCGTGAGGCCTTCGATGAAGATGGCCACCATTCCGGGGTTGCCGGTGGAGTGCTCCACCAAGTCCTCCACGACTTCGGCGAGGTCATCGGGCCCCACCACGGCCCGGTTCCAGATGGGCAGGGACGCGACGGCGGAGCGGCGGGATCCAACGTAGATCAGCTCGGTGGCGGGGTTGGACCGGCGCAGGGCATAGGCCAGGGTGACCAGGGCAACGGTACGGCCGGCGCCGGGCGGACCGGCCAGCAGCAGCGGGCCGCGGGCCATGATCTCAGCGGGCTGCAAGGACTCGTCATCCACGCCGATCACCGGCAGGTCCGGGTTGCCGGCAGGCAGGACATCGAGGTCCACCTGCTCCGGGAGCCGCTCGATGCCGGGGGCGGCGTCGAGGCCCTGGCGCAGCATTGCCTCGCTGAGCTTGTGGACTTCGCGGGCCTGCAGGGCCAGGTTCGAGTTGCCGCCAAGGACGGCCAGCTGCACTTCAAGGCCGTCGAGGAGTCCCCGGCCCGGAGGGGAATTGGCGGTGAGGACGTCCCTGGGGACGTCCATGGAGATGTAGTCGTCCTCGTTGGAGAGCCGCAGGACCAGGCGGCGCTGGATGGAGGCCAGCAGTGATGCGGGGACGGCGTTGGGCCGGTCCCCCGTCACCACCAGGTGGATGCCCAGTGTTCTGCCGTCGGTGGCCAACTGCAGGAAGATGTCCCAGAGCCCGGAAAGCTTGCTGTGCTCGTAAGCCTCACGGAACGCGGACATGCCGTCCACAAGCACGAAAATCCGCTTCTCGTCCGGCCGGTTGGCCAGCTTCCGGTACTCCACGATGGTGGAAGCACGCACCTCCGCGAACTGCGCGGACCGCAGCTCGGCGATGTCCCGCAGGAGGCGCAGCAGCCTGCCGACGCGTTCCACGTCGTCGCCGTTGATGATCTCGCCCACGTGCGGGAGCTCCTCGAGCATGCGCAGCCCGGCCGAGCCGCAGTCAATGCCGTACACGTGGACGGGACCGCCGCGCGGGGTGACGGCGGCAGCAATGGCAATGCCGCGCAGTGCGGCGGACTTGCCGGAACCGCCCGTTCCGTAGATGGCCATGTTGCCGTCCCGGTCCGGTTCATAGAACACGGTGGGCTGGTCCTGGTGCACAGGATCGTCGGCAACGCCCAGCAGCAGCTGTTCATCGGTGCGGGGGTTGGGCAGCTTGGAGAAGTCGTAGGTCTTGGCCAGTTCGTCCAGCCATGGCTTGCGCGGGGGCCGGATGGCCAGGGTGTCCGCGGCGTGGACGATGGTGGAGGTCATCCGCGCGATGTCGTTGGGCCCGGCGGGCTCGGCGAGAACGGGCTTGTCGGAGGCCGGCGGCTCCCAGCTGGGTCCCGAGCCGAAGGCCATTTCCACGATGTCGATCTGGGGCCGCTGGGGTTTGTCCGTGGTCCAGCCGCCGGCGTAGCCCGTCTGGAATCCCTGGATGCGGCCGGGTCCAGTTTTGGCGGCGCCGCGGCCCGGGATGCCGGGGTCGAAGTAGGCGGCGTCCGGGACGCCCAGGATGTCGGTGGCGTCGTCCTCGTCGGCCATGCGAAGCGCAACGCGGAGGTTCGTGTTGGCGCGGAGGTTGTCCTTGATGACGCCGGCGGGCCGCTGGGTGGCGAGGATGAGGTGCAGGCCCAGGGACCGGCCACGCGCAGCCACGTCCACCACACCGTCCACGAACTCTGGTACGTCGTTGGCCAGGGCCGCGAACTCGTCCACGATGATGATCAGGTACGGCGGCGCTTCCGGATCAGCCTCCCGCTGCAGTGCCAGCAGGTCCTTGGCCTTCTTCCGGTTCAGCAGCTGCTCGCGGTAGTGCAGCTCGGCCCGCAGCGACGTCAAAGCCCGGCGCACCAGGTGCGGGGACAGGTCCGTCACCAGCCCCACCGTGTGCGGAAGGTTGATGCAGTCGGCGAACGCGGCGCCCCCTTTGTAGTCCACGAAGAGGAAGCTGACTCGGTCGGGGCTGTAGGCGGCCGCCATGCCCATCACCCAGGACTGCAGGAACTCGGATTTGCCGGCACCGGTGGTACCGCCCACCAGGGCGTGCGGCCCTTCGTTCTTCAGGTCCAGGTAAAGCGGTTCGATGCCCTTTGACCCCACCAGGGCGCGGAGGGTTCCGTTGTCCTTGCGGTTGGCCACCGCCGTTGCACGGACGGAGTTGTTTTCCGTCCAGCGCTCCGCGACGGCCTGCGGGTTGTCCAGAAAGTCTTTGCCGATCAGGGTGGCGTAGGAGACGGCGCGCGGCAGGTCGGAGTCGTCGTTGACGGGCTTGCCGACGTCGACCACCGGCGCCAGCATCCGGGCGAGCTGGGCCGCGAGTTCGGCGTCCACGCTCTCGCAGCTGACGGGGTAGGTGTGGCGGCCCAGGCGCACCTGGCCGGTGGTGGTGCCGTGGTCGCCGTCCACCACCATGAAGTCGCGGCAGGCGGCAGGCAGGGCCTGGATGTCCGTGGCGACCCACAGGACGTGCACGCCGGAGTCCGGACCCCGTTCAGCCAGCCGGGTGAGGCGGCCGCGGTCCACCGGAGCGTCGTCCTCCACGATCACCAGGACCGAGGGAAGGACTGGTTCTTCGAGTTCGTGCTTCACCGGATCAATGCCGGGGCGCAGGTCCGGGCCGGACCGCTTGGCCGCGGCCTCCCGGGCGTCCACCAGGTCCTCAAGGCGGGCCAGCAGGGAGGAGCCGCCCGCGGAGCCGGCAGCGAGGTGGTCCCCCGCCAGGGGGCTGTGCCCCGAGCCCACGTGCGGCAGCCACTGCAGCCAGTTCCAGCGTTCCCGCGACTGGGCGGATGTGACGGCGGTCAGAACCACCTCGGCCGGGGAATGCAGTCCCACGAGCTGGAGCACCATGCCGCGGGCAACATCGTCCACCAGGCCGCGTGAGCCGGCGATGCCCAGCGCCCCGGAGGTCCGCAGCTGGGAGACCACGGGAACACCTTCGATCTCGCTGAACTGCTTGATGCAGTCCTGGATTTCGCGGCTGTACTGCACCTCGGTGTCGTTGTTGGACGGTTCTTCCAGCGGGATGCGGGACGGCGCCGTCCCCAGCCCGAACCGCAGGCCCAGAAAGGAGGGGTGCTCGGGCCGGTGCGTCCACAGCAACGGTCCCAGTTTGTAGATCGCGTCCACGGTGTCGCTGACGGATGGCGCTTCCTGCAGCCTGACCGCGCGTTCCACTTGCTGCAGCTCGGTGAGGTCCTGCCGGAAAGCGGCCATGGAGGCACGGAACTGCTTGAGCTGTTCCTTCTGCTGCTTCCGGGTGCGCATCTTCTGGTCCACGTAGTGGCCGACGATGAACAGGGGCATCATCAGCATGAACACCATGGAGAGCACGTTCTGGGTGACCGCGAAGATCACTGCACCCATCATCAGGGGTGCCACCAGCATGATGTAGGGGAAGGGCTGGTCCTCGGGGCGCTTCGGCCCGGCGGGCAGCACCCGCTTGGGCACGTCGAAGCGGGGCACCACGCGCGGCGACCGGTTGAAGTTCAGCAGGGGCGACGTCGGAGCTGCCGCATGGTTGTGCCCCAGCGGCACCACGGTCACGGTGGTGTCGCCCAGGGTCACGGTGTCGGAGGAATTCAGGGTGGCGCGCGTGACGGGCAGCGCGTCCATCAGGAGGCCGTTGGCGGAGTTGGTATCGACAATCTCGATGCTTTCGCCCACCGTGATCCGGGCGTGCCGTTTGGAAGTCAGCGGGTCCGTCAGCCGGATGTCCACGTTGCGGTCCCGGCCGATGTAGCTGGTCCCGGTGGGCAGCGAAAATTCGCGGCCGACGTCGGGCCCCGACAGCACGCGCAGGGTGGCCGCCGCCGGTCCGCGGTTCGCCCCGGGCTCGTGGAACTGTTCGCTGACCTGGGCCAGGGATACCACCGAACCGGGACGCAGGCCCGATTCCAGGAGGTTGTCACCCCGGGCCAGGACGTTTCCGCTGATGCCGGCACCGACGAAGGCTTCGTCGATGCGCAGGGAAAGGTTGTCCGGTGCGGGGGTGCCTTTCCGGTCAGGGTCAGCGGCCCAGAGCACGGTGGCGATGTCGGCCACCGTGGCCAGTCCGTCCACCGTGACGGCCAGGTCCTTGGCGTCGGCGGGTTCACGGCGGAGTGTCAGCCGGATCCTCATCCTTCGTCCACGCCCCTCATCTTTTCGAGCAGGTACAGGTCATCGGATGTCACCAGGTGGGTGGTGACGGCGTGTTCAACCAGCCGCACCCGGCGGTTGGTGGCGAGCTTCCCGCCCCCGCCCCGCAGTCCTGCCACGCCCACCCGGTCCAGCTTGTCGCAGACGTTGTCCAGCTTTCGGTTGAAGCGGGTAAGGGCCCAGCCCAGGGTTTTGGCGGCGGCCGCGGAGGAGGGGATGGCGCTGAAACCGGTGCCCTCGCGCCGGAGTACCGGCTCGGCGAGCGCCACGATCAGCGCCTTCTGTGCGTCCGTGAAAACGACGGGACCGATGGTGGTGTCGCCGCTGCTGGCGCCCTCGCGGGCTTCCTGCCGGAAGGATGGCGTCTTCAGGTGCACGGCGAACTCATAGGTGGTGGGCCCGGCCGTGAAGATGACATTGGTGTGGCTGAACACCAGCGGAATCCGGGCACCGGGCGACAGCCAGGCCTGCATGCCGCCGGAGGCGTCGGCCACGGTCGCGGACAGCATGCTGCCCACGTTGCTGAGCCACCAGATGCCGTCATAGCGGGCCACCTGCAGGAACTGCCGGTGCAGGTACGGGTTGTCGTCCACTTCAAGATCGCCCTCGCGGCCAATATTGAAGATGTCCTCATCCGATGGCTCATACCATTCGCCACAAAAATCGATTGCTAGATCCCCCATGATCCGTGCCTCCTCAAGGCATAACTGGTCCGATAACCGCAGTACTGATGGTGCAATGGTGCCGTTCCGCCGGGCAGGAACCTCACTGGCCCGTGCAGGCGATGGAGCCTGGTTCCATGGGTGAGAATGAACCGTCGGTGCGCACGATCATCACCTGGATGCAGGTCTGGCCGGTGGGATTGGGCCGGACGCGGACCGGCGGCTGCGCAATGGCCTGGAACTCCGCTCCACTGCCGCCGATGGTGTACACCTTCCATTTGTAGGTGTCCCCGTCCTTGGGCTGCGGGTTGGTCCAGGTGAAGGTGGCCTCCCCGTCACCGCCGATGGTGCCCTTGAGGCCTTCCACGTCGGGGACGGTGCCGTTGTCAAGTGCGTCAGCGGGCGGTTTGGTGACCTGCTGGGTGGGCACGGGCTTCGGGGCGCCGGGAGCCGCGTTGGCCACCACGATCCCCACCACGGCCGCCAGTGCCAGGAGAGTGCCGCCGGAGATGGCGAGCCACAGGTTGCGCTTGCCGTGGTCTGCTTCCGGTTCCGGCTCGGGCTGGTCCACCTTCACGGCCCGCTGCACTGTTGCGTCTGCGGTGTAGGCAGTCTCCTGCCCGGTACCTCCCGCATCGGTGGCCGGGGCTCCTGTCACCGACGCACCGTAGTTCACCGCCCCTTCGCTGCCGCGCAGGACGGTGGACTGGGCCCACTCCCCCTGCCCGCCGTCGTCGGCCGCGGCTGTTCCAGGGCCGCCCGCTCCGGCCGGGCTTGCGGGGATGTGCGGCACTGCCGGGGCAGCCCGCCACTGCGTGGGGGCGGCCGGGGTAAAGGACGACGGCGGGGCGGCGCCCCTGCGCGCCGTCGCGTCAGTCCCGGACGGGCTGGGGCGGGATGGGCTGGGGCGGGTTCGGGCCGGGAAAGTGGGGGCGCTGCCGGTCCGCTCCGGGTCGATCGCGGCGATGCTCCGGACCCGCGTTTCCTCGGTGCCGTCGTCCGGGTGGCTTTCCTCCGGCTGCGGCTCTTCCAGGACCTCGAAGGGCGTCACGGAGAGGTTGAGTTCGGCCTGGATGCGCTGCAGGGCCAGGGCGAAGGCGTGGGCCGAGGAGTAGCGGGACTGCGGCGACTTGGCCATGGCGGTAGCCAGGGCCAGCTCCAGGGATTCGGGCACGTCCGCACGGCCCAGCCGCGGCAGCGCCATGGTGCTGATCCGGCTGATCAGCTCGCGCTGCGAGTTGTCCGCACCGGGCATGACGAACGGCGACCTGCCTGCCAGCAGGGTGTAGAGCGTGGCGCCGAGTGCCCAGACGTCAACCATGACGCCGTCAACGGCGCCGTCCCGGAACTGCTCCGGTGGAGACCAGGGAATCGACATGCCGGAGTCGTCATCGCTGTCGCCCGCGAGCGTTCCGGAGATACCGAAGTCGGTGAGGGCAGGACGGTTGTAGTCCGTAACCAGGATGTTGGCGGGCTTGATGTCCCGGTGCGCGATCCCGGCGCGGTGCGCGGTTTCGACGGCGGAGGCCACCTGGATGCCGACGGCCAGGACTTCATCGACGCTGAAGCGTTGCCGCCGGTACCGCACATCCAGGCTGGGCCTGGAGCAGTACTCCATGGCAAGGTAGGAGTGCCCGTCGTCGGTCACCTCCGCTTCGAAGATGGTGACGATGTAGGGGTGCGAGGACAGCTGGGCCATCAGGTTGGCCTCTGACTCGAAACGGCGCCGGGCGCCTTCGGTCTTCAGGTCCGAGAGCAGCACCTTGACGGCGACCTTCCGGCGCGGCCTGTCCTGTTCGTACAGGTAGACGTCGGAAAAGCCGCCGGACCCCAGCAGGCTGATGTAGGTAAAGCCCGGGATGCGGGGCGGCGGCGCAACCGGCCTTTTGGAACTCACGGAATCTCCTCAAAACGCATCGAGATGTTGTCGCCCAGCTCCGCGATGTCGCCGTCGAGCAGGATGGCCATCTCGTTCTGGGCCAGCCGCCGCGGCGGCTGGCCTTCGCGGACCAGGACGGTTCCGTTGGTGGCTTTGAGGTCGCACAGCATCACATGCCAGCCCTCGAGCCGGACTTCGACATGTGACCTTGAGATGTCGCCGCCCGGGCTCGCCACTTGGACCAGCCTTGGCATGACACCGCCCTGGACCCGGGAAACGGACGGCTGCCGGCCGATGACCATCGATTCATCAAGGTCCAGCAGTTCACCGGTGGACAGGCGCATCCGCCCCAGCCGCGGACGGGCCACCTGCACCGCATCCGGCAACAAGGCGCTCCCGCAAACACTGCACTGGGCACGGGTTGGTGGATTGGGGTGGCCCTGCGCACAGACACGGGCCAGCACCAGTGGGCCGCCGGGGGCGTCCTGTGGTGGGACTGCCCCGCCAGCAGTCGGACCACCTGGAGCCAGGCCAGACGGTGCCCCCGGCAAGCTGCCCTTCAGCACCGTCTGGCCGTCGTGGTCGGGATCAAAGCCCTGGCCCTGTTCATTGCTGCTGCCTGCGTTCCCCGCGGGGGTGTGGCTAGCCGGGCTGGATGCCGTATGCGGACCGGATGGAGCGGCCATGGATGAAGCGTCGGGTGCAGATGGAACGTCGGGTGCAAATGGAGCCGGGGGCGTCCCCACCGACGGTGACATCCGGGGGCCGGCTGGTGCCGGGGTGGCACCGCCGGTACGCCACGGCACCGAATCGATCAGACCCGGGGACGCAGGACGGGCCCGGGGTGGATCGGGCCGGGCAGAATCGGGCTGGGCAGGATCAGGCTGGGCAGGATCAGGCTGGGTGGAAGCGTACCCGCCCGGGCCGGACCCGGCAGGGGAACCTGTGTCGGCTCCCGGGCCGGATGCAGCTGAATCTCCGGCACCGGAATGCGCTGCTCCCTCTGGCCCGGCCAGGGTCCCAGCGTCTCCGGTGCCCAGCGCGTGCAGGGGTTCGGCTGCGGCCAGGGCGGCCTGCTGCTGCGGGAGCACGTGGCCGGAATCGGCGTCGGGCTCCTCCCGGACGGCAGCATCCTCGATGTTCCGCATCACGGTGCGGTCCCACAGATGGTCGTAGGATGACGTCGTCTCCGCTGCGAAGGCGGCCTCGGCCTGGTCCCGGGCGGCACTGGCTGGCCGAGCGCTCTCTGCCCCGGCGGCATCTTCGTCCGCATTTTTCCCGTCAGTGCCGGCAGCATCAGCGGCGGCGTCGCCACCGGCCTCCGTCTGAAGGTGTTCGGGACCTGTGCCGGCCGCGTCAACGGCAAGTTCCCCGTCAATGTCGATGATGGCGCCGGGGGCAATCGTGGCGTCCGGGTCAAAGCTTTCCCCGGGTACCGGGCCCAGGCTCTCGTCCCCTGACTGCCCACCCTCGGGCCCTGCCACGGGTTCAGGATTGGGTTCGTCCTCGACGACGCCCACCACGGTCCCGGAAGAAGCGGCTGCCGTCTCCTCCGTCTCCGAGTGGGAATCCCCGGCACTGCCCGCTGCAGCAGCGGTGGGGCCGGCGTCCGCCATGGGCGCCCCTGGTGAAACACCGGATGCGGTGTCCTCGCTGTCGCTGTCGGCATGACCGTCCACCACGCCAGCAGTGTTCACGGCAAAGGTGCCATCGGCAGAAGGGGACGTATTCCGTGCTGCGGTTCTGCCCGCGGCGGCGGGGCCGCGGACTGCGGCGGGGCCGGAGGGAACGCCGAGCGTCAGGGACTGCAGCAGCACCACGCCCTCGCCCAGCGGCAGCTCGCGATGTTCCCTCGCGTGCCCACTACCGGTGCCGCCGACCGCGATACCCAGCCTGCACCTGCCCGGGACGACGAACTTGCGCTCGTTCCAGGTGGTGACATCCCGCCCATCAAGGTCCACCGCTCCGCCCGGCTGCTCTACGGTCAGATCGATGTCGCCGCGCAGGAACACGCGCAGCGGGCCGTTAAAGTCCAGGATCCCGAACGACGGCAGCTGGGTGAGCGATCCGCCGGAGCCGCTGGTGACGGCAGCGAGGACCTCGTGCGGCTCGGGCCGTCCCGCCAGGAGCTCCCACACAGCGCCGGCGAGTTCAGCCGGCAGACCGGGGCCCAGGAGCACCGCGGTGCGGGACCGCACAATGCCCAGCCAGGTGCCGGGAACGTAGCTAGCGCCCGTCATCGTCCGGCTCCCCCGCGTTCTCCGCAGCGTCCGCGGCCGGTTCGGGCAGGGGCTTCGTCACGGGCGCGGCTGCCGCGGGACGCGGCAGCGTCACTTCGTCCCCGTCCGCGGACGTGTGCCGGGGCGCGGTGGTGCCGGCGCCGTCGTCGTTCGATACGTTCGTCGCGTCCACCACAATGGCTGTGACGTTGTCCCGGCCGCCGTTGCGCAGTGCGGCCTGGATGAGGGCGTCCACGGCTTCCTGCGGATCCGCGGTGGTGCTGAGGATCCGGAAGATGTCATCGTCCGACAGTTCCCCGGTGAGGCCGTCCGAGCACACCAGGACGCGGTCACCTTCCTCGACGGGAAGCAGCCAGTAGTCGGCCTCCGTCTCATCCCCCGTACCCAGTGCACGGGTCACCACATGCCGGCGCGGGTGGACGGTGGCCTCCTGCGCAGTGATCTCGCCCGCGTCCACCAGTTCCTGGACTTCGGAGTGGTCAACGCTGATCTGCTCGAACCGCCCCTGGCTCAAGCGGTAGGTGCGCGAATCGCCGATGTTCAGGACCAGCCAGTACGGCATGCCCATTTGTTCCACCACCACGGCGCCGGTCAGGGTGGTGCCCGCCCGGCCTCCCGTGGCTTCGCGGATGGAGCTGTCCGCCCGGACCAGGTACTGCTGGAGGACTGCTGCCGTAATGCTCCGCTCCCCTGTGGCGACCTGGGGCATCCCGGCCAGTGCACGCACGCACAGGCCGCTGGCTATCTCGCCGGCTTCATGCCCGCCCATCCCGTCCGCCACGGCGAAGACAGGATCGGAGGCAATGTATGAGTCCTCATTCAGCTCCCGGCGGAGCCCGCGGTCCGTCCCGTAGCCGAAGGCCAGGCTGAGGCCCGGCCCTGGCTGGATGGTGGAGGAAACACTGGCGGGGTGCTGGTTCATGCCTGTCCTAGGTAAAAGGTACGGTCTCCAAAATGCACGCTGGATCCCGGGGTGACAAACGTGGGGACGCCCGGCACCAGGGGGGTGCGCAGGCCGTCCGGGGTGGTGACGGCGCTTCCGTTGGTTGACTGCCGGTCCGTCACCCAGATGCCCGCACCGTCAGTGAGCAGGTGCAGGTGCGTCTTCGAAATTGAACGCCCGGGATCGTCCACGGCCAGCAGCTGGGCGTGCTGTTCCCCGGCCTGCCCGAGCGGGTTCCGGCCCACCAGCACGCTGCGGTCCAGCTGGAAGTCGCGGCCGTCATCCAACCGGATGCGGAGGACGGCCACCTGGGCGGGGCCGGTCGTTCCGGGGCGCACCTGGGTTCGTTCGACGTCGTCGTCCACGTGCGGCGAAGGCACCCTGTGGCCCGGGGGGACGCCCTGGGAATCGGCCACGGGCGGCGCGAAGGATGCCGGCGAGGCGTATGGCATGGTCTGGGACGGCATGCTGGCCGACGGCGCTGGTGCTTGGGGTGCGGATGCCTGGGGTCCGTTGACCTGGGGCGCCGGAGCCACCGGCGTCGGGTTGTACGGGGCCGGGTTGTACGGGGCCGGGTTGTACGGGGCCGGGACAGCGGGTGGCGGAGTTTGCAGTGCCGGAGCAGGCGGCTGGGAGCCAGGGGTTTGGGGTGCGGCGGTTTGCGGCGAGGCGGTTTGCGGCGATTTGGGGCCGGCCACCGGGGAGAGCACCTGCTGCACGGGGGGAAGGTCAAGGGGCGCGAAGCTGTAGGGCCCTTGGATGCCGCCGGTGGTGATAGGGTCCCTGCCGGCTTTGACATCGAACACCAGGGTCTTGGCGGCGGTGTCGTTCCAGGCCCGCAGGCCGCCGTTCTTGTCCCACCGGTTGGAAACCACCGCCAGCACGGCCCAGGCAGCACCCACCAGGAGCAGCGTGCCGAGGATGAACAGAGCGGCGTCAAACCATTTGAAGACCACTACCAGCACTGCGGCCAGCAGGGCCAGCAGAATGCCTGCACCGGTGATCAGACCGCGCAGGAAGACAGCGCCGGCGCCGGGTGCGTAGCCGTCCCGGTCCGCGCTGCGGATGCCCATGGCCAGGTTGCCTGGCGTCTTACCGGTGCGGCCTTCCAGCCCCAGTACAACGAACAGGTACGCCAGGGTCGCCCCCAGGCCGATGCCACCAAACAGGACCAGGGAAGAGGTGTCGTACACAATGAAGCCGCCGCTCCTGGTGCGGGTGATCCCGGCAAATCCGATGGCGAACATCACCACCAGCACTGCCACCCCCGGAAGCCAGTCGATGACGGCAGCGCCAAGCCGCTTGCCCGCCGCAGCCGGAACAAGCTGAAGGTTCACTGCCATTCCCGTTCCTCCCCCTGGAGCGGCTTCCACCCTGGTGGAACCGCCGGTCCTGCCCGGCCCGGTGCCCGTGTGCAGGGTGCCCCTGCGCGCGTTGCCCGTATGTGCTGTGTCCGCCGGCTGACCTGCCGGGGGCCTTTCTACTACCGGGATAGTACCGGGAATCCCAGGCGCATGCGTGGGGCGCGCTTCCCAGGCGTCACTCCTGTCCCTGTGCTCCAGCGTGTCCGGGGTGCGGGTGCGG